>NZ_JBIVZV010000012.1:0-68351 GCF_044759735.1 Streptomyces sp. NPDC100445 | reverse complement strand
CGACGTCAGTCGAACTGGTCGCCCAGGGCCATGACCATCGTCCCGGCGATCAGCAGCCACAGCGCCCTGCGGGTGCGGCCCCTGGCACCGAGGACGCCCGCGAACGCGCACACCGCGGCACCGAACGCGTAGGCCGCCGGGACCAGGGCCGGGGCCGAACCGGTGCTCCGCAGCAGCGCGGCGGCCAGCCCCGCCAGGGCCAGCAGCGCGCCGGCGCCGACGGCCGCCCACCGGGCCCGCCGCGCGTCCTCGCCGTCCTCCCACCCGTCGTCCGCCTCGGTCCGCCGCGGGTCGTCCGGCTCGGTTATCGCTGGCCCGGGGCCGGAATTGGTGCGTCCACTCATGGCGGGCGAGCGTAGCGCCCCGCGGACGGCGGACCGGACGCGGGGCCGGGCGGGACGACGGCGACGGCCCCGGAGGTCAGGCCTCCGGGGCCGTACGGTCAGCCGTTGCGGTGTCCGGGCTCAGCCCTCGGTGACGCCCAGCTTCTCCAGGATCAGCTCCTTGACGCGGGCCGCGTCGGCCTGGCCGCGCGTGGCCTTCATGACCGCGCCGACCAGGGCGCCGGCCGCCGCCACCTTGCCGCCGCGGATCTTGTCCGCCACGCCCGGGTTGCCGGCGATGGCCTCCTCCACGGCGGTCGTCAGCGCACCCTCGTCGGAGACGACCTTCAGCCCGCGCTTGTCGACGACCTCGTCCGGGGTGCCCTCGCCCGCGAGGACGCCCTCGATGACCTGACGGGCCAGCTTGTCGTTCAGGTCACCCTTCGCGACCAGCTCGGTGACCCGGGCCACCTCCTGGGCGGTGATCGCCAGCTCGTCCAGCGCGGTGCCGGACTCGTTGGCGCTGCGCGCCAGTTCACCCATCCACCACTTGCGGGCGGAGGCCGCGTCGGCACCGGCGTCGATCGTGGCGACGATCAGGTCCAGCGCGCCGGCGTTGAGGATCGCCTGCATGTCGGTGGCGGAGATGCCCCACTCGGCGAGCAGCCGGGTGCGGCGGACCAGCGGCAGCTCGGGCAGGGACGCGCGGATCTCCTCGACCCACTCGCGCGACGGCGCCACGGGGACGAGGTCGGGCTCCGGGAAGTACCGGTAGTCCTCGGCCTCCTCCTTCACGCGGCCCGAGGTCGTGGACCCGGTGTCCTCGTGGAAGTGGCGGGTCTCCTGCACGATGGTGCCGCCGGACGACAGCACCGCCGCGTGCCGCTGGATCTCGAAGCGGGCGGCGCGCTCGACGGAGCGCAGCGAGTTGACGTTCTTCGTCTCGCTGCGGGTGCCGAACTTCTCGCGGCCGTGCGGGCGCAGCGACAGGTTCACGTCGCAGCGCATCTGGCCCATCTCCATGCGGGCCTCGGAGACGCCGAGCGCCCTGATGACCTCGCGCAGCTCGCGGACGTACGCCTTGGCCACCTCGGGGGCGCGCTCGCCGGCGCCCTCGATCGGCTTGGTGACGATCTCGATGAGCGGGATGCCGGCGCGGTTGTAGTCGAGCAGCGAGTGCGAGGCGCCGTGGATGCGGCCGGTCGCGCCGCCCACGTGGGTGGACTTGCCGGTGTCCTCCTCCATGTGGGCGCGCTCGATCTCCACGCGGAAGGTCTCGCCGTCCTCCAGCTGCACGTCGAGGTAGCCGTCGAAGGCGATCGGCTCGTCGTACTGGGAGGTCTGGAAGTTCTTCGGCATGTCCGGATAGAAGTAGTTCTTCCGGGCGAAGCGGCACCATTCGGCGATCTCGCAGTTCAGTGCGAGACCGATCCTGATCGCCGACTCGACGCCGGTCGCGTTGACGACCGGGAGCGCGCCGGGCAGGCCGAGGCAGACGGGGCAGGTCTGCGAGTTGGGCTCGGCGCCCAGCTCGGTGGAGCACCCGCAGAACATCTTCGTCTTGGTGCCGAGCTCGACATGGACCTCGAGGCCCATGACGGGGTCGTACGACGCCAGCGCGTCCTCGTACGACACCAGGTCGGTCGTGGTGGTCACGATGAAAACTTCCCTCTCAGCCCAGCAGGACGTCGTCGTCGCCCAGCCGCTTCAGCTCGCGGTAGAGGATGGCGAGGCCGGTGACGATGGCGACGGCGGACACGGTGGCGTCGATCAGGACCAGCGTGTCGTTCTCGGCGCGGGCCTTCTTCAGACGCTTGGCCACACCGAACGCGCCGAACGCGGTCCCGGCCATGGACAGGTACGTACCGGACCTGGACTTCTTGAAGCCCTTGGCCTTGGTCAGTGCACTCACAGCGACGGAGCCTCCTCGAGCAGCGGGTGCCCCCACTTTTCCACGAAGGCCGCCTCCACGGCGGCGCCGACCTTGTAGAGCCGGTCGTCCTGCATGGCGGGGGCGATGATCTGGAGTCCCACCGGGAGGTTGTCCTCCGGGGCGAGACCGCACGGCAGGGACATGGCCGCGTTGCCCGCCAGGTTGGTCGGGATGGTGCACAGGTCCGCGAGGTACATCGCCATCGGGTCGTCGGCGCGCTCGCCGATCGGGAAGGCGGTGGTCGGGGTCGTCGGGGAGACGATCACGTCGACCTGCTCGAACGCCTTCTCGAAGTCCCGCGTGATGAGGGTGCGGACCTTCTGCGCCGAGCCGTAGTAGGCGTCGTAGTAGCCGCTCGACAGGGCGTACGTGCCGAGCATGATGCGGCGCTTGACCTCGGGGCCGAACCCCGCCTCACGGGTGAGGGAGGTGACCTCCTCGGCGGAGCGCGTGCCGTCGTCGCCGGTCCGCACGCCGTAGCGCAGGCCGTCGAAGCGGGCGAGGTTGGAGGAGCACTCGGAGGGCGCGATCAGGTAGTACGCCGAAAGGGCGAGGTCGAAGGACGGGCAGTCCAGCTCGACGATCTCGGCGCCCAGCCCCTTGAGCAGCTCGACCGACTCGTCGAACCGCTGGATGACGCCGGCCTGGTAGCCCTCGCCGCGGAACTGCTTGACCACGCCGACGCGCATGCCCCGGACGCTGCCGTTGCGGGCGGCCTCGACGACCGGCGGGACCGGGGCGTCGATGGAGGTGGAGTCGAGCGGGTCGTGCCCGGCGATCACCTCGTGCAGCAGGGCCGCGTCCAGGACCGTGCGGGCGCAGGGGCCGCCCTGGTCGAGGGAGGAGGAGAAGGCCACCATGCCGAAGCGGGACACCGCGCCGTACGTCGGCTTCACGCCGACCGTGCCGGTGACGGAGGCCGGCTGGCGGATGGAGCCGCCGGTGTCGGTGCCGATGGCGAGCGGGGCCTGGAAGGCGGCGAGGGCGGCGCTCGAACCGCCGCCGGAGCCGCCGGGGATCCTGGTGAGGTCCCACGGGTTGCCGGTCGGGCCGTAGGCGCTGTTCTCGGTGGAGGACCCCATGGCGAACTCGTCCATGTTGGTCTTGCCGAGGATGACGACGTCGGCGGCCTTCAGCCGCTTGGTGAGCGTCGCGTCGTACGGCGGGATCCAGCCTTCGAGGATCTTCGAGCCGACGGTCGTGGGCACGCCCTCGGTGGTGAAGATGTCCTTGAGGGCGAGCGGGACGCCGGCCAGCGGGCCCAGCTCCTCGCCGCGGGCGCGCTTGGCGTCCACGGCACGGGCCTGGGCGAGGGCGCCCTCGCGGTCGACGTGGAGGAAGGCGTGCACCTTCTCGTCCACGGCGTCGATCCGGGCGAGGTGGGCCTCGGTCACCTCGACGGCGGTCAGCTCGCCCGACCGGATCTTCGCGGCGATCTCCGCCGCGGTGAGCTTGATGATGGGACTGTCCGTCATGGTGGTCACTCCTCCCCCAGGATCTGCGGCACCTTGAAACGCTGCTGCTCCTGGGCGGGGGCGCCGGAGAGCGCCTGCTCGGGGGTGAGCGAGGGACGGACCTCGTCCGGCCGCATGACGTTCGTCAGCGGCAGCGGGTGCGAGGTCGGCGGTACGTCTTGGTCGGCGACCTCGCTGACGCGGGCGACCGCGCCGATGATGTCGTCCAGCTGTCCCGCGAAGTGGTCGAGTTCTTCGGGCTTCAGCTCCAGACGCGCCAGCCGGGCGAGGTGGGCGACCTCCTCGCGCGTGATGCCAGGCATGCAGCGATCCTCTGGGTGAGAGTGTGTGGTTTGGGGCCAATCCTATGGGGCGGGCCCGGGTGCCCGTGAAACGGTTTGCCGTGGCACCGTCCCCGGCGGTGCCGCGCGGCCCGGGATCGGCCCCCGGTGGGCCCTGCCCGCCCCTCGGGCGGGGGCACGCCGCTCGCGGGTGAGGCAGAGGCTACTCGGCGGCGGGGAGGGCGGCGCGCGGGCGCTGCCAGCCGCGGGTGCCGCGGGCCAGCAGCCAGGCGGTCGCCTCGTCCGGGGGCATCGCCGCGGCCACCAGCCAGCCCTGTACGGCGTCGCAGCCCAGGTCCCGCAGCCGCTCCCACGTCTCGTCGTCCTCCACGCCCTCGGCGACGACGAGGAGGCCCAGCGAATGGGCGAGGTCGACGGTGCAGCGCACGATCTCGGCGTCCTCGGCGTCGACGGCCAGCCGGGCCACGAAGGAGCGGTCGATCTTCAGTTCGCTGACCGGGAGCCGGCGCAGGTGCACCAGCGAGGAGTAGCCGGTGCCGAAGTCGTCCAGTGACATCTTCACGCCGTGCGCGGTGAGTCCGGCGAGGGTGTCGGCGGCCCGCTGCGGGTCCTCCAGCAGGACGTGTTCCGTTATCTCCAGCTGGAGCGCCCCGGCGGGGACCCCGTGCCGGGCGAGCCGCGCGGCGACCGATCCCGCGAACCCGGGGGTGTGCACGTCGCGCGGGGAGACGTTGACGGCGACCGGGACCCGTAGCCCCTGGGCGCGCCACCGGGCGACCTGCGCGAGGGCGGTGTCGAGGACGTACTCGGTCAGGTGGGGCATCAGACCGGAGGACTCGGCTATCGCTATGAACTCGTCCGGCGGGACCTTGCCGCGCTCGGGGTGCACCCAGCGCACCAGCGCCTCCAGGCCGGCGACCTGTCCGTCGAAGCGGACCTTGGGCTGGTAGTGCAGCTGCACCTCGCGCGCGTCCAGGGCGCGGCGCAGGTCGCCCAGCAGGCCGAGGCGGTCGGGCGTGTTGGAGTCGCGCTTGGACTCGTACACCTCCACGCCGGTGCGGTCCCGCTTGGCCTGGTACATCGCCACGTCGGCCCGGCGCAGCAGGCCCTCGGCGTCGACCGCGTGGTCGGGGAAGACGGCGACCCCCGCGCTGGCCTCCAGCACGAGGGTGAGACCGTCGAGGTCGAGCGGGGAGCTGAGGGCGGCGACGAGGCCGCGGGCGACGCGCGTGGCCGACGTGGTGGAGTCGGCGACGGGCAGTAAGACGGCGAACTCGTCACCACCGAGGCGGGCGGCCTCGGCGCCGCGCGGCAGGGCGAGCCGCAGCCGGTCGGCTATCTGGAGCAGCAGCCGGTCCCCGGCGAGGTGGCCCAGGGTGTCGTTGACCGACCGGAAACGGTCGAGGTCGATCAGCATGAGGGCGGCGCGGGCGCCGATGCGTTCGGCGTCGTCGAGGGCCGTCCAGATCCGTTCCAGCAGCCACTGCCGGTTGGGCAGCCCGGTCAGCGGGTCGCGCAGCTGTTCCTCGGCGCGGGCGCGGGCCATCCACAGCGTGGAGTCCAGGGCGACGAGGGGGATGGCGAACAGCGGGAGCAGGACCGGCTGGGCGTCGGCGACGACGCAGAGCAGCGGCGCGATGCCGAGCAGCGCGACGGCGACCAGGCCGTGCCGGACCAGGGCGGTGCGGGCGACGGTGGGCAGCCCGCCGCCGCGCGGGGCGTGCAGGTACCACAGCAGGCCGCGGCTGACGGCGAGGTAGGCGCAGGCGACCAGGACGACCTGGGGGGCCGTCGCGAGGGTCCAGGTGCCGGGCCGCCAGGGCTGCTCGACGCTCGGCACCCGGCCGAAGGCGCCGAGCAGCAGGGCGCCGGCGCCGATGCCGAGGATGTCGACCGCGCCGTGCAGGACGCCCTGCCGCCAGCGGTGCCGGCGGGCGATGCCGACCAGGACGACCACGGTGAGGCTGACCAGCCCGGCGGGCACCCAGCCGTACAGCAGCAGGACGGCGAGGGTGAGGGCGGCGCCCGATCCGGTGCCGCCCGACCAGCGGGCGCTGCCCAGCATGACGAGGTGGCCGACGATGACGCCGGTCAGCAGGGCCAGCGCCCAGCCGAGCGTGCCGCAGGGGAAGAGGGCGTGGTGGCCGGCGTAGGCGCGGTAGAAGCCGGCGCCGAGGACGAGACCGGCGGCGGCGACGACGGCCGCGGGCAGCGCCGGCCAGGACGGCTGCCGTTCGGTGTCGGTGTCGGTGCGGGCGCCGGTGCCGGACAGCGCGGAGGCGGAGCCGGCGGCCCGGGGCGGCGGGGCGGCCGCCTCGCCGGCGGGGCCCGGTCCGGCCGGGCGCGGCTGCCCGCCCGTCCGTCCGCCGGCCGGTCCGCTCCACCGGATTCCCCACGCGCCCGCGCGGCGGCGCAGGCGCAGCCGCGAGTCCGGGGCGGCGCTCTCGGTCGGTTCCATTCCCGTCCCTCTCACAGCCGGCGGTGCCCACGCCACGCGGCCCGATGCCCGACAACCATCAGCAGCTCCGCGCCGAAGAAACCTCCCCCGGGCCACTGGAGGGCACGGGGGCGCACCGGCCGCAGCTGGGCACGGCAGGCGCACACCTCAACAGTAGGCCGCGGAAGGCTTCCACGGGCAGCGGTCTCCGACGGTTGCCCGAATGCGCCCGGGCCACCCGTATGCAACTGATATGCGCCGATCGGGTGGCCTTCAACCGCTACTCCTCGGTCGGAACCGCGACTTCGGCCGCCGCCTCGGGGCCCTGCTCCAGAAGGACGTCGAAACCGTCCTCGTCCAGGATCGGCACCTTCGCCTGCACGGCCTTGTCGTACTTCGATCCGGGGTTGTCACCCACAACGACGAACGAGGTCTTCTTCGACACCGAACCGACCACTTTCGCCCCCCGGCTCTGGAGCGCCTCCTTGGCGCCGTCCCGGGTGTGGTGCTCCAGCGTGCCGGTGACGACGATCGTGAGCCCCGCCAGCGGTCGCGGCCCCTCGTCCTCGCCGGACGACCGGTCCTCCAGGGGGACTCCGGCGGCCTTCCACTTGCGGACGATCTCGCGGTGCCAGTCCTCGGCGAACCACTCCTTGAGCGCGGCGGCGATGATCGGGCCGACGCCGTCGGTCGCGGCCAGCTCCGCCTCGGTCGCCTGCTCGATGCGGTCGATGGACCGGAACTCGCGCGCGAGGGCCTGCGCGGCGACCGGGCCGACGTGCCGGATGGACAGTCCGTTCAGGAACCGGGCCAGCGGGCGGGACTTGGCGGCCTCGATGTTGGCCAGCAGCGCCAGGGTGTTCTTCTTCGGCTCGCCCTTCTGGTTGGCGAAGACCGTGACGACCTTCTCCTCCCCCGTCTTCGGGTCGTGCTTGGGCAGCCCGCTGTCGGGGTCGAGGACGTGGGCCTTGATGGGCAGCAGCTTCTCCACCGTCAGGTCGAACAGGTCGCCCTCGTCCACCAGCGGCGGGTCGGCCGGTTCCAGCGGGCGGGTGAGCGCGGCCGCGGCCACCTCGCCGAAGTGCTCGATGTCCAGGCACTCGCGGCCGGCGAGGTAGGAGACGCGCCCCCGCAACTGGGCCGGGCAGCCTCGGGCGTTGGGGCAGCGGAGGTCGATGTCGCCCTCCTTCATGGGCCGCAGCGGCGTTCCGCACTCCGGGCACTCGCCCGGCATCACGAACTCCCGCTCGGTGTCGTCCCGCAGGTCGTAGACCGGGCCGAGGATCTCCGGGATGACGTCACCGGCCTTGCGGATGACGACCGTATCGCCGATACGGACGCCTTTGGCCCGCACGACCTCCTGGTTGTGCAGGGTCGCGAACTCCACCTCGCTGCCCGCGACCGTCACCGGCTCCACCTGGGCGTACGGCGTGACGCGGCCGGTGCGGCCGACCGCCACCTTGATGTCGATGAGCTTGGTGTTGACCTCTTCGGGCGCGTACTTGTAGGCGATCGCCCAGCGGGGGGCCCGCGCGGTGGAGCCGAGGCGCCCCTGGAGGCGCAGCTCGTCCAGCTTGACCACGACCCCGTCGATCTCGTGCTCCACGGAGTGGCGGTGCTCGCCGTAGTACGCGATGAACTCCCGCACCCCGTCGAGGTCGTCGACCACGCGGTTGTGCGGGGAGGTGGGCAGGCCCCACTCCTTCAGCAGCTCGTAGGCCTGGGAGAGCCGGGTCATGCCGGTGTAGCCCTCCAGGGCGCCGATGCCGTGGACGACCATGTGCAGCGGGCGGGTGGCGGTGACCCGCGGGTTCTTCTGGCGCAGCGAACCGGCGGCGGCGTTGCGCGGGTTGGCGAAGGGCTTGTCGCCGGCCGCGACGAGGCGTTCGTTCAGTTCGAGGAACTTCTCCATCGGGAAGTAGACCTCGCCGCGGATCTCCACCACGTCCGGCACCCGGTCGCCGTCGAGGCGGTCCGGGATCTCCGCGATGGTCCGGACGTTCGGGGTGATGTCCTCGCCGGTGCGGCCGTCGCCCCGGGTGGCCGCGCGGGTGAGCCGGCCGTTCTCGTAGGTGAGGTTGACCGCGAGGCCGTCCACCTTCAGTTCGCACAGGAAGTGGTAGGTCTGGTCGCCCAGTTCGCGGGCGATGCGGTCGGCCCAGGCGGCCAGGTCGTCGTCGTTGAAGGTGTTGTCGAGCGAGAGCATCCGCTCGCGGTGCTCGACCGCGGTGAACTCCGTCTCGTACGCCCCGGCGACCTTCTGGGTCGGCGAGTCCGGGCTGCGCAGCTCCGGGTGCTCCTCCTCCAGGGCCTCCAGGCTCTTCAGGAGCGTGTCGAACTCCGCGTCGCTGACGACGGGGGCGTCCTTCACGTAGTACCGGAAGCGGTGCTCCTCGATCTGCTCCGCCAGCTGCGCGTGCTTCTCGCGGGCCTCGGCGGGCACCGCCGTCGTCTCCGCCTGCTTGTCGCCGGCCACCGTGTTGTCCTCCCGTTACTCTGGGTTGTCCGCGAGGGATCTCGCCGCCTGGGCGCAGTGGGCGAGCGCCCGGCGCGCGTAGCCCGGGGACGCGCCCGCGAGACCGCACGCCGGGGTGACCGTGACCGCCTCCGCGAGCAGCCCCGGATGCAGCCCCAGCCTGCGCCACAGCGTCCTGACACCCATGACGCTACCGGCAGGGTCGGACAATGGGCCGTCCGTGCCCGGCACGACACCGGCGAACAGCCGGGTGCCGCCCTCGACGGCCTCACCGATCACCTCGTCGTCACGCTCGGTGAGGAGTGCGAGGTCGAAGGAGACGGCCGCCGCGCCGGCCCGCCGCAGCAGCGCGAACGGCACGTCCGGCGCGCAGGAGTGCACGACCACGGGGCCGCCGCCGTTGACCGCGACGACGTCCCGGAGCGTGGCCTCCACGACCTGCCGGTCCACCGCGCGGTGCCTGCGGTAGCCGCTCGCGGTCCGCACCTGGCCGCGCAGCACGTCGGTGAGGGAGGGCTCGTCGAGCTGGAGGACGATCCGGGCGCCGGGGACGCGGCGCCGCACCTCGTCGAGGTGGAGCCGCAGCCCCTCGGCGAGCGAGGCGGCGAGGTCGCGGCAGGCGCCGGGGTCCGACAGGGCGGCCTCGCCGTTGCGCAGCTCCAGGGTCGCGGCCAGCGTCCAGGGCCCGACGGCCTGCACCTTCAGGTCGCCCTCGTAGCCCTGCGTGAACTCCTCGACGGCGTCGAGGTCCTCGCCCAACCAGGACCGGGCCCGCCGGGTGTCCCGGCCCGGCCGGTCGCCGATCCGCCAGCCGCTGGGCTCCACCCGTGCGTACAGCTCGACGAGCATGCCCGCCGTACGGCCGATCATGTCGGCGCCGGGCCCGCGCGCGGGCAGCTCCGGGAGGAAGGGGAAGTCCTCGAAGGACCCGGTGGCCGTCCGGGCGGCCTCCCGGGCATCGCCACCGGGCAGGGACCCGACCCCGGTGGCGCCGCCGAACCTGAACACGCTGTTTTCGCTCACCTGGGCAGCCTACGGAACCCGGCGGCCGGATCAGCGCCCCGGTCGTACCGTCAGGTCGTTGACCTCGGCGTCCCGCGGCAGGTCCAGGGCCATCAGGATCGTCGTGGCCACCGACTCGGGGTCGATCCAGCGGGCCGCGTCGTACTCCTGGCCCTCCTGCTGGTGGACCTTGGCCTGCATGGGGCTGGCGGTGCGGCCGGGATAGACGGAGGTGACGCGGACACCGGCCGCGTGCTCCTCCTGGCGCAGGGAGTCGGCGAGGGCCTTCAGGCCGTGCTTGGAGGCGGCGTACGCGGACCAGCCGGCGTGGGCGTTCAGGCCGGAACCGGAGTTGACGAAGATCACGTGACCGCGGGCCGTGCGCAGCTGGGGAAGGAAGTGCCGGGTCAGCTCGGCGGGGGCGACCAGGTTGACGTCGAGCTGGTGGTGCCAGGACTTCGGGGTCAGGTCGCCGACGTCACCGAGGTCGACGACCCCGGCGATGTGCAGCAGGGAGTCCACCCGCTCCGGCAGCGTCTGGTGGGAGAACGCCCAGGACAGCCGGTCCGGGTCGGCGAGGTCGCCGACGAGGGTGCGGGCGCCGGGGAAGACGGCGGCCAGTTCCTTGGCGCGGCCCGCGTCGCGCGCGTGCAGCACGAGGTCGTCCCCGCGCGCGTGCAGCCGGCGGGCGACGGCCGCGCCGATGCCGGAACCGGCTCCGGTGATCACATGAGTAGCCATGCCCGCCATGCTCGCACCGGCGGGCGCCGGGTCGTGCGGCGGTGGCCGCTCATGTCGCGGACTCCAGGTACGCGAGCGCCGCGGCGGGCTCCTCGGCGAAGAAGACCAGCTCGGACAGCGGGCGGGGCAGGAAGCCCTCGGCCTCCATGCGGAGGAACTGCTGCTGGAGGCCGTCGTAGAAGCCCGCGGTGTTGAGCAGGACGACCGGCTTGTCGGTGCGGCCGTGCTTCTTCAGCTCCAGGATCTCGGTGGCCTCGTCGAGGGTGCCGGTGCCGCCCACCATGATCACCACGGCGTCGGCCTTCTCCAGCAGCAGCTTCTTGCGCTCGGCGAGGTCGGCGGCGACGACCATCTCGTCGGCGCCGGGCCGTGCCTTGTTCGCCAGGAACTCCACCGAGACGCCCAGCAGCCTGCCGCCCGACTCGTGCACACCGTCGGCGACCACCTTCATCAGGCCGACGTCCGAGCCGCCCCAGACCAGCGTGTGACCGGCCCGGCCGATCAGTTCGGCGAACGCCCGCGCGGGGCGGGTGTACCGCTCGTCGAGATCGGCGGCGGACAGGAAGACGCAGATGTTCATGGCCCCTACCGTACGGTGGCCGGGCCGCGCGGGAAGAAGCGCGGCCCGAGCGGTGCTGACCCGGTATGACACGAGGACACACGATCACGATCGAGAAGAGCGGGCGGCACGTGCGCGTGGAGCGCGACGGCCGGGTGCTCGCCGAGTCCGACCGCTCGCTGGAGCTGCGGGAGACGGGCTGCCCGGTGCGGTACTACGTGCCCGCCGAGGACGTGCGGCTGGACCTGCTGACCCCCTCCGACACGCGCACGGTCTGCCCCTTCAAGGGCACGGCGTCGTACTGGTCGCTGCCGGACGCGCCCGACCTCGTCTGGGCGTACCCCGACCCGCTGCCGGGGGTCGCCGAGATCAAGGACCACTTCTGCTTCTACGACACCGAGGTGTCCTGACCGGCGGGGAGGCCGGCCGGGCGGCGGCCGGGCTCAGACCGCCGCCGCTGCGCGGGTGGTGGTGGCGATCGTCGCCGAGCCCACCACGCGCGTGCCGTCGTACAGCACGATCGCCTGGCCGGGGGCGACCCCGCGGACCGGCTCGGTGAAGGTGACCCGCAGCTCGCCGCCGGCCGGCTCCGCGGTCACCTCGGTCTCGCCGCCGTGGGCCCGCAGCTGCGCGGCGTAGGTACCGGCGGCGGTGGGGGCGGTGCCGCACCAGCGGGGCCTGATCGCGGTGAGGGCGGTGACGTCCAGGGCGGCGGCGGGGCCGACGGTGACGGTGTTGGTGACCGGGGAGATGTCCAGGACGTAGCGGGGCTTGCCGTCGGGGGCCGGGGTGCCGATCCGGAGACCCTTGCGCTGGCCGATGGTGAAGCCGTACGCGCCCTCGTGCGTGCCGAGCCGGGTGCCGGACTCGTCGACGATGTCGCCCTCGGCCCGGCCGAGCCGCTTCGCCAGGAAGCCCTGGGTGTCGCCGTCGGCGATGAAGCAGATGTCGTGGGAGTCGGGCTTCTTGGCGACGGCCAGGCCCCGGCGCTCGGCCTCCGCGCGGATCTCGTCCTTGGTGGTGACCGTGTCGCCGAGCGGGAACAGGGCGTGGGCGAGCTGCCTCTCGTCCAGCACGCCGAGCACGTACGACTGGTCCTTGGCCATGTCGGAGGCGCGGTGCAGTTCGCGGGAGCCGTCCTCGCGCACGATCACCTTGGCGTAGTGGCCGGTGCAGACGGCGTCGAAGCCGAGGGCCAGCGCCTTGTCCAGGAGCGCGGCGAACTTGATCTTCTCGTTGCAGCGCAGGCACGGGTTCGGGGTGCGGCCGGCCTCGTACTCGGCGACGAAGTCCTCGACGACGTCCTCGCGGAAGCGGTCGGCGAGGTCCCAGACGTAGAACGGGATGCCGATGACGTCGGCGGCGCGGCGGGCGTCGCGTGAGTCCTCGACGGTGCAACAGCCCCGCGCGCCGGTACGGAAGGACTGCGGGTTCGCGGAGAGCGCGAGGTGGACGCCGGTGACGTCGTGGCCGGCTTCCGCGGCGCGCGCGGCGGCGACGGCTGAGTCGACCCCGCCGGACATGGCGGCGAGGACGCGGAGGGGGCGGGTGCGCTGCGGGGTGTCAGTCATAGCCCTTCCAGGGTACGGGGGCGTGGGAACCCGGTCGGCCGGATATGCGTTGACGGTCCGTGGGGGGTGGTGACGGAAGTGGCGGCGAAGGACGGGGACCGGCGGCTGGGCCGGCGCGCCCTGCTCGTCGGCGGGGCCGCGGCCGCGGTGGGCACCGCCGCGCTGGCCCGCCAGGAGCTGTCCCGCCTGTGGTGGCGGCTGCCGGGGGTGGCCGAGCCGCGGGTCGCGGGCGCGGTGGACTTCCGGGGCGCGCGCTGGGTGGCGGCCTCCCCGGCGAACTACCGGCGGGCGGACCGGCCGCGGGACTACCCGGTGGACCGGGTGGTGGTGCACGTCACCCAGGGCGACTACGCGTCGGCGGTGAAGGTGTTCCGGGACCCGGCGCACGGGGCGGCGGCGCACTACGTCGTGCGCCGGGACGGGCGGGTCACCCAGCTGGTCCGGGAACTGGACGTCGCCTTCCACGCGGGCGACCGGGGGTACAACGAGCGCAGCGTCGGCATCGAGCACGAGGGGTTCGTGGCGGACGCCTCGTCCTTCACGGACGCCCTGTACGCGGCCTCGGCGCGGCTGACGGCGGCGGTCTGCCGGCGGTACGGCATACCCGTCGACCGGGAGCACATCGTGGGGCACGTGGAGGTGCCGGGCACGGATCACACCGACCCGGGCCGGTTCTGGGACTGGGAGCGGTACATCGGCCTGGTCCGCGCCGCGCGCGCCGGGGACGCGTCCGGCCCGGTCCGTACGACGGGCCCTAGGTGAGGCCGGCCGCGCGGGCCCGTTCCACCGCAGGGCCGATCGCCTCGGCCACCGCGTCGACGTCGGCCCGGGTGGAGGTGTGCCCCAGGGAGAACCGCAGGGTGCCGCGGGCGAGGTCCGGGTCGGTGCCGGTGGCGAGGAGGACATGGCTGGGCTGGGCGACGCCCGCGGTGCAGGCGGAGCCGGTGGAGCACTCGATGCCCTGGGCGTCCAGCAGGAGCAGCAGGGAGTCGCCCTCGCAGCCGGGGAAGGTGAAGTGCGCGTTGGCGGGCAGGCGGCCGTCGGGGGCCGGGTCGCCGCCGAGCAGCGCGTCCGGCACGGTCGTGCGGACGGCGTCGACCAGCCGGTCGCGCAGGGCGCCGATCTCGCGGGCGAACCGCTCCTGCCGTGCGGCGGCGAGCCGGCCGGCCACGGCGAAGGAGGCGACGGCGGGGACGTCGAGCGTGCCGGAGCGGACGTCGCGTTCCTGGCCGCCGCCATGCAGCACGGGCACGGGGGTGTGGTCGCGGCCGAGGATCAGGGCGCCGATGCCGTACGGTCCGCCGATCTTGTGGCCGGACACCGTCATCGCGGCGAGACCGGAGGCCTCGAAGCCGACCGGGACCTGACCGAACGCCTGGACCGCGTCGGCGTGCAGCGGAACGCCGAACTCGGCCGCGACATCGGCGAGTTCACGGACCGGCATGACGGTGCCGATCTCGTTGTTGGCCCACATCACGGTGGCCAGGGCGACATCGTCGGGGTTGCGGGCGACGGCCTCGCGCAGGACCTCGGGGTGGACGCGGCCGTGGGCGTCGACGGGAAGGTACTCGACCGTGGCGCCCTCGTGCTCGCCGAGCCAGTGCACGGCGTCCAGCACGGCGTGGTGCTCGACGGGGCTGGCCAGGACCCGGGTGCGGGCCGGGTCGGCGGCGCGGCGCGACCAGTAGAGGCCCTTCACGGCCAGGTTGTCGGCCTCGGTGCCGCCGGAGGTGAACACGACCTCGCTGGGGCGGGCGCCCAGCGCTTCCGCCAGGGCCTCGCGGGATTCCTCGACCGTACGGCGGGCCCGGCGGCCGGAGGCGTGCAGTGCGGACGCGTTGCCGGTGATGCTCAGCTGGGCGGTCAGTTCCTCCGCCGCCTCCGGGAGCATCGGAGTCGTGGCGGCGTGGTCGAGGTATGCCATGGTGACGCCGATTCTACGTGGCGCCCTCGGCCGGCCCAGGCCGCACCGGGCCGCTTGCGGCGCCTCACAGGCTCCAGGACACCGTGCCGGACACCTCCATGGCCGCCACCAGCACGGCGAGGTCGGCGACGCCCAGGGCCAGGCCCAGCCAGGCGCGACCCGGGCGGCCGGTGCCGCGCCACAGGGCGACCGCGGCGAGGACGACGGCGACGGGGCCGAGGAAGAGGTTGAGGACGAGCAGGCCGAGCAGGCCGAGGACGAAGGACGCCACGGCCATGCCGTCGGCGTCACGCACGCGCGGGCGGGTGTCGGCGCGGGGCGCGGCCGGTGCGGTGAGGTGCATGGGTGTCAGCTCCTGATGGTCCCGGTGATACGGGTGGTCACGATGGTCGTGGTGCTCCTGGTGTCCGCGTGGCCTCGGGCGGCCCCGGCGGCGGACGCCGCGGCCGGTCAGTCGGTCGTGGGCCGCCGACGGGCGTGGCGCTCGCGGAGGGCGAAGACGGCGAGCCAGACGGCGATGACGGCGGCCAGGGCGGCGGTGACGGTCAGCGGCGCGTGGGCGACGGTGCCCAGCACGACCCCGAACAGCATGAGAGCGGCGACGAGGAACAGCATGGGATCGGATCCCCCTTCGGAATACCTCGTGGACGATCGGCGTGATCGGTCGGTGCGTCCGGTCGGCGTGAAGTTTGGGTGAACAGTTGTAGTAACAGTTGTTCACTGACTCCGAGTCTAGCGCCTCCGACGGCTTTCCAATTCCGGAGAACAGTTGTTAACTGGATGACATGAGTCACACCCTCGGCATCCGCCAGGCCCAGAAGCAGAAGACCCGGCAGGCTTTCCTCGACGCGGCGCTCGCGCTGCTGGAGGAGCAGAGCCTGAGCAGCCTGGGCCTGCGCGAGGTCACCCGGGCCGTCGGCGTCGCGCCGACCGCCTTCTACCGGCACTTCCGCTCGACCGCCGACCTCGGGGTGGCCCTGGTCGACGAGGCGCTGGGGAGCCTGCACCCGATGGTGCGGACGACGGTGTCCACGACGGGCGACAGCGAGGAACGCATCACGCGCGCCGTCGAGCTGATCGCCGGTCACGTGGCGGCGTACCCGGCGCACGTCCGCTTCGTCGCCCGGGAACGGCACGGCGGGGTGCAGCCGGTGCGCGAGGCCATACGGGACCAGTTGTCGCGGTTCGCCGAGGAGGTGAAGGCCGAGCTGGCCGGGGACCCGGAGGCGGCGGGCTGGAGCGACGACGACCTGCTGATGCTGGCGCACCTCTACGTCGACCAGATGCTCATCACCGCCTCGCTGTTCCTGGAGGCGCTGGAGGCCCCGGAGGAGGAGCGCGAGCGGGTGACCCGGCTCGCCACCCGTCAGCTGCGGCTCATCACCATCGGTCGGGGCCACTGGCTCGACTGAGCTCCCCCGCCGCGCGGGCGTACGGGCGTACGGGCATGAAGGTGAGGGACGGCCCGGGAGCCGCCCCTCACCTCGGTCCGGTGCCCGTCAGCCGAGCCGGGCGCGGGCCAGCTGGCGGGACTGGGCGACCAGGTGGTCCTCGCTGTCCCAGACCTCGGCGTCCTCCTCCAGGAAGCCGCCGGCCAGGTTGCGGGTGGTGATGGCCACGCGCAGCGGGCCGGCGGCCGGCCGCCGGCGGACGTGGACGGTGAGCTCGACCGTCGGGACCCAGCCCTGGAGGCCGATCTCGAAGGCGGTGGGCGGGAGGGCGTCCACCGCGAGGAGCAGCGACAGGGGGTCGGCGTCGCGGCCGTCGGCGAGGCCGAACCAGGCGCGCATCTCACCCTTTCCGGAGGGCGCGCCGAGTGCCCAACCGAGGGTCTCCGGGTCCAGCTTGAGCATCAACCGGTCGGCGATCGCCGAGCTGCCGGGGACGGGCGCCGGCGCGTCGTCCGGGCCGAAGCAGCGCTCCAGCGGCGGGATCGCGGGCGGGGTGGCCGTGGTACGCACGTCGTCGGGGAGGGCGGCGAGGTCGCCGTAGGAGGCGAGGACGCGGATGCGTTCGACCTCGTTGCCCTCGTCGTCGAGCTGGAGCAGCGAGGCCTGGCCGGTGGAGAGGGTGCGGCCGGTGCGGACGGTCTCGGTGCGGACGACCGCCGGACCGGGCCGGGAGGCGGTCAGGTAGTGCGCGGTGATGGTGAACGGGTCCGGGTGCGGGAGGGTGTCCGCCAGGGCCCGGCCGAGGACGGCGAGCAGATAGCCGCCGTTGACGGCGTTGATGATGGTCCAGCCGGCCGAGAGGTCGACGTCGTAGACGCCGGGCTCGCGCCGGGTGACCGCGGTGTCGCGGTCGAACTCGCTGTCGCCGATCACGGCCCGCGACGGGGAGGGGGCGGAAGTCGCTTCTGGCATGGAGGAACGGTACAACAGCAAACTACTAAGCGGTAGCTTTGTCCATTGCGGCCCTATCCGCTGTCTGCCATCGGTGAACACCACCCCCAGCGGGCGCGCCGATCACTACCGTCCAGTCCATGACGACGGTCACCACCCGTACGGTCGAATACCCGGCCGACAACCTGACGATGATCGGACACCTCGCGCTCCCGGCCGGTGCCGGGCGCCGGCCCGCGGTCCTGATCGGCCCCGAGGGGATGGGGCTCAGCGATGTCGAGCGCCGGCGGGCCGAGGCTCTGGCCGAGCTGGGTTACGTGGCGCTGGCCTTCGACCTCCACGGCGGACGCTATCTGGCGGACCCGGAGGAGATGTTGGCCCGTTGCCTGCCGCTGCTCGCCGATCCCGACCGCATGCGCGGAATCGGTCACGCGGCGCTCGACGTGTTGCGTGCCGAACCACGGGCCGACCCCGACCGGACCGCCGCCATCGGCTACGGCACCGGGGGCGCGGTCGCCCTGGAACTCGGTCGCGACGGCGTCGACCTGCGCGCTATCGGGACAGTCAACGCGACCACCACGGGCCGTCCGGGCGAGGCGGCGCGCATCCGCTGCCCGGTATGGGCCGGGGTCGGGTCGGAGGACCCGATCATGCCGCCCGCGCAACGGGAGGCGTTCACCGCGGAGATGCAGGCCGCGGGCGTCGACTGGCGCCTCGTGGTCTACGGAGGAGCCCTTCACGCCTTCCACCACCCGACGGTCGACCACACCACGCCCCCCGGCGTCGGCCACCACCCACGGCACGCACAGCGAGCCTGGCGTGACATCGTCGCCCTGCTCACCGAGTGCCTGCCCGTCACCGATTGATCCGGTCGGCTCCTGACACCTCGGTCAGTCGATGCCTTCGACGATGCGGAAGTCGCGTTCGACGCCGTCGGCGAGGGCGGCCAGCGCCTCCTGGTAGGCCGCGCTCTCGCGCGCCGCGACGGCCTGCTCGAAGCTGTCGAACTCGATCAGGACGGTGCGCTCGGCGATTCCGGCGTCACGACGAGAGCGATGAACATCAGGGCGGGGACCAGCAACGGCGTCTCGGAACGCGCCACCGGCAACGCCTTCCCGCGACCCCGCCGACCGGCTGCCCGGTCACCGCTTCGGCCCTTCTCGGTCCTGGCTCTCTAGCTCTGCCAGGTGCTTCAGCGCCGGAAGGGCCGCCATCAGCGCCTCGACCTCGTCGCCGGTGAGCTCGCCGATCAACCGCTCGAACGCGAGGACGCGCGCCTGGCGCCGCGTCCGGACATAGGAGGCGCCGGCCTCGATGAGGCACACCAGCGTGACCCGCTTGTCGGACGCGTCGCCCGCCGCTCGACCAGGCCGGACTCCTCCATCACTCGGACCAGGGCGGTCATCGCGGGCTGGGTGACGCCCTCGACCGCGGCCAGATCGGTGATGCGCCGCGGGCCGGTCCGGTCCAGGGTGGCCAGGGTGGCGGCGGACGTCAGGCTCGTGTCCCGGGGCAGGCGCCTCGCGACCCTGGTGGCCAGGCCGTAGAGGGCTGCCCCGATGGCGGCGGACGCGCCGGGAGCGGTGTCTTGACGGCTCACGCTCGGCTCGACTCGGCCCGGGCGGCCTGGATCCACACCCGCGACGACGGCCGGCCATCGCCGGCCTCGGGGGGGTTCGGGCCTCCGGGTGAGGTTCCGGTAATTTCTGAGTAAGTGTCCGGACACGTCCACAACCCCTGGTCGCGGATTCCCCTCTATGGGGACATGAGCCTCACCGGGACTCCGTTCCTCTACACCACCCTCGCCCTGTCGGTGGCCGCCCTCATACTGCCGCTCGTCCTGTGGTCGCGGATGCGCGGACCCCGGCCGCTGCGGGCCGCGGCCCGGATCCTCATGCTGCTGTTCGCCCAGGGCACGGCCGTCACCCTGGTCTTCGTGCTGGTCAACAACCAGAACAACCTGTACGACAACTGGGCGGACCTGCTGGGCACCGGCAACCACGTCCAGGAGGCCGCCGACCTCGGCCGGGACGGCACCGGCGGCATCGCGGTCAAACGGCTGCCCAAGGTCAGGCAGACCTTCCGGGCCGCCGACGGGCCCGGCATGCGCGCGGCCGGCGGCGTGCGGGTCACCCAGCTGCGCGGCCGGGTCTCCGGGGTGAACGCCGAGGTCTACGTCTGGCTGCCGCCGCAGTACGACGACCCGGCCTACCGGCACAAGCGGTTCCCCGTGGTCGAACTGCTCCCCGGCTACCCCGGCTCCGCCAAGGCGTGGTTCGGGTCGATGCGGACCCACGAGCAGCTGCTGCCGCTGATGCGCAGCGGTCGGGTGGCGCCGTTCATCCTGGTCGCCCCGCGCACCAACCTGCTGGCCGGGGTGGACACCGGCTGCGCCAACGTCCCGGGCCAGGTCAACGCCGACACCTGGCTCAGCGTCGACGTGCCGAAGATGGTCACCGACAACTTCCGGGCCCAGCCCGCTCCCCGCGGCTGGGCGGTGGCCGGGTACTCGGCGGGCGCGCACTGCGCGGTCAAGCTGGCGGTGGCCCACCCCGGCCGGTACCGGGCCGCGGTCAGCATGTCCGGCTACAACGACCCGATCGGCGAACGCAGTTCCCTCGCCGCCCAGACCCCCGCCCTGCGCGCCGCGAACAACCCCTACCTGCTGCTCAGGAGGGCCGCCGCGCCGCCGCCCGTCGCGCTGTACCTCTCCGGCGAGTCCGGCGACGGCTACCAGGCGGGCGAGGCCCTGGCGTCCGCCGCCCAGGCGCCGACCACCGTGCACGTGGTGTTCCTGCCGCGCAGCGCGGGCGGCCACACCATGGCCCTGTGGCGGCCGCAGGTCCCCGCGGCCTTCCGCTGGCTGACCCTCCAGATGGGCCAGAACCGTGCCGCCGGTCAGGACGGCTCCCTCGCCGGATCTACTCCTCGGTCACCGTCGAACGGCGGTTCCACGCGCGCGGCGCTCGCCAGTGGAACCGCATCGCGAGCAGCCGGAGCACGAAGGCCGTGACGACCGCGAGCCCGCTGGTGAACGGGGTCAGGGCGCCGTAGCGCAGGCACAGCGCCACCATGGTGGCGCCGACGATCGCCGGGACCGCGTACAGGTCGCGGTCCCAGCGCAGCAGCGAGGGCACCTCGTTGGCCAGCACGTCGCGCAGCACACCGCCGCCGACCGCGGTGGCCAGGCCCATGGTGGCCGACGCGGTCAGGCCGAGGCCGTAGCTGTACGCCTTCGTCGTACCGCTGACGCAGAACAGGCCGAGGCCGGCCGCGTCGAAGACGAGCACCGCGGCCTGGATGCGCTCGACGTGCGGGTGCAGGAAGAAGACGACGAGCGTGGCGAGCAGGGGCGTCAGGAAGTACCCGAGGTCCGTGAAGGCGGCCGGGGGCACGGCCCCGATGACCACGTCGCGGAACAGCCCCCCGCCCAGCGCGGTGACCTCGGCGAGGACCGCGATCCCGAAGACGTCGAAGTTCTTCCGGACGGCCAGCAGGGCGCCGGAGATCGCGAACACGAAGATGCCGATCACATCGAGCGTGTGCTGGACGGAGGGACTGAAGAGTTGCTGGAGCTGCACCCTGACATTCTCACCCGCCGGGGAGCAGAAACCTTACAAAGCCAGGCTCACAGGGTCGGTTTCCCTGTGGTGAACAGCCAGGAGTCGAACAGATCGTCCAGCTGCTGACCGCTGACCCGCTCGGCGAGGCGGACGAAGTCGGCAGTGTCCGCGTTGCCGTACCGGTGCAGTGCCGTCCAGGCGGGCAGCAGCCGGAAGAAGGCGGTGTCGCCGATCCGCTCGCGCAGGGCCTGGAGCGTCATCGCGCCCCGCTGGTAGACGGCGGAGGCGAACATCGTGTCCCGCTGCGGGTCGCCCACCTTCACCTGCCAGAAGGAGGAGTCGGCGGGGCGGGCGTCGTAGGCGGCGCGGAAGGAGTCGTGGGCGGTGCGGGTGCCCTGGTGCTCCGCCCACAGCCACTGGGCGTAGGTGGCGAACCCCTCGTTGAGCCAGATGTCCTTCCAGCGGGCCACGCTCACCGAGTCGCCGAACCACTGGTGGGCCAGCTCGTGCACGATGGTCGTCTCGCTGCGCACGGCCGAGTAGGCGGGCTTGCTCTGCACCTCCAGCGAGAACCCCGCGTCGGGCATGTCGTCCACGATGGCGCCGGTCTCCTCGAACGGGTACGGCCCGAAGACCCGCGACCAGTAGTCGGTGACGGCGGAGGTGACGGCGTACACGTCGACGCTGTTGGCGTTCTTCAGCACGGGGTCGATCGCCACGTACACCGGGATGCCGCCGGGGGTCCGTCCGGTGCGCACGTCGAACTTCCCGATGGTGGCGGTGGCGAGGTAGGTCGCCATCGGCCGGGACTCCCGCCAGTGGGTGTACGTCGAGCCGCCCCGGTCGTACGTCGACACCAGCCGGCCGTTGGAGACGGCGGTCAGCCCCTCGGGCGCCTTGATCCGGATGTCGTAGGTGGCCTTGTCGGAGGGGTGGTCGCTGGACGGGAACCAGGTGGAGGCGGCGTTGGGCTCGCAGGCGACGAAGACGCCGTCGTCGGTCTTCATCCAGCCGTACCGGGAGCCGAAGACGATGGGCCCGCCGAGGGCTTGCGGCACACCGCCGTAGGTGACGGTGACGCGGAAGTCCCGTCCGGCCCGCAGGTCGCGCCGCGGGGTGACGGTGACCTCGTCGCCGTCGCGCGTGAAACTCGCCGGCCGGCCGTCGACCTCGACGCGGGTGATCTCCAGCTGCTGGAGGTCGAGGTCGAAGGAGGAGAGGGTGCGGGTGGCACGGGCGGTGAGGGTCGTACGGCCGTCGAGGCGGCCGGTGCCGGGGGCGTAGGCCACGTCGAGGTCGTAGTGGCGGGCGTCGAAGCCGCCGTTGCCGAGCCGGGGGAAGTAGGTGTCGCCGATCCCCGGGGCGCCCTGGGTGGGGGCGGCCGAGGCGGCGACGACGAGGAAGGAGGCCGCCGCGGTGGCGACGGCCCCCAGACGTGCCGAACGGGAGAGTGCCATGAGTCGTCGTCCCTTTCGAGCATGTACCGGTCAGTGGGCTGACACGGACGACTCTGCGCTCTCCCGATCAGGCATGTACATGACTTTGCCCAGTCGTCATGTGCTACTTCCCGGGGGCCTCCGGGGACTCACCACCGGCGTCCGCGCCCTTCGGCGCCTTGCCGGTCCCCTCGGCCTTCTCGCCCTTCACGGCCTCGGCAGCCTTGTCCTCCGGGACCTCTGAGGCAGGAGCCTCGGCCGCGGGAACTTCAGTGGAAGAAGCCTCGGTCGCGGTCACGGGGGTCTCGGTCAAGGGAGCCTCGGCCGCCGGAGCCTCGGTCACGGAGGCCTCGGTCACGGAGGCCTCGGTCACGGGAGCCTCGGCCGTAGAAGCCTTAGCCGCCGGAGCCTTGATCGCGGGGGCCTTGGTCGCGGAGGCCTCGGTCGCAGAAGGCTCGGTGTCCGAAGCCTCGGTCGCCAGGACCTCGGCCGCTGGAGCCTCGGACGTGGAAGCCTCGTCCTCCGGGGTCTCAGTCGCAGAAGCCTCGGACGCCGGGGCCTCGGCCGCCGGGGTTTCCGGCGCGGACGGCTCCGGTGCGGGCTCCTTCGCCTTCGGCTCGTCGGCCGGGACCTCTTCCGTGGCCGAGGCCGAGGTCGAAGCCTCCTCCGCGGCTGCGGGAGCATGTTCCGACGCCGTCGGCGTCGCGGTGCGCGCGCCCGGTCCGGTGTGCGCGCCCGCGTCCGCGGCCGCCTCGGACGCGGCCACCGCCTCCGGTGCCGCGACCTCCTCCGCCGGCTCCGGCGCCGCCGCCCGGCCGCCGGCCACCTCGGACACCGGCTCCTTGCCCGCCGCGTCGGCGGAGGCCACCGCCGACGACAGCAGGACCGTGTCCTGCGGTGCCTGGTCGGCGAAGTTCTCCGGGTGGTGGCAGGCGACCCGCTGACCCGGCCGCAGCTCCACGAGCTGCGGCTCGGTCGTCTTGCAGATCTGCGTCGCCTTCCAGCAGCGGGTGTGGAACCGGCAGCCGGAGGGCGGGGCGATCGGCGACGGGACGTCACCGCGCAGCAGGATGCGCTCGGTCTTCTGGCCCCGGCGCTTGGGGTCCGGGACCGGCACCGCCGACATCAGGGCCTTGGTGTACGGGTGCATCGGCGCCTCGTACAGCGAGTTGCGGTCGGCCAGTTCGACGATCTTGCCGAGGTACATCACCGCGATGCGGTCCGAGACGTGCCGGACCACGGAGAGGTCGTGGGCGATGATCACATAGGTGAGGCCCAGCTCCTGCTGGAGGTCGTCCATGAGGTTGACGACCTGCGCCTGGATCGACACGTCCAGCGCGGAGACCGGCTCGTCGGCCACGACCAGCTTCGGCTTGAGGGCGAGCGCGCGGGCGATGCCGATGCGCTGGCGCTGGCCGCCGGAGAACTCGTGCGGGTAGCGGTTGTAGTGCTCGGGGCTGAGGCCGACCAGCTCCAGCAGACCCTGGACCTCCTTCTTCACCCCGCCCTCGGGCTCCACGCCCTGGAGCCGGAAGGGCGCGGAGACGATGGAGCCGATGGTGTGCCGGGGGTTCAGGGAGCCGTACGGGTCCTGGAAGATCATCTGGATGTCGCGGCGCAGCGGACGCATCTGCCCGGTGCCCAGCCGCGTGATGTCCCGGCCCTCGAAGGTGATCTTCCCGCCGGTCGGGTCCTGGAGCCGGGTGATGACCCGGCCCATGGTCGACTTGCCGCAGCCCGACTCGCCGACCACGCCCAGGGTCTCGCCCTTGCGCACCTCGAAGTCGATGCCGTCGACGGCCTTCACCGCGCCGACCTGGCGCTGGAGGATGCCCTTCTTGATCGGGAAGTGCTTCGTCAGGCCCTCGACCCGGAGCAGCACGTCACGGTCCTCGGGGGCCGTCGCCTGCTGCGGGATCACGGCCTCGGCCCCGTCCGTCTTCTTGGTCTCACTCACAGCTTCGGCGCAATCTCTTCGGTCCAGATCCGCTGGCGGTCCTCGGCCGACAGGTGGCAGGCGGACCAGTGCCCGGTACCCACCAGCTCCAGCTCGGGGCGCACCGTCCGGGTGACGTTCCCCTTGGGGATGTCCGCGTACGGGCAGCGCGGGTGGAAGGCGCAGCCCGAGGGGACGTTGATGAGGCTCGGCGGCTGGCCCTTGACCGGGATGAGCCGTTCGGAGGTGTCGCGGTCGATGCGGGGCATCGAGCCGAGCAGGCCCCAGGTGTAGGGGTGCTGCGGCTGCTCGAAGACCTCGCCGGCCGGACCGCGCTCGATGCACCGGCCGCCGTACATCACCAGGACGTCGTCGGCGATCTCGGCGACCACACCCAGGTCGTGGGTGATCATGATGACCGCGGAGCCGAACTCCTTCTGGAGGTCGCGGATCAGGTCGAGGATCTGCGCCTGGACGGTCACGTCGAGCGCGGTGGTCGGCTCGTCCGCGATGAGCAGCTCGGGGTTGTTCACCAGCGCCATGGCGATCATGGCGCGCTGGCGCATACCGCCGGAGAACTCGTGCGGGTAGCCGTCGACGCGCTTGGCGGGCTCGGGGATGCCGACCCGGTCGAGCATCTCGATCGCACGCTTGCGGGCGACCTTCCTGCTGACGTCGTGGTGCACCCGGTAGGCCTCGACGATCTGGTCGCCGACCTTGTAGTACGGGTGCATCGCGGACAGCGGGTCCTGGAAGATCATCGCCATCTCGCGGCCGCGGAGCTTGCGCACCTCGTCCGGGGCGGCGGAGACCAGCTCCTTGCCGTCCAGCCAGATCTCGCCGGACATCCGCACGTTCTTGCCGCGCGGGCCGAGCCGGTGCAGGCCCATGACGGCCAGCGAGGTGACCGACTTGCCGGAGCCGGACTCGCCCACGATGGCGAGGGTGCGGCCCTTCTCCAGCGAGAAGCTGAGCCCGTCGACGGACTTGACCAGGCCGTCGTCGGTGGGGAAGTGCACCTTGAGGTCGCGGACCTCGAGGAAGGCTTCCGGCGCCTTGCCGGCGGGCGTGGGCCCGCCCACGGCGGCACCGGTCTTGGAGAGTTCGGTCACGAGAGCCTCACCCGCGGGTCGGCGGCGGCGTACAGCACGTCCACCAGGAGATTTGCGATCACGACGAAGAAGGCGGCGAGCAGGGTCACGCCGAGGATCTTGGGCAGGTCGTTGTCGGTGATGCCCTGTACCGCGTACTGGCCGATGCCGGGCAGCGAGAAGACGCTCTCGGTGATCACGGCGCCGCCGAGCAGCAGACCGATGTCCATGCCGAAGACGGTGATGATCGGGGTGAGGGCGGCACGCAGTCCGTGCCGGACGACGACGTTGCGCTCCTGGAGGCCCTTGGCGCGGGCCGTGCGGATGAAGTCCTCGTTCATCGTCTCCAGCATCCCCGAGCGGGTGAGCCGCGCGTAGATGGCGGAGTACAGCAGGGCGAGCGAACACCACGCCGGGAAGAGGGTGTTGGCCCACTGCGAGGGGTTATCGGTGAACGGGACGTAGGACTTGCCGAAGATCGGCCACTGGTACTCGAAGAGCAGGATCGCCAGGTTGCCCGTGAAGAACATGGGCAGCGAGACACCGGCGAGCGCGATGCCCATGAATCCGCGGTCGAGTGCCGAGCGCGGCTTCAGCGCCGAGACGACGCCGGCCACCACGCCCGAGAGCAGCCACAGGACGGCGGCACCCACGGCCAGCGAGAGGGTGATCGGAAGGCGCGAGGTGAGCTCCGGCCAGACCGCCTGGTGGTTCTTGAAGGAGTAGCCGAAGCAGGGCGCGTCGCAGTGCACCGTGGTGGGGCCGAGGTCGTAGGTGGCGCCGGCCACGATCCCCTTGATGAAGTGCCAGTACTGGACGTAGACGGGCTGGTCCAGACCGAGGTTGTGCTTGACGGCGGCGATGTCCGCCGGCGACGGGCTTTTGCCGATGTACTGCTGCGCCAGCTGGTCCGCTGTCTGGCCGACGAGCCGTGGCAGCAGGAAGAAGATGGCGAAGGTGACCGCGGAGACGACCAGCAGCAGGATCACTGCCGCGAACGTCCGGCGGAGGATGTACGAGATCACGGGGATCGGCGCTGGTGCCCGCGGGCCGCGAAACCCGCGGGCACCAATGCCTTCACCTGCCTTCCGGGGCTGCTACTTCGACGCGACGCCGATGTTGAGGTAGTCGTACTGACCGCTGAAGGCCGCCGTGGAAACCAGGTTGGTGTAGTTCTGCGGGCGGGCGAGCAGGACCTTGAAGTAGGTCAGCGGGACGAGGACGGCATCGTCCATGGTCTTCTTGTCGATCTGCGTGTACAGGCTGTTGCGCGCGGCGGTGTCCTGGGTGCCGATCGCCTTGCCGAGGAGCGTGTTGACGTCCTTGTTGTCGTACTGCGACAGGTTGGTGTTGCCCGACTGGCTGATCGCCTTGCCGTTCAGGATCTGCTGGAGGAAGCCGTAGCCGGACGGCCAGTCGGCACCCCACTGCATCATGATCAGACCGAGGTTCTGCTTCTCCGAGAACTTCGGCACACCCACGTAGTCGGTGAAGTACTTGCCCGACGGGTACTGCTTCAGGGAGGCGTTGATGCCGACCTTCTTCAGCGAGTTGATGATCGCCGTGGCCGCGTCGATCTCCGGCTGCCGGTCGGAGCGCGCCGAGATGTTGGTGTTGATCGGCGCCTTGCCGCAGGCCTTCAGCTGCTCCTTGGCCTTGGCCGCGTCGCCCTTGTTGCCGTTGGTGGCGTACGCGTCGTTCTTCTCGTAGCCCGGGATGTCCGGCGGCAGGACGGTGGAGGCGACCTCACCGCGGATCGGGCCGCCCTCGGCGGTCTGCACCGAGACCTTGTCGATGGCGTACTGGACGGCCTTGCGGCACTCGACCTTGTCGAACGGCGCGACCTTGGTGTTGATCGCCAGGTACACGAGACGGCCACCGTAGGTGTTGTCCGTGTTGGCCTTCTTGTCGGCGTCGGTGAGGACCTTGGCCTGGGTGGAGGCCTGGACACCGGTGCCGGCCAGGTCGATCGCGTCGCCGGCGAGGACGTCCTGGTCGATCGTCTCGGCGTTGACCTTCAGCTTGACGACGATCTTGTCGGGCAGCTGCTTGCGCAGCGGGTCCGTCTTCGGGTCCCAGTTCGGGTTGCGCACCAGCACGGCCTGCCGGCCGTCCTGGTAGCTCTGGAACTTGTAGGAGCCCGAGGAGACGATGTGCTTGATGTAGTCGACGCCCGTGTCCTTCGCCTGCGGCACCGGGGCCGTCTGCGGGGCGGCGACCAGGTAGTCGAACTCCTGGAAGGCCTGCTTCAGGTGGAAGACGATGGTGGTGTCGTCCGGCGTCTGGATGGAGGACAGGCCCTTGGCGCTCTTGTCCTTGTACGGGCCCTTGTACTTGTCGCCACCGGCCATGAACTGCTGGAAGTAGTTCGGGCCGAGGGAGAGCACGTCACGCGCGAAGTTGGAGCGCTCGACGGCGTACTTGACGTCCTTCGAGGTGATCGGCGAGCCGTCCTCGTACTTCAGACCCGCACGCAGCTTGTACGTCCAGGTCTTGCCGCCGTCGCTCGGCACGCCCTTGCTCGCCGCGAGGTCGGGGACGAGGGTGTTGCCCTTCTCGCCGGCGCCCGGCTGGAAGGTCATCAGCGGGCGGGCGTACAGCCGGCTGAGGTTGTACATGTACGCGTAGTACGTGTTGCCGGGGTCGAAGGAGTCCGGGACGTCGGACAGCTCGTAGGTGAGCGTGCCGCCCTTCTTGTCGGACGCGTTGACGACGCCCTTGGTCGCGGCGTTGGCCCCGGCCGACTTGGTGCCGTTGTCGTTCTTGTTGTCATCGGCCTTGCTGCAGCCGGCGAGAAGCAGGCTGACGGAGCCGATGGCCGCTATAGCGGCCAGCGCTGACCTTCGCATGATGGGCGCTTTCCCCTCCATTGTTGGAAAAAAATTTCAGGCTCTTCGCAGCAGGCGTCAGCGGCTGCGCGGGTCGAGAGCATCGCGGAGACCGTCGCCGAGCAGGTTGAACGCGAGGACGGTGACGAAGATGGCGAGGCCGGGGACGATCATGTACTCCGGGTCGACCTGGTAGTAGGTGACCGCTTCGCGGAGCATGCCGCCCCAGGAGGCCTGCGGGGGCTGGATGCCGACGCCGAGGTAGCTCAGGGACGCCTCGAAGAGGATGTTGGTCGGGATCAGCAGCGTCGAGTAGACGATGATCGGGCCGACCAGGTTGGGCATCAGCTCGCGGAACAGGATGTACGGAGCCTTGGCGCCCATGCCCCGGGAGGCGTCGACGAACTCGCGCTCACGCAGGGCGAGGGTCTGGCCTCGGACGATACGGCCCAGGTACGGCCAGTTGAAGAAGCCGATGACGAAGATGAGCACGCTCAGGTGGAGCGGCAGTCCGTTGAGGCCGAAGGCGCCGCCCTGGAGGGTGGCGGAGATGGCGATCGCGAAGAGCAGGAGGGGGAAGGCGAGGAAGGTGTCCATCAGCCGGCTGATGATCGAGTCGACCCGCCCGCCGTAGTAGCCCGCCACGACACCGAGGACCGCGCCGATCACGTTCGACAGGATCGTCGCGCCGAAGGCGACCACCAGCGACACCCAGGAGCCCTCCAGGACGCGGGTGGCGATGTCCCGGCCGAACTTCGGGTCCACACCGAGCGGGTGGTCCAGGCTCATGCCGCCCCAACTGCCCTTGGGCAGCGAGGTGTCGGGGGTGATCAGGTCCTGGTGGAAGGCGTTGGGGTCGAGCCCGAACACGGCCTGGAGGGGGCGCGAGAGGATCGCGAGGAGGATCAACAGGACCACGATGACGCCGCCCGCGACGGCGACCTTGTCCTTCTTGAACCGGGTCCAGGCGATCTGGCCCAGGGAACGACCCTCGATCTGCCCCTTTCCGACACCCGCCAGCACAGCCTCCGGCTGTGCCTCGGCTGCCGCCCCGGTGGTCTCGATCGGTGCGGTCACGGTGAGCGACCCCTCTCGCCGGTGGTGACCGGCCTGCGCCTGCCGCGGATTGCGGCTTTGTCGACTTGCCATCGATCGCGGGGCCTCGGCCCCGCGTCTTGAGTCGCGAGTCTTCAGCGTCGTCGTGATCACCCGCCAGAGTTGGCGGCGAAAGTATGCGCAACCGTGATGCAGTGCAAGGGATTCCGTTATCCGAACAGTGGGTAACGGACCCCGGACGTGTGCCAGTTGGGGCAGAGCGCCGAATTGCCCCGGAAGGGGACGTACCGGCGGCGTCTACGCGCGCAGAAGCGCGTCACCCACCCGTACGATGCCACCCCACCCAACGCCGGCCGCACCCGGGTCCGTTGGTCAGTAGGCGCCGTGCGCGGGCGGGTATCCGTAGCCGGCGGCCGGCGGAACCTGGAGCGGGGGCCGGGGCGGCGGGGCGACGGCGTGGGCCTCCCGGTCGTAGAAGGGGCGCGCATTGGCCCGCATCCACATGACCACCGGGTCGTAGCCGTCGGTCATCACGACCGTCGAGACCGGCAGCCCCTCCGGGACCGCGCCGACGGACTGCTGCATCATCGCGCGCACCGAGTCGACCGCCGCCGGAGAGGTGTCGTACACGTCCAGGCCGAGGGCCAGGTACGGCGCCCCGAGCGCGGGCTGCACCCAGGCCCGGCGCAGCGAGCGCAGCGCGGGGGTGCGGTGCGCGTTCTGCGCGAGCAGGGCGTAGAACTGCGGGATCTCGATGGTGGGTTCGGACAGGCTCAGGGGGCCGGCCGGCTGGCGGTCCAGACCGGCGGCGATCCGGCGCAGGTCGAGCCAGGGGATGCCGACGCCACCGCCCGCAGCGTGCGGATTGAGCCACAGGCCGTAGTGGTCGGGGTAGAGGGTGCGGGCCACGTCGAGGCCGTCGACCACCTCGTAGGAACGGTTCCAACCGCTGGCCGAGAGTTCCTGGGCGGAGGTGACGCAGGGGGCGTAGTGGGCGCCGTCGACCTCCATGTCACCGTACTGGGCGTCGGGGGAGCCGGCCTGGCCGTGCCACAGGAACATCCAGATCTGGCCGGAGGAGGGGGTGGCGAGGGCGCGCAACAGGGCCTCGTAGGCGTCGTAACGTCCAGGCGTGACCTGGCGCAACATGTGCTCGACGCTGCCGCTCGGGCTCGCGCTCACCTGTCTTACCGCCCCTTCTCGTGGAGTGCCCCGCATCGGGGGACAGCTTAAGCGCCCGGTGGCCCGGGGCCTCGTGGCCGTGCGCGGGGCGGGCGCGGTGGCGTACCGGGCCCGGCGGTGCGGCCGGCCACGGGTCAGGGGCCGGCCGGTCCGCTAGTGACCGAAGCGGTAGAAGGGGCGGACGTTGGTCTTCAGCCAGTCGGCCACCGGGTCGTCGGTGACGTCCATGAGGACCAGGTTGACCGGCCACTTCACCGGGACCCTGCCGAGGGCCCGGCCCAGCGCCGCCAGCGGCACGGCGCGCAGGTCACCGTCCCACCGGGACAGCTCCACGCCGACGAACAGCGACGGTTCCTCCGTCTCGACGGCGGCGAGGCAGCGGCGGGCGGTCACCACCACGCCGGTGTCCGCGAACTCGGCGGAGGCGGCGGAGAGGAAGTCGACCGGGTCGTCCTGCCAGTCCGGCTCGAAGAGGCGGACCCGGCCGCCGCTGCCGGGGCCGTCCAGCGGGGTGCGACCCACCCGGCACAGCTCGGCCACGGCCTGGGGCGGCAGCGGGATGCCGACCACGCCCCCCGGGTTCACGGCGAGGCCCGCCTGCGGCGGCAGGCCGCGGGCGAACTCCACGGCGGGGGCGACGGCGAAGGACATGTGGGAGCCGGCCGCCTGGCGGAACTGCTCCTCGGAGCTGAACACCGGCACGTACACCTGCCCCTCGATGTCGAGGGTGGGCAGGTCCAACGGGCCGCTGTCCGGGCCGCCGCCGGCCGGCAGCGGTATCCACAGGAAGCTGCGGCCGAGGACCTCGATGATCCGGCCGCCGGCCGTGGGCACGCCGAGGGAGGCCGAGAGCACCTCCTCCAGCTCGTTGCCGGGCCAACCGCCGTGCGGCTGGGGGTGTGCCTGTGCCGGGAAGTCCGCGGGAAGGTCCGCCGGGAAGTCCATGTGCCTACCGCCTGCTGGGAACCACTGCTGTGAGGTTGAAGGCTATCGGGTGGCTGTGACATCGCGGCGGGGCGCACGTCGACGGCGCTCCCGGGTGGCGAAGGTCAGGTGGTGCGGGGCGTTCGGTGGAGGTCCCTGGTGGCGAAGGTCAGGTGGTGCAGGGCGTCCGCGGCGGGGCGGTCCAGCAGCAGCGCCGAGCCGCAGCCCGGGGGCAGCTCCCCCCGTTCCACCGCACGCAGCAGCCGGGCCGCCGTACGGCGGTGGCGGCGGAAGGCGTACCGGGAGACCCCGCGTCCCCGTTCCCGCTGCCCCTCCCGCGCCACCTCGGGCGCGACGTCGAGCACGAGCAGGCGCAGGGTGCCACCACGGCGGCGGGCCTCGCGGGCGAGCCAGCCACGCACCCAGGGCTGGGTGCCGCAGTCGTGGACGACGACGCCGTCGCCGGTGCGCAGGGCGCGGCGCAGGCCGGCGTAGTGCGCGAGGCGGACCAGGGGGCGGTAGAGCCCGTACGGCAGCGCGCGGGGCAGGCGGGCCGCGAAGCGGTCGCGGGCGTCCTGGGAGTCGACGCGGCGGCCGGTGACGGCGCGCCGCATCAGCGTGGACTTGCCGCTGCCGGGCAGCCCGGTGATCACCACCACGTCGCGCGGCCCGAAGACCAGGGCGCGCGGGCCGCGGCCGGCGCGGTCGCGCAGGTCCCGGACGACCGGGGCCGGGGGTGCCCAGCGGCGGGCGGGGGCGGGGGCGGGGGGCTGCTTCGGCACCGCGAGGCCGGTGGCGGCGGTGACGTACGCCGGAGTCCTGTGCACCGTATTCGTCCTCCCCTGTGGGCTCGGTCATGTCCTGCCCATCGAAGTTAAAGAGAAGGTAATGGCCCGTGCCCGGTGGTTCGGTGCGGGTCGTGCCACAGGTCGGTTACAGAAGCCGGGGTCTCATGCGATGATGTGCGCGCCAACTGCATACCGGCCGCTTGAATCCGCGCGGGAGAGTCCCCAGGTCCCTCGGACCCCTGGGGCGCCGAAGGAGCAAGTCCCTCCCTTGAATCTCTCAGGCCCCGTTACCGCGCGGGCGAGGCACATCTGAAAAGCGGGCCGCAGCGATCAGCGGCCCCACCCACGGTGCAAGCCGTGACCGTCCCCGTGGCGGTCGTGGCGAACCTCTCAGGTTTTCGATGACAGATGGGGAGGAACGTTCCTCGCCCCGTCCGTATGCCCTGGGAGACGACCGACCGATGAGCAGCACCCCACTCCGCCACACCGCGCTGGACGCCGTGCATCGCGCACTCGGCGCGACCATGACCGACTTCGCCGGCTGGGACATGCCCCTGCGCTACGGCTCCGAGCGCGACGAGCACCTCGCGGTGCGCACCCGGGCCGGCCTGTTCGACCTCTCCCACATGGGCGAGATCACCGTGACCGGCGCCGGTGCGGCCGCCCTGCTGAACTTCGCCCTGGTGGGCAACATCGCCTCAGTCGGCGTGGGCCGCGCCCGCTACACCATGATCTGCCGGGCCGACGGCGGCATCCTGGACGACCTCATCGTCTACCGGCTGGCCGAGACCGAGTACATGGTCGTGGCCAACGCCTCCAACGCCCAGGTGGTGCTGGACGCGCTGACCGAGCGGGCCGCCGGCTTCGACGCCGAGGTCCGCGACGACCGGGACGCCTACGCGCTGCTCGCCGTGCAGGGCCCCGAGTCCCCCGGGATCCTGAAGTCGCTCACCGACGCCGACCTGGACGGCCTGAAGTACTACGCCGGGCTGCCCGGCACGGTCGCCGGCGTCCCGGCGCTGATCGCCCGTACCGGCTACACCGGCGAGGACGGCTTCGAGCTGTTCGTGCGCCCGGAGCACGCCGTACGGCTGTGGGAGGCGCTGACCGAGGCCGGCGAGGGCGTCGGCCTGGTGCCGTGCGGCCTGTCCTGCCGGGACACCCTGCGCCTGGAGGCGGGCATGCCGCTGTACGGGCACGAGCTGACCACCGCGCTCACCCCGTTCGACGCCGGGCTCGGCCGGGTGGTCAAGTTCGAGAAGGACGGGGACTTCGTCGGGCGGGAGGCGCTCACCGCGGCCGCCTCCCGCGCCGAGGCGACGGCGCCCCGGGTCCTCGTCGGCCTGATCGCCGAGGGCCGCCGGGTGCCGCGCGCCGGCTTCGCCGTCGTCGCCGGCGGTCAGGTGATCGGCGAGGTCACCTCCGGCGCCCCCTCCCCCACCTTGGGCAGGCCGATCGCGATGGCGTACGTCGACGCGGCGTACGCGACGCCGGGCACCGAGGGCGTCGGCGTGGACATCCGGGGCACCCACGAGCCCTACGAGGTCGTGGCGCTGCCGTTCTACAAGCGCCAGAAGTAGACACTGGGCGCGGTGGCGCTCCCGGCGGACGCCCCGCGCCGCCGGACGTGACCCTGCGCACATTCACCCTGCTCACGAGCAGTTCGCACCGTCCCCCCTTCATCAGCACTCCCGCGCGTACAGGAGAATCCAGGCCATGAGCAACCCCCAGCAGCTGCGCTACAGCAAGGAGCACGAGTGGCTGTCGACCGCCGAGGACGGCGTCGCGACGGTCGGCATCACCGAGTTCGCGGCCAACGCGCTCGGCGATGTGGTCTACGCCCAGCTCCCCGAGGTCGGCACCACCGTGGAGGCGGGCGAGACCTGCGGTGAACTGGAGTCCACCAAGTCGGTCTCCGACCTGTACTCGCCGGTCGGCGGTGAGGTCACCGAGATCAACGAGGACGTCGTCAACGACCCCTCGCTGGTGAACTCGGCCCCCTTCGAGGGCGGCTGGCTGTTCAAGGTCCGCGTCACGGAGGAGCCGGCCGACCTGCTCTCCGCCGACGAGTACGCCGCCCACACCGCCGGCTGAGGAGTCGTAGCCGCATGACTGTCCTGAACACGCCCCTGCACGAGCTCGACCCCGAGATCGCCGCCGCGGTCGACGCCGAGCTGGACCGCCAGCAGTCGACGCTGGAGATGATCGCGTCCGAGAACTTCGCGCCGCTCGCGGTGATGGAGGCCCAGGGCTCGGTCCTGACCAACAAGTACGCCGAGGGCTACCCGGGTCGCCGCTACTACGGCGGCTGCGAGCACGTCGACGTCGCCGAGCAGATCGCCATCGACCGGGTCAAGGAGCTGTTCGGCGCCGAGTACGCCAACGTGCAGCCCCACTCCGGCGCCTCCGCGAACCAGGCGGCCCTGTTCGCCCTGGCCAAGCCCGGGGACACCATCCTCGGCCTGGACCTGGCGCACGGCGGCCACCTCACCCACGGCATGCGCCTGAACTTCTCCGGCAAGCAGTTCGACGTGGTCGCGTACCACGTGGACGCGGAGACCGGCCTGGTCGACATGGCCGAGGTCGAGCGGCTGGCCAAGGAGCACCGCCCGAAGGTGATCATCGCCGGCTGGTCGGCCTACCCGCGTCAGCTGGACTTCGCCGAGTTCCGCCGGATCGCCGACGAGGTCGAGGCGTACCTGTGGGTCGACATGGCGCACTTCGCGGGCCTGGTCGCCGCCGGTCTCCACCCGAACCCGGTGGAGTACGCGGACGTGGTCACCTCCACGACCCACAAGACCCTCGGCGGTCCGCGCGGCGGCATCATCCTGGCCAGGAAGGAGTTCGCCAAGAAGCTGAACTCCTCCGTCTTCCCGGGCTTCCAGGGCGGCCCCCTGGAGCACGTGATCGCGGCGAAGGCGGTCTCCTTCAAGGTCGCCGCCTCCGCGGACTTCGCGGAGCGCCAGCGGCGTACGGTGGAGGGTGCGCGCATCCTCGCCGAGCGGCTGACGGCGGCGGACGCCCGCGAGGCCGGCGTGAACGTCCTGTCCGGTGGCACCGACGTCCACCTGATCCTGGTGGACCTGCGCGCCTCCGAGCTGGACGGACAGCAGGCCGAGGACCGGCTCCACGAGGTCGGCATCACGGTCAACCGCAACGCCGTCCCGGACGACCCGCGCCCGCCGATGGTCACCTCCGGCCTGCGGATCGGTACGCCGGCCCTCGCGACCCGCGGCTTCACGGCCGAGGACTTCGCCGAGGTCGCGGACGTGATCGCCGAGACGCTGAAGGCGTCCTACGACGCCGAGGCCCTCAAGGCCCGGGTGAAGGCCCTGGCCGACAAGCACCCGCTGTACCCGGGGCTGAACAAGTAAGTCACCTTTCGCCGGGCACCGCGCACACTGGAGGAACCGGAGGCGCGCGGTGCCCGCGCCCTGTACCACCTTTTGCACCACCCCCGCATTGAGGAGTCATCCGTGGCCATCTCGGTCTTCGACCTGTTCTCGATCGGCATCGGCCCGTCCAGCTCCCACACGGTCGGCCCGATGCGCGCGGCGCGCATGTTCGCCCGCCGGCTGCGCAACGAGGAGCTGCTCGGCTCCGTCGCGACCCTGCGCTGCGAGCTGTACGGCTCGCTCGGCGCCACCGGGCACGGCCACGGCACCCCGAAGGCGGTGCTGCTCGGCCTGGAGGGCGCCTCCCCGCGCACCGTCGACGTGGAGACGGCCGACGAGCGGGTGGAGACGATCAGGCGGTCGGGGCGGCTGAACGTCCTCGGCGAGCACGAGATCGCCTTCTCCTTCGACGACGACCTGGTCCTGCACCGGCGCAAGGCGCTGCCCTACCACGCCAACGGCATGACCGTGTGGGCGTACGACGCCTCGGGCGCGGAGCTGCTGTCGAAGACGTACTACTCGGTCGGCGGCGGCTTCGTGGTGGACGAGGACGCGGTGGGCGCGGACCGCATCGTGCTCGACGACACCGTCCTGAAGTACCCCTTCCGCACCGGCGACGAACTGCTGCGGCTGACGAAGGAGACGGGCCTGTCCATCTCCTCCCTGATGCTGGAGAACGAGCGGGCCTGGCGCACCGAGGAGGAGATCCGGGCCGGGCTGCTGGAGATCTGGCGGGTGATGCGCGCCTGCGTGTCGCGCGGCATGTCCAGCGAGGGCATCCTGCCCGGCGGCCTGAAGGTCCGCCGCCGCGCCGCCGTCTCCGCCCGCCAGCTGCGCGCCGAGGGCGACCCGCTGGCGCACGCCATGGAGTGGATCACGCTCTACGCGATGGCCGTGAACGAGGAGAACGCGGCCGGCGGCCGGGTCGTCACCGCCCCGACCAACGGCGCGGCCGGCATCATCCCGGCGGTCCTGCACTACTACATCAACTTCGTGCCCGGCGCCGACGAGGACGGGGTCGTGCGGTTCCTGCTGGCGGCCGGCGCGATCGGCATGCTCTTCAAGGAGAACGCCTCCATCTCCGGCGCCGAGGTCGGCTGCCAGGGCGAGGTCGGCTCCGCCTGCTCCATGGCGGCCGGCGCCCTCGCCGAGGTGCTCGGCGGCTCCCCCGAGCAGGTGGAGAACGCGGCCGAGATCGGCATGGAGCACAACCTCGGCCTGACCTGCGACCCCGTCGGCGGCCTGGTGCAGATCCCGTGCATCGAGCGCAACGGCATGGCCGCGGTGAAGGCGGTCACGGCCGCGAAGATGGCGATGCGCGGCGACGGCTCCCACAAGGTGTCCCTGGACAAGGTCATCAAGACCATGAAGGACACGGGCGCCGACATGTCCGTCAAGTACAAGGAGACGGCCCGGGGCGGGCTCGCGGTGAACATCATCGAGTGCTGACCGCCGTTCCCCCGGGGTCTACCCCGAAGTAACCGCATGCCCCTAGGCTGCCGCCGACTCGGCGACACCGAAGGGGTATTGACACATGCGCGGACTGAGACGAGCGGCGGCGCTCCTGGGCGCCGCCGCTTTACTGCTGGTGGGGCCGGGCAACGCCCACGCGGCCTCGCCCAAGTTCTCCGCCACGACGGCCGTCGGCACGCACAACGCGTACGACAAGGCCAAGTACACGTACTTCGCCCAGGCGTTGGACTCCGGCGCCTCGCTGCTGGAGCTGGACGTGTACGCGGACACCGTCAGCCACCGCTGGCGGGTCAGCCACAGCAACCCGCTGGGCGACGACAACAACTGTGAGGCCGCCAAGACCCCGGCCGAGCTGTACAGCAAGAGCCGCAACCAGGATCTCGGCAGCTGCCTGGACAACATGGCCGCCTGGAACCAGTTGCACCCCGACCACCCGCCGATCGTCGTCAAGGTCGAGCTGAAGGTCGGCTTCAACGACAAGGCGGGCCTCGGACCGGACGAGTTCGACACGCTCGTCGCGCAGAAGCTCGGTGGCGCCGTCTACAAGCCCGCCGACCTGCTGGGCGGCGCGTACGGCACGCTGGACGCCGCCGCGAAGGCCGACGCCTGGCCCACCCGCGACTCCCTCAGGGGCAAGTTCCTCCTCGAACTCATCCCCGGCACCGTGGAACAGTCCAACCCGTTCGACCACTACTGGACGGACCAGGAGTACGGCGAACACCTGCGGAACCTGTCCGCGGCCGGGAACGTCTCCGCGGCCCAGGCCTTCCCCGCCGTGCTCGGCGCCGCGGGCGGCGACCCGCGCACCAGCCGCTACGACGCCTCCATCCGGCCCTGGTTCGTGTTCTTCGACGGTGACGCGGCGAGTTACGTCAACAACGGCTACGACACCTCGTTCTACGCCGCCAACCACTACATCCTGATCACGACGGACGCCCACAACGTCTCCCCGGCCATCTCCTCCACCAGTCCGACGGACGCCGAAGTCGCCGCCCGGCTCGCGCTGCTGGCCCAGCGACACGCGAGTCTGATCACCTCGGACTGGTCGGCGAAGTCACCGGCCGTGCTGAGTTCGGTGACGGACCGGGGTTGAGGTTCCGGCCACGGCCGCAGGGGGCACAAATCCCCCATGCTCCATGGCATCGACGTCAGCGCCTACCAGTCCTCCTCCTATGCCACGGACGGCCTCTCCTTCGTCTTCGTCAAGGCGACGGAGGGCCGTTCGTACGTCAGTCCCCGGCTGTCCGCCCAGACGAAACGGGCCCGTGACGCCGGACTGGTCGTCGGCTTCTACCACTTCCTGTGGCCCGGCGACCTCACCGCCCAGGCCGAGTACTTCCTGGCCCACGCCCCCGACCGGCCCGGCGACATCCTCGCCGTCGACTGGGAGACCACCGGCGACGGCACCCACGCGAGCAACGCGGAGAAGGACCGCTTCCTGCGCAAGCTCAAACAACTGCGGCCGGACAACCGGGTCCTGCTCTACTGCAACCGGCACTTCTGGCTGACCGTCGACACCACCTCCTACGCGGGCGACGGGCTGTGGATCGCCGACTACGTCACGGCCGGCAAGCCCCGCGTCAAGGCCGACTGGCTGTTCCACCAGTACGCCAGTGAGCCGCTCGACAAGGATGTGTCCCGGTTCACGCGGAAGGACGACCTGCGCGCGTGGGCCACGCCGTAGGGGCCCGCGCGGGCGTCAGCCCCGGAAGTCCGCCGGGCGCTCACGGGGCGCCTCGGCCAGGGCCCTGCGCACGGCCTCGGTGCCGGCGCGCAGACCGTAGACCGGGGTGCCGGGCTGCTGGCGCCAGGAGTCGTCGAGGCGGCCCGCGTCGACGGTGTCGAAGCCCAGCTCCTCGATCAGGTCCCGAACGGTCCGCTTGGCGGCCTCGTCGTCACCGGCCACCGGGAGGGCCATGCGCTCGGGGTCGCCTGCGGGACGGCCGCGGTCCAGGAGGTCCTGCGCGAAGGTGCCGTTGAACGCCTTGACCACGGGGTGCCCGAGGTGCCGTTCGGTCCAGCGGCTCTCGGTCAGGCCCTCGTCCTCGATGGCGGCGATCCGGCCGTCGCGCTCGCGCGGGTAGTAGTTGCCGGTGTCGATCACCGTGACACCCTCGGCCGCGCCGTCCAGCAGGCCGGCGGGGAGGCCGGGGACCGCCTTCAGCGGCACGGTGACCACGACGACCTGGGCGCCCGCCGCCGCGTCCTCCGCCCGCACCGCCTTCGCGCCGGTCTCCGCCGCCAGTTCGGCGAGGGTCTCCGGGCCGCGGGAGTTGGCCACGGAGACGTCGTGGCCGAGGGCGGTGAGGCGCCGGGTGAGGTTGCCGCCGATGTTGCCCGCGCCGATGATGCCGATCTTCATGACACGCCTTCCGGTTCGTCCATGCACACGCATGGTTCGTGCCGGTCGACAACCGCCCGCCGCACCCGGCTATTCCGGGGCCGCGGCAACCGGGTGAACGGGCGCGGACGCGTGACGCGTGACGCGGGGGGTGCCCGGTCCCCGCGGGGCGGGCACCCCCCGCCGCCGTCACTTGCTCAGGTAGGCCCAGAACTCGTCGAACGACAGCACCTTGTCGCCGTTGAGGTCACGGGTGCGGATGATGGCCTCGGCCACCGTCTCGGTGACGTTCCAGTCACCCTGCTTGGCCAGGGCGGACTTGAACTCCGCCGCGGTGATGAAACCGTCACCGTCCGCGTCGATCCGCTGGAACTGCTTGCGTGCTTCCTCGATGTCCGCCACCGATCCGCCCCTTTATGTTCGTGTGCCACTGCCGTACCGGCGTTCTGTCGCTGGTCAGATTAACGGCCCCCGGGAACGCCGGGTGCCGCGGCCACCCGGGCGCCGGGGCCGGCGGCCGCGTCCCAGAGCCCTGGCCGTACGGTGAGGATGATCGGGAGGAGTGGCCTTGGAGACCTTGCGGGACGTTCTCGACGCGGCGGCGGCAGGTGTGTTCCCGCCGCCCGACGGCCGGACGACGGTCCTGCCGCAGCCGTCGTCGCGGGACGCGGGCGTGCTGTCCTTCACCGCGCACGCGGTCGTCTTCACCGACGAGGACCCGGGGTGGGTGGCGCGGACACTGCGCGCCCTGGACTGCGATCCACTGGCGGCGCCGGTCCATCCCCGTTTCCTGGCCGCCCTCATGGACCGGACGGGCCGGCAGGCCGAGACGGTCGACGCGCTGCTGGTGGGCTCGCCGCTGCCGGGCGGACCGCCGCTCGCGCTGCGGGAGATCCTGGACCGCGGCCATCCCCGCGTCCGGTACGCCCGGGAGCGCCGGGACGACGTGCGCGTCTGGACCGCCGAGGGCGGGGTGCTGGTCGTGGGGCGCGGGGTCGCCGGACGGGCGGAGGTGTCGGTCGAGGTGGCCCCGGACGCCGGCCTGCGGGGTCTGGGCCGGCAGCTGGTGACCGCCGCCCGGCACCTGGTCACGGAACCGCTGTGGGCGCAGGTGACGCCGGGGAACGCCCGCAGCCTGCGGGCGTTCCTGGCGGCCGGCTACCGCCCGGTGGGCGCGGAGGCGCTGCTGCTCGCCCCGGGCGGCTGAGCGGGCGTCAGCGGAAGATGCCGGTGTGGCCGAGGGAGTAGCGGCCCGGCTGGGGGTAGACGGCGAGGCCGTGGGGGCCGCTGCCGACCTTGATGCGGGCCAGTTCGGTGCCGGTGCGGGTGTCGATGGCGTACACCTCGGAGTTGTAGCGGCCCGACAGCCACAGGACCTTGCCGTCGGCGGAGACACCGCCCATGTCGGGGCTGCCGCCGCCGGGCAGCTCCCACTTGCGGGTGAGCCGGTCACTGGCGAAGTCGAAGACGGAGATGGTGCCCTCGCCCCGGTTGGAGACGTACATCTCGCGGGAGTCCCGGCTGACGTAGAGGCCGTGGGCGCCCTTGCCGGTGGCGAGGAAGCGGGGCCGGGTGAACCTGTCGCCGTCGAGGATCCACAGGCCGTTGGCCATCATGTCGGCGATGTAGAACAGCTTGCCGTCCGGGGCGATCTTCACGTCCTGCGGCATGGCGCCGTGGAACGGCAGCTTCTCCTGGGCGACGACCTTCATCCGGGCGGTGTCGACCTTGAGCAGTTCGCCGCTGAACTCGCAGGAGACGATGAAGTAGCGGCCGTCGGGCGAGAAGTCGGCGTGGTTGACGCCGTAGCAGCTGACCGGGACGGACTTGACGACCTTCATGGTGTGCGCGTCGCGGAAGACCAGCCGACGGTCCATGGAGGCCATCACCACGGCGTACTTCCCGTCCGGCGTGAAGTACAGGTTGTACGGGTCGTGCACGTCGACCGGTGCGCCCGCCTTGCCGGTCCGGGGGTCGATGGGGGTGAGGGAGTTGCCGAGGTCGTTGTTGACCCAGAGCGTCTTCAGGTCCCAGGACGGCACGACGTGCTGCGGCTGGCGGCCGACCCGGATGGTGTCGACGACCCGGTAGCTCCTGGGGTCGATGACGCTGACGGTGTCGGAGTTGGTGTTGGGCACGTACACCCGGGACGGGAAGTCCCGGACCACGGGCGAGAGCCGGCCAGGGCGGTCGGCGGCGTACAGGTCGGCCGGGTCCTCCACCGGCGGCATCCCGGGCAGCACATCTACCCGGGGCTGCCTGCGCGCCTCCGGCCGGACCGGGGCCTTGGTGACGGGAGCCGCGTGCTGCCCGCCCCCGCCGTCGCACGCGGACAGCAGGGTCAGGGCGGTGACGGCGGCACCCGCGGCCAGCAGGCGGGCGGCTTTCGTGGTTCGCATCAGCTCAGCAGCTCCGTGGTGGTGACCGCGCGCAGTCCGCGGCGGCCGAGTTGGGTCAGGAGGTCGGGGAGGGCGGCGACCGTGTCCGGATATCCGAGGTGCAGGCTCACCACCGAGCCGCCGCGCACGGTGGCGAGGACCGTGCGGGTGACGGCGGCGGCGCCGGGGCGGGTGTAGTCGAGGGAGTCGACGTCGTACGAGAGCACGTGCGGGTAGCCCGCGGCGCGGGCCAGCCGGGTGACGAGCGGGGAGGCGGTGGGGGTGCGGGAGGGACGGAACCAGGTGCCGATGGAGCCGGTGAGGCGCCGCAGCCGCTCGGCGCAGTCGGTGATCTCCCGGCGGGCGTCGGCCTCGGCCATCTCGTTGACGGAGATGTGCCGCTGGGTGTGGTTGCCGAGGTCGTGGCCGCCGTCGAGGACGCGGCGGGCGAGGTCCGGGTGTTCGTCCAGCCAGGTGCCGACGGCGAGCACGGTGAGCCGGGCGCCGTGCCGTTCGGCCTCGGTGAGCACGGCGCGGGTGAGGGCGGGGTCGCCCTGGCCGTGGAAGGTGAGGGCCACCTGGGGGCGGGTGCGCGGGCCGTGGGTGATCTGGGCGGGCAGGCCGGGGTAGGCGCGCGGGGCGGGGGCCGTCGGGGGGCGCGCGGCCGGGGCGGCGGACGTCGGGGAGGCGGAGGACGGGGTGGGGGGCGGGGCCGCCCGGTCGGTGCCGCAACCGGCGGCGAGCGCGCCGCCGGCGGCGAGCCCCGCGCCCGCGCGCAGCACTCCGCGTCGGTTGGTGGTGGTCACCCGCACCATTTAAGGCGTGCTGGGTGGGAAAACGGCCGATTAGCCCGATCGGGGGGCGTTTCCGGGTCGCGGTGCCCGGGGTGGTGTCAGCGGTCGGTGACCCGCATCTCGAACCAGGTGGTCTTGCCGCGGGGCAGCAGGTCGACGCCCCAGCGGTCGGAGAGCTTGTCCACCAGGAACAGGCCGCGTCCGCTGACGTCCAGCTCCTGGACCGGCATCAGGCAGGGCAGGCCCCGGGAGGGGTCGCGGACCTCCACCCGGACCCAGCCGGGCCGGCGGCGCATCCGCAGGCCGAAGACGCGGGCACCGGTGTGCCGGACGGCGTTGCCGACGAGTTCGGAGACGAGCAGGACGGCGTCCTCGGCCAGCTTGGGGGTGAGCCGCCAGGTGCGCAGGACGACGACCTGGGCGAGGCGGCGGGCGGTGGCCGCGGATTCGGGGCGGGAGGGCAGCGGCACCTCCGCCTCCGTGGGGTTCCCGAACAGTTCGAGCGCCTTCAGCGCCTGTTCGTCCTCGACCGCGGGCGACCAGCGTGCCGCGGCTGCACGGCCTTGTCCCCGCGGCTGATCGATGCCCTCCAGCCCCGCCATGTCCCCATGATGGACGTCCGGCGTCCCCCCGGGGGCCGTTCCGGAGGAATACGCCCCCCGCACGCCCCCGTGCCACCCCGTGCGACCGGCATATGCCGCAGGCACGGCAATGTCCGGTACAGCCCGTCCGACCTGCGGCGACGGCTCGCAACCGGGCAATCGTCGGGCTCCCTCGACGCGACAGACTTAAGGTTGCCCTAAGGTTCCCATAAACCGCCCCATCGAGGGACCCGAACCGGACGGACCGTCAACTGCGCGGTCACCCGGTGGAGTTGGCCGCCGCGGCGGGCACCGGTGCTCAGCGGAACACGGCCTTGCCCGGCCCCTCCTCGACGAAGCTGCGCATGCCGCGCTCGCGGTCCTCGGTGGCGAACAGCCCGGCGAACCAGTTCCGTTCGACGGCGAGCCCGGTGTCGATGTCGGTCTCCAGGCCGGTGTCCACGGACTCCTTGGCCGCACGCAGCGCGATCGCCGGCCCCTTGGCGAGCCCGGCGGCCCAGGCGTGCGCCTGCTCGTACACCTCGGCGGCCGGGACGACCCGGTCCACCAGGCCGATCGCCAGGGCCTCCTCGGCCCTGACCTGGCGGCCCGTGAAGATCAGGTCCTTGGCCCGCGAGGGACCGATCAGCCGGGCCAGCCGCTGGGTGCCGCCGGCGCCCGGGATCAGGCCGAGCAGGATCTCGGGCTGGCCGAGCTTGGCGTTGTCGGCGGCGATGCGGTAGTCGGCGCACAGGGCCAGCTCGCAGCCGCCGCCGAGCGCGTAGCCGGTGACGGCGGCGACGACGGGCTTGGGGATGCGGGCCACGGCGGTGAAGGAGTCCTGGAGGGCGCGGGACCGCGAGACCATCCCCGCGTGGTCCATGGTCTGCATCTCCTTGATGTCCGCGCCCGCCGCGAACACCCGCTCGCCGCCGTAGATCACCACGGCGCGCACGTCGTCGCGGCGCGTGGCCTCCTCGGCGAGTTCCTTCAGCCGGTCCTGGGTGGCGATGTCCAGCGCGTTCATCGGCGGCCGGTCCAGGCGCAGCGTGCCGACGCCTTCGGCGACTTCGAGAGAGACGGTCATGCAGGCAGGTTAACGGCGACTAACGCCGGACGGCCCGGTGCCGTAGGTCACAGCACCGGGCCGGTGGAGCGGGTGGGCTCACTTCTTCCAGTCGGCCCAGGACATGTTCCAGCCGTTCAGGCCGTTGGCCGGGTCCACCGTGCGGTCGTGGGAGTTCTTCACGACCACCACGTCGCCGATGATCGAGTGGTCGAAGAACCAGGCCGCCGGGACGGAGCTGTCGTGGCCGCCGCGGACGTCGCGCAGACCCACGCAGCCATGGCTGGCGTTGAAGTGGCCGAAGGCGCCGCCGCCCCAGTAGTTGCCGTGGATGAAGGTGCCGGAGGTGGTGAGGCGGATGGCGTGCGGGACGTCCTTGATGTCGTACTCGCCGCCGTAGCCGACGGTCTCGCCGTTCATCCGGGTCACGGGGAGCTTCTCGCTCATGACCATCTGGCCGTTCCAGGTCTCGTAGCCGGGCTTGCCGGTGGTGACCGGGAGGGACTTGACGGTCCGGCCGTCCTGGGTGACCCGCATCGTGTGCTTCTCGGCGTCCACGACGGAGACCTGGTTGCGGCCGACGGTGAACTTCACGGTCTTGTGCTGCTTGCCGTAGACGCCGTCGCGGCCCTCGACGCCGCCCAGGTCGAGGTCGACGGTGACCTCGGTGCCGGACTTCCAGTACTTCTCGGGGCGGAAGTCCAGGCGGTCGTTGCCGAACCAGTGCCCCTCGACGTCGACGGCCGGCCGGGTCCTGATCCTGACGGCCTTCTCGACGGCCGCCGCGTGGGTGATGCCCCGGGTGAAGCGTATGGAGAACGGCATGCCGACGCCGACGGTCGAGCCGTCCTCCGGGGTGAAGTAGCCGACGAAGGTGTTCTTCGGCGTGAGCGTGGTGAAGCTGGTGTCCTCGGCGGCCTCGCGGCCCTCGGCGTCCTTGGCGACCGCGTGCACGGTGTACTTGGTGGCCGCGGCCAGATGGGTGGACGGGGTCCAGGAGGCGCCGTTCGCGGCGATGGCCCCGGCTATCTCGCCGCCCTGGGCGTCCTTGACGGTGACCCGGGTCAGCCTGCCCCTGGTGACGCCCACCTTCAGGGCGCCACTGGTGTCGACGCCGGTGGCACCGGCCCTGGGGGCGATGCTGACGGCGGCCGTGGACTGCGCGCCGTGTCCGCGGCTCCCGCCCTTGTTCTTGCCGTTCCCCGAACCCGAGCCCCCGCCCCCGCCGCACGCGGCGAGCGACAGCACCAGGGCGCCGGCTATGAGCGCCAGTCCCCCACGGCCCCGCCGCCCCCGAGCCGACGCCCCCGCCACAGGCCGCACGTCCACCTTGTTCTCCCCTCGCCGGACCTGCGAAGGCCCGCTCCCCACCACATCGGTGCGCGCATATTAACCGCCGGGTTTTCAGCGGGGTGTCAGGCTGATGTCACCGTTCCGTCGCAACTCGCGCCGACAACCCCGCCGTCACCCCGCCCTCACCCCATTACTTCACCGCGCTGCCCGCCTTCCACGCCTTCCAGCCCATGTTCCACCCGCCGAGGCCGTTGTCCGGTGCGACCGTCCTGTCCTCGCTGTGCACGACCTGGATGACGTCACCGATGAGACTGCGGTCGAAGAACCAGCCGGCGGGGGTGTCCGAGCTGCCGCCCTTGACGTCCACCAGACCGACGCAGCCGTGGCTGACGTTCACCTCCCCCGGAGCCTCCGGGGCCCAGTAGTTGCCGTGCAGGAAGGTGCCGGAGTCGGTGAGCTTCATGGCGTGCGGGACGTCCGGGATGTCGTACTCGCCGCCGAAGCCGACCGTGCGGCTGTTCATGCGGGTGACCTCCAGCATGTCCATCACCACCATCTTCCCGTTGTACGTCGGGTGCTTGGGGGCGCCCGCGGTGATGGGCACGGTGGCGAGCAGCTGTCCGTCGCGGCGGACGTCCATGGTGTGCTTCGCGGCGTCGACCACGGAGACCTGGCTGCGGCCGACGGTGAAGGCGAACGTGCGGTCCTGGAGCCCGTAGACGCCGGGCGCGCCCTGCACGTCCCGCAGGCGCAGGCCGACGGTGACCTCGGTGCCCGGCTTCCAGTAGCGCTCGGGACGGAAGTCCAGGCGGTTCTTGCCGAACCAGTGCGGCCGGATCTCGACCGGGGGCCGGGCGCTGACGCGGACGGCGCGTTCCACGGCGGCCCGGTCGGCGATGTCCCGGCTGAAGGAGAGGGAGACGATCATGCCGGTGCCGACGGTGGCCCGGTTCTCGGGGGTGACGTAGCCGATGAACCGCTCGTCGGGGACGTAGGTGGTGAAGGTGGTGTGCCGCGCGGTGCGGCGGCCGTGCGGGTCCAGCGCGACCGCGTCCACGGTGTACCGGGCGGCGAGCGCCAGCCGGTCCGTGTCGGGCCGCCAGCTCAGCCCGTCGTCGCTGACCCGCCCCGGGACCGGCGAACTCCGCGCGTCCTGCTCCCTGACCACCGTCACCTTCTCCAGGCGCCCGCCCGGCACCCGCACCCGCAGGTGTGCGCCGGGGCGCACGCCCCTGCCGCCGTCACCGGGCGTGACCCGGATGACGTCCTCGGCGGCGGGGGGTCTGCCCGGGCCCCCGCCCATGCCCAGCGGCCCGGAGCCGTCCGAGGAGCAGCCCGCCAGCAGCCCCGCCCATGTCAGTACGGCGGCCAGCGCGGCCCCCACGCGCCGTGCGCGTCGTTGTACGTGCCTCACAGGACACCCAACGACGGGCACGCCCCGGGGAAACGTGAGTGCGAGCCACGCACTGGGCAGAACAGAGGGAAGGACGACACGTGGGGGTGCCTCCCCGGGACGGGGGGCACCCCCGGCCCGGCCGGAGCCACTGGGAAGAGGGGCCGACTGTGACGAGCGCAGCCGAGCGGCGGGCACCGGCCGGGGAGCCGGCCCGGAGCGGGCAGAAGACGGCGGTGAGCGGCGCCCGGCGTGCCGTGCCGCCGGTACCGGCCGTGTGGCCGGGCACGCCGACCCCGCTGGGGGCCCGGTTCCGGACCGGTCCGGACGGGGTCGCCGGCACCAACTTCGCCCTGTGGGCGGCCGGGGCCGAGGCGGTGCGGCTGTGCCTGTTCGACGAGGGCGGCCGGGAGACCCGCATCCCGCTGACCGAACTGACCCACGAGATATGGCATGGTTTCGTGCCCGGTGTACTGCCCGGCCAGCGGTACGGCTACCGGGTCGACGGCCGCTGGGACCCGTGGACCGGCGCCCGCTGGAACCCGGCGAAACTCCTGCTGGACCCGTACGCCCGGGCGGTGGACGGCGAGTTCGGGCTGCCGCCGCAGGTGTACGGGCACGTGCGGGACTGGCCGGAGCAGCATGTCGCGGACACCGTGCGCGACGAACGGGACTCGGCGCCGTACGTCCCGAAGGGCGTCGTCGTCCATGACGACGACGACTGGTCCGACGACCGACGCCCCAAGACACCCTGGGCGGACTCGGTCATCTACGAGCTGCACGTGCGCGGTTTCACCCGGCTGCACCCGGGGATACCCGAGGAACTGCGCGGCACGTACGCGGGGCTGGCGCACCCGGCGGCCGTCGAGCACCTGGTGGGCCTCGGCGTCACGGCCGTCGAACTGCTCCCCGTCCACCAGTTCGCGCACGAGGACCACCTGTTGCGCCGGGGCCTGCGCAACTACTGGGGCTACAACTCGATCGGCTACTTCGCCCCGCACGCCGCCTACGCGGCCTCCGGTACGACGGGCGCGCAGGTCGGCGAGTTCAAGCGGATGGTGCGCGCGCTGCACGCGGCCGGCATCGAGGTCATCCTCGACGTGGTCTACAACCACACGGCGGAGGCGGGCGAACTGGGGCCGACGCTGTCCTTGAAGGGCATCGACAACCGCGGCTACTACCGGCTCCAGGACGACGCCCGCCGGTACGCCGACTACACCGGCTGCGGCAACACCCTGCACGTCGTCCAGCCCCAGGTGCTGCGCCTGATCACCGACTCGCTGCGCTACTGGGTGACCGAGATGGGCGTGGACGGCTTCCGCTTCGACCTCGCGGCGGCGCTGGCCCGCTCGATGCACGACGTCGACATGCTCTCGCCGTTCCTGGCGGTCATCGCCCAGGACCCGGTGCTGCGCCGGGTGAAGCTGATCGCCGAGCCGTGGGACATCGGCTCGGGCGGCTACCAGGTGGGCGCCTTCCCGCCCCTGTGGACCGAGTGGAACGACCGCTACCGCAACACCGTCCGGGACTTCTGGCGGCACGCCCTGCCGGACGTGCGCGAGATGGGGTACCGCCTCTCCGGCTCCAGCGACCTGTACGCCTGGGGCGGCCGGCGCCCGTACGCCTCGGTCAACTTCGTCACCGCGCACGACGGCTTCACCCTGCGCGACCTGGTGTCGTACCAGAGCAAGCACAACGAGGCCAACGGCGAGAACAATCGGGACGGCACCGACGACAACCGCTCCTGGAACTGCGGGACGGAGGGCGAGACGGACGACGAGCGGGTGCGGGCGCTGCGCCGCCGGCAGCTGCGCAACCTCCTCACCACCCTGCTGCTGTCCACCGGCGTACCCATGCTGGTGGCCGGGGACGAACTGGGCCGCACCCAGCGCGGCAACAACAACGCCTACTGCCAGGACGACGAGATCAGCTGGCTGGACTGGTCGCTGCTGGAGGAACCCGGCTGGCGGGCGCTGTACGACCTGACCTCCCGGCTGATCGCGCTGCGCCACCGGCACCCGGTCCTGCGCCGACGTGCCTTCTTCTCCGGCCGGGCCCGGACCGCGGACGGGCTGCGCGACCTGGCCTGGTTCACCGCGCGGGGCGCGGAGATGACCGAGGGCGACTGGTACGCCCCCGCGGCCACGCTCGGCATGTACCTTTCCGGGCGCGACATCCCGGGACGCGACGAGCGGGGCGCGCCGGTGGTGGACGACAGCTTCCTCGCGGTGCTGCACGCCGGGGACCGGCCGACGGGGTTCCTGCTGCCCGGCCCGCCCTGGGCCGAGCGGTACGAGGTGGTCGTGGACACCTCGCGGGAGGAACAGGCCGAGTCCCCGGACACGGTCCATCCGGCGGGGGCGGAGATCGTGGTGCCGGCGCGGTCGGTGCTGCTCCTGCGGGTCGCCTGAACCCGCCGGGACCGCGGTGCGAGAGACTCCCCGGAGCCTGTGCCCCGACTGTGCGTGACGCGGATCACGCCCGTCGGGTGCAGCGCGGGCGGGGGTCCAGGGCCTTTCTCCTGGTGTGAAGAGCCGGCGAGAACGGGGACCGTGGGGATGGAGCAGACCAGGGCCGGTGAGTACGACGCGTTCGTGGCGGCCCGCTGGTCGGTGTTGTTCCATCTCGCCCGTCTGCTCACCGGCGGGGACCGGTACCGCGCCGAGGACCTGCTTCAGGAGTCCTTGGTCAAACTGTGGTTCGTCTGGCCGAAGGTCGCCGACGAGGCACCGGAGGCGTACGTGCGCAAGGTGCTGGCGCGGGCCGCGGCCCGGTCGGCGCGCCGGCGCTGGTGGGGCGAGCGGCCCGTGGAGGAGCTCCCCGAGGTGGCGGCGGCCGGTGACGTGTCGGCGACCGTCGCCGAACGGTCCCGGCTGGAGGCGGCGCTGGCCCAGTTGACGCCGCGGCAGCGGGCCGCGGTGGTGCTGCGCTACTACCAGGACCTGCCCGACCGGCAGGTGGCCGAGACGCTGGGCTGCCCGGTGGGCACGGCCCGGTCCCACGCCGCGCGCGGGGTGGCCCGGCTGCGCGGACTCCTGACCGACGTCATCGAGCCGGTGGGGTGAGGGGGGACCCATGGACCACAGGAACGGCATGAACGGCTTCGACGGCTTCGACGGCTTCGACGGCCCGAGTGATTCCGACGGGACGGACCGCGGGATGGGCACGGGCGGCGGGGACCTCTTCGAACGGCAGCTGGCACAGCTCATGCACCAGGCCCGGCAGCCGGCGCCGTTCGAGACCCGGCACCGGGAGGCGCTCCGCGCCGGCGTGCGCGCCCGGCACCGGGTGCGCACGGCGCGCCGGGCCGCCGGCTCCGCGCTGGCCGTGGCCGGCCTCGGCCTGGGGCTGCTGCTGTGGCCGCACGGCCACACCGACGACCGGCCCAGCGCCCCGAACCCGCGGCCCCTGACCAGCCCGGTGCCCGGCCCCAGCACGTCACCGTCGCGGTCCCCCTCACCCTCGGCGACGTCCCCGGCGACCCCGCTGTCGCCGTCGACGCCGACGTCGTCGCGGTCGTCGAGCGTGCCGCCGCCCACCTGGTCGCCGACGACGGTCCCGCCCACGCCGTCCGACACCGCGACGGCCACGGCGACGAGCACGGCCACCGCCACGTACCGGCCGCCGTCGGCGACCGCGGCGGCCCGCACGTCCGCCACGACGACGGACCGGCCCTCCGCGACGGCCGGCCCGGCCGGCTAACCCCGCCGCGCCTCCCGCCCCGCGTGCCCGGCACGCCCGACACAGCTGACCCCAGGGAATGACGTGACACACATACGACCGAGCCGGCCGCCGGCGACGACCCCGGCAGCCCGGTGCGCGCCCCTGCCGGCGGACCCCGGCGAACCCGTCCTGGACGTGGCCGTACCGGTGTTCAACGAGGAGAAGGACCTGGAGCCGAACGTACGGCGGCTGCACGCCCATCTGCGGGACACCTTCCCCTACCCGTTCCGGATCACCATCGCCGACAACGCGAGCACCGACCGCACCCCGGCGATCGCCGCCTCGCTCGCCGGCGAACTGCCGGAGGTGACCTCGCTGCGGCTGCCCGAGAAGGGCCGCGGCCGGGCGCTGCGGGCGGCCTGGTCGGGGTCGCGGTCGCCCGTCCTCGCCTACCTCGACGTGGACCTGTCCACCGGGCTCGCCGCGCTGCTGCCGCTGGTCGCCCCGCTGATCTCGGGCCACTCCGACCTGGCCATCGGCACCCGGCTCGCCCCGGGCGCGCAGGTGGTGCGCGGCACCAAGCGCGAGGTCATCTCCCGCTGCTACAACGTGCTGCTGCGCTGCACGCTCGCGGTGGGCTTCTCCGACGCCCAGTGCGGGTTCAAGGCGGTGCGGCGGGAGACCGCCGAGCGGCTGCTGCCGCTGGTCCGTGACGGGGAGTGGTTCTTCGACACCGAACTGCTGGTCCTCGCCGAACGGGCGGGCCTGCGCATCCACGAGGTCCCGGTGGACTGGGTGGACGACCCCGACAGCAGCGTCGACCTGCTCGCCACCGCCCTGGCCGACCTGCGGGGGATCGCCCGGATGCGGCGGGCCCTGGGCCGCCGCCGCCCCGGTCCGGTGACCCGGTGACCGCGACCCTGCCCGGGACGGCGGCCGCGGTCTCCCCCACCGCGCCCGGGACCCGGCTGCGGGCCGCAGCGCGCCGTCACGGGCCGGTCCTCGCCCTGTTCGGCGCGCTGAAACTGGCCGGTTTCTGCTCCTTCATGTACCTGCTGTCGGCCACCGGCGACTACCGCACCCGCGACCCCCGGTTCGGCGGCGGCGCGCACGCCTGGGACGTGCTGGCCACCTGGGACGGCTGGTGGTACCAGCAGATCGCCCTGCACGGCTACGACCCGAGGCTGGTCCCGGTCCCGGGCGCCACCGGGCTGATCACCCTGGAGGGCAACTCCGCGGCGTTCTTCCCGCTGTACCCGGCCCTGATCCGGCTGGCCTCGACGGTCACCGGCCTCGGCTCGTACGGCGCCGGGCTGCTGGTCTCCGTCCTCGCCTCCTTCGCCGCCGCCCTCGGCGTGTACGCCGTCGCCGAACGGTTCGGCGGCCGGCGGGCCGGGTTCGCGGCGGCCGGGCTGTGGGCGGTCTGGCCGGGCTCGGGCATCGAATGGGCGGTCTACTCCGACTCCCTCTACGTGGCCCTCGCCGTCTGGGCCTGCCACGCCGTCCTCGCCCGCCGCTGGCTCACCGCGGGGGTGCTCGCCTTCGCCGCCGGCCTCAACCGGCCCACGGCCGCCGCGCTGATCGCCGCGCTCGGCGTCGCCGCGCTCCTCTCGCTGCGCCGCCGCGAGGAAGGCGCCCTGCGCCCGCTGCTCGCCACCGCCCTGGCCCCGCTCGGACTCCTCGGCTACCTGCTCTGGGTCGGCGACCGCATGGGTGACCTGGGCGGGTACTTCAAGCTCCAGTCGGGTGCCTGGGCGCACCGCTTCGACTACGGCAGGCAGACCTGGGACGTGCTGACGTCCGTGCCCGTGGGCAAGTTCGACTACCTCTTCGCGTACCCCTTCACGGACGTCATCTCCGTCGGCGTCATCCTGCTCGCCTGCGCGCTGCTGCCGCTGCTGCTGCGCCTGCGCCCGCCGCCGCTGCTGGTCGTGTACACCGTGCTGACGTTGGTCCTGGTGCTCGGCAGCCAGCAGATCGTCGCCAACATCTCCCGCTACCTGCTGCCCTGCTTCCCGCTGTTCCTGCCGCTCGCGGCGGCGATGCGCCGGCTGAGCCTGCCCGTGCTGTGCACGCTGCTCGGCATCGCGGCGCTCGCCTCCGGGTCGTACGCGGGGTACGCGCTGTTCGAGCTGGGAGTGCCGTGACGGCGCCCGGCGGACGGCACCCGCACGGTGGGCGCGGCGCTCACGCCAGGCTGTCCCGCCAGGCCTTGTGCAGGTCGGCGAAGCGTCCGGTGCCGGCGACGAGGTCGGCGGGACTGCCGTCCTCGACGATCCGGCCGTGCTCCATCACCAGCACCCGGTCGGCGATCTCCACGGTGGACAGCCGGTGCGCGATCACCACGGCGGTACGGCCCCGCAGCACCGTCGACATCGCCCGCTGCACCGCCCGCTCCCCGGGGATGTCCAGCGAGCTGGTCGCCTCGTCCAGGATGAGCACCGCCGGGTCGGCGAGGAGGGCCCGGGCGAACGCGACCAGCTGGCGCTGCCCGGCGGAGATGCGGCCGCCGCGCTTGCGGACGTCGGTGTCGTAGCCTTCGGGCAGCGCGGTGATGAACTCGTGGGCGCCGATCGCCTTCGCGGCCCGCTCGATCTCGTCCCGGCCGGCGTCGGGCCGGCCGATCGCGATGTTGTCGGCGACGGTGCCGGAGAACAGGAACGCCTCCTGTGTCACCATGACCACCCCGCGCCGCAGTTCCGGCGCGGCCAGTTCGCGCAGGTCCACCCCGTCCAGGAGGACCCGCCCCGCGGAGGGGTCGTAGAACCGGGCGAGGAGCTTGGCCAGGGTGGACTTGCCCGCGCCGGTCGAGCCGACGACCGCGACCGTCTGCCCGGCCGGCAGCGTCAGGTCGAAGCGGGGCAGCACCTCGCCGCCGGTGCGGTAGGCGAACCGGACGCCGTCGAAGACGACCTCGCGGCCCGGGAGGCCGTCCGCCGGCGGCGGGAGTTCACGGGGCCGCTCGGGCTCCGGCACGGACGGGGTCTGCGCCAGCAGCCCGGCGATCTTCTCCAGGGAGGCGGCGGCCGACTGGTAGGAGTTGAGGAACATGGCGAGCCGGTCGATCGGGTCGTACAGTCGGCGCAGGTACAGCACCGCCGCCGCCAGCACGCCCAGCTCCAGCGAGCCGGACGCCACCCGGTAGGCGCCCCACAGGACGATCGCCGCGACCGCGGTGTTGGCGACCAGCCGGGAGCCCACCACGTAGCGGGCCATCTCCAGCAGCGCGTCCCCGTTGGTGCGTTCGTGCCGCCGGTTCAGCACGGTGAACTCGGCGTCGTTCGCGGCCTCCCGCCGGAACGCGCGCACCGGCCGGATGCCGTTCATCGTCTCCACGAACCGCACGATCACCGACGCGATCGCCGTGGACCGCGCCCGGTAGACCCGCCCCACGCGCCGCTGGTAGAGCCGGACGAGCAGGTACAGCGGCACGAAGGAGCCCACCGCGACCGCGCCCAGCCCGAGGTCCAGCCAGAGCAGCATCGCCGCGATGTACACGAAGGACAGCACGACGGTCACCAGTTCCTGGATGCCGTCGTCGAGGAGTTCGCGCAGCGACTCGACGTCCGTGGTGGAGCGGGAGATCAGCCGGCCGGAGGTGTACCGCTCGTGGAAGTCCAGGCTCAGCGCCTGCGCGTGCCGGAAGATCCGGCCCCTGAGGTCCAGCAGCACGTCCTGGCTGACCCGGGCGCTGTGCTCGATGAAGCCGAACTGGAGCACCCCGGAGGCGAGGGCGCTCAGCGCGGCGCCGACGGCCACCGCGGTCAGCGGGCCGTGCCGGCCGTCCCGGAACGCGGGTACGGCGGTGTCGATGGCGTACGCCACCAGCAGCGGGCCCACCTGCGTGGCCGCCTGCTGGAGCAGCAGCAGGAGCCCGGTGAACACGGCCCGGCCCCTGCGGGGCGCGAGCAGCGAGCGCAGCAGGGCGGCCGTGGCGCCGGGCGGGCCGGCGAGGTCGTCCTGGTCGACGGGGTCGACCGGGCCGGCGGCGGCCGGGGCGCCGGGGTCGTCGCTGCCCGTGGCAGGGGCGGAGGCGGTCGTCGTCATCGCTGGTCCTCCGGGTCCGCGGACATCAGCCGGGCGTACTCAACGTTGTCGCGCAGCAGTTCGTGATGGGTGCCGACGGCGGCGATCCGGCCGCCCGAGAGCAGGGCGACCCGGTCGGCGAGCAGCACGGTGGACGGGCGGTGGGCGACGATCAGCGCGGTGGTGTCGGCGAGGACCCGGCGCAGCGCGGCCTCCACGGCGGCCTCCGTGTGCACGTCGAGGGCGGACAGCGGGTCGTCCAGCACCAGGTACTCCGGCCGGCCGACCACCGCGCGGGCCAGCGCGAGGCGCTGGCGCTGGCCGCCGGACAGGCTGTGCCCCTGTTCGCCGACGCGGGTGGCGGTGCCCTGCGGGAGGGCGTGCGCGAAGTCGGCCTGGGCGACGGCGAGCGCCCGGCCCAGCTCCGCCTCCCCCGCCCCGTCCGGTGCGCCCATCAGGACGTTGTCGCCGACCGTGGTGGAGAACAGGGTGGGTTCCTCGAAGGCGACGGCGACCCTGGTGCGCAGTTCCTCCCGGGACATGGCGGTGATGTCGACGCCGTCGAGGGTGATCCGCCCGGAGGTGACCTCGTGCAGCCGGGGGACGAGGGCGGTGAGGGTGGTCTTGCCGCTGCCGGTGGCGCCGACGAGGGCCATCGACTCGCCGGGACGGATGCGCAGGTCGATGCCGGTGAGCAGGGGCGGGGAGCCGGGGGGCGCGTCGGGGTAGCGGAACGAGACGTTCTCGAACCGCAGTCCCCGCGTGGCCGCGGCCGGCCGCGCCCGCCCCGTCGCCGCGGGGACCCCGGGCCGGGCGGCGGCCCCGTCGGACCGGTCCTCCGGCTCCTCGTCCATCACCTCGAAGTAGCGCTCCGTGGCGGAGGCGGCCTCCTGGCTCATCGCCAGCATGAAGCCGATGGAGTCCACGGGCCAGCGCAGCGCGAGTCCCGTGCTGAGGAAGGCGACCAGCGTGCCCGTGCTGAGCCCGCCGTCGGCGACCCGCACCGCCCCCAGCACCAGCGCCGCGCCGATGGCCAGTTCGGGCAGCGTGACGATGACGCCCCAGATGGTGGCCAGCAGCCGCGCCTTGCGCAGTTCGGTGGAGCGCAGGGTGCCCGAGAGCTCGCGGAAGGCGCGGGCCTGGCTGCGGTGTCGGCCGAAGCCCTTGATGATGCGGATGCCGAGCACGCTCTCCTCGACCACCGTGGTGAGGTCCCCGACCTGGTCCTGGGCGCGCCGCGCCACCTGGGCGTACCGCCGCTCGAAGATCACGCAGGTCCAGGTCACGGGGAGGGCGGGGCCGAGGATGACCAGGCCCAGCTGCCAGTCCTGCACCAGCATGATCACCAGGCCGACGGCGATGGTCACGGCGTTGACCAGCAGGAACGTCAGCGGAAACGCGAGGAACTGACGGACCAGCATGAGGTCGGTCGTGCCCCGCGAGAGCAGTTGGCCGGACGCCCAGCGGTCGTGGAAGGCGACGGGCAGGCGCTGGAGCCGGCGGTAGAGGTCCGCGCGCATCTCCGCCTCGACGTGCGACAGCGGCCGGGCCACCAGCCACCGCCTGACGCCGAACAGGCCGGCCTCGGCGATGCCGAGCAGCAGCAGGATCAGCGCGCCGAGCCAGACACCCGCCGGGTCCCGGTCCGAGACGGGCCCGTCGACCAGCCACTTCAGGACGAGCGGGATGACCAGTCCCGTACAGGAGGCGACGACCGCGACGAACGCGGCGGTGAACAGCCGGGCGCGCACCGGGCGGACGTACGGCCACAGGCGCAGGAGGGTCCGGACCGCGGACCGGTCCTCGGTGGTTGCGGGTGTCTTGGGCATCACGGGCGAGCCTACGGACCGCCACCGACAACGCCCACCGGGTTTCCACCGGACGCGGGACGGACGGGGGGCGGAGGGGCGGGTGGGGGTGGCGTACCGGCTGATATTCGCTGGAGCCGGCCCCTGCGGTGCCGGTACCTTCCGGGTTCGCCGCCCGCACCGGGTGCGTGGGCGAGCCGGAGAACATCGGGGGACGGATGATCGACGCGTACGCGGATCCGGGCACGGCCGACGTCCGGGGCGGCTGGTGGTACCTGTGGTGGCTGGTGCGGTGCCAGCCGGGGCGGTCGGTGGCCGGTGCGGTGCTGGGCAGTGCCTGGATGGTGCTGATGGCCGTGCAGCCGTACCTGATGCAGCGGGCCGTGGACGACGGGCTGGTCCCGGGGCGCACGGGGGTGCTGGCCGGCTGGACCGCCGTGATGTTCGTGACCGGATCGGTCAACGCCTGGCTGAGCACGCTGCGGCACCGCACGCTGACCCGCATCCGGATGGACGCCAACTTCCGCACGGTGAAGGTGGTCGTGGGGCACGTGGTGCGGCTGGGGGCGGCGCTGCCGCGCCGGGCGGGGGCCGGGGAGGTCGTCACCATCGGGGTCGGGGACGTGCAGACCCTCGCGCAGGCGCTGACCGTGGTCGGGCCGGGCGTCGGCGCGGTCGTGGTGTACGCGCTGGTGGCCGGGGTGCTGCTGTCGGTGTCCGTGCCGATCGCCGTGGTGGTGCTGCTCGGGGCGCCGGTGATCGCGCTGCTCGTCGGGCCGCTGACACCGCGGCTCCAGCGTGCCGAGAGCGCGTACCGGGAGTCGCAGGGCGTGCTCGCCGCGCGCATCGGTGACCTCGCGGGCGGACTGCGGGTGCTGAACGGGCTGGGCGGCAAGGGGCTGTTCGCCGACGCGTTCCGGGACGACTCGCGGCGGCTGCGGGACCAGGGGTACCGGGTCGGCGCGGTGGCCGGCTGGGTGCAGGCGCTGGGGATCGGCCTGCCCACCGTGTTCCTGGCCGTGGTGACCTGGACGGCGGCCCGGCTCACCGCACAGGGGCAGCTGACCGTGGGCGAGTTGGTGTCGGTGTACGGCTATGTCGCCGTCCTGGTCGGCCCGGTGGGCTTCTTCGTGCAGATGATGTACGACCTGAACCGGGGCGTGGTGGCCGCGCGCCGGGTGGTCGGCCTGCTGCGACTGGCACCGGAACCGGACACCGGCACGCTGCCGGCGCCCGCCGGCCCGGCCGAACTGCGCGACCCGGCGTCCGGGGTGCGGGTGGTGCCGGGCCGGCTGACGGCGCTGGCCGCCGCCCGGCCCGCCGAGGCCGCGGCGGTGGTGGACCGGCTGGGCCGGTACGGGCCGACCGACGTCATCTGGGACGGGGTACGGCTCGACGCGGTCCCGCTGACCGAGGTGCGGCGGCGGGTCCTCGTCGCGGAGAACGAGGCCGACCTGTTCGCGGGTCCGCTGCGGGAGGTGGTGGCCCCCGCCCGCCCGGTGGACGGGGCGTCGCTGCGCCGGGCGGTGCACGCGGCGGCGGCCGAGGACGTGGTCCGGGGCCTGCCGGACGGGCTCGACTCGGTGGTCAGCGGGCAGGGCCGCAGCCTGTCCGGGGGGCAGCGGCAGCGGCTGCGGCTGGTGCGGGCGCTGCTGGCCGACCCGGAGGTGCTGCTCGCCGTGGAGCCCGTCTCGGCACTGGACGCGCACACCGAGGCGACGGTCGCCGCACGGCTCCGGGCGGCCCGGGAGGGTCGTACGACGGTGGTCACGACGACGTCCCCGCTGGTGCTGGACCACGCGGACACGGTCGTGTTCCTGGTCGACGGCAAGGTGGCGGCCACCGGGCCGCACCGGCGGCTGCTGGCCTCGGAACCGGCGTACCGGGCACTGGTCGCGCGGGACACCAGGGACACCGGGAACGCCGAGGACACAGCGGACACCGGAGACGCGGGGGACCCGGGGGGCGGACGGGACGCCGGGGGCGGTCCGGTGTCCGGGGTGCGCGAGGGGGTCACGCGATGACGGCGGGAGGGACGCCGCTGCCCGTCGCGGACCGGGCGACCGTGCGCCGGGCAGCGGTGCGGCTGGTGCGGGCCGACGGGCGGGCGTTCGCCGCCGTGCTGGCGCTGAACGTGCTGGCGGCCGCGGCGGGCGCGGCCGGGCCCTGGCTGGTGGGCCGGATCGTCGACGAGGTGCGCGCGGGGCACGGGGTGGGCACGGTGGACCGGCTGGCGCTGTGGATCGTGCTGTGCGCGCCGGCGCAGCTGCTGCTGGCCCGCTGGGCGCGGTACGCGGGGCACCGGCTCGGGGAGCGGACGCTGGCCCGGGTACGCGAGGAGTACGTCGACCGGGTGCTGGCGCTGCCCGCGTCCGCGGTGGAGCGGGCCGGGACCGGCGACCTGACCGCGCGGGGCACGGCGGACGTGGCGACGGTCGGCACGACGCTGCGGGACGTCGGCCCGGACCTGCTGGTCAACGCCGTGCAGGCGGGGTTCGTGCTGGGCGCGGTGTGCGTGCTGAACCCGTTGCTGGGCGCGTTCGGGGCGTTGTGCCTCACCCCGGTCGGGCTGGCGCTGCGCTGGTACCTGCGGCGGGCTCGGGACGCCTATCTCGCCGAGGGCGCGGCCACGTCGGAGGTCGCGGAGATCGTCGCGTCGACGGCGGCCGGCGCCCGGACCGTGGAGGCGTTCCGGCTCCGGGAGCGGCGGACGGCGGCGAGCCGGGACGCGCTGGAGGAGTCCCGCCGTACCCGCCTGTACACGCTGCGCCTGCGCTCGGTGTTCTTCCCGGCGGTCGAGGTGACGTACACCGTGCCCGTGGCCGGGGTGCTGCTGCTCGGCGGGTGGCTGCACGCGCGGGGCGCGGCCGGGGTGGGCGAGGTGGTGGCGGCGGCGCTGTACCTGCGGCAGTTCGCCGAGCCGCTGGACCAGGTGCTGATGCGGGTGGAGCAGCTCCAGAGCAGCGGAGCCTCGTTCGCGCGCGTGGAGGGGCTGGCGCGGGCGTCCGTCGCTTCGGGCGGGGACGGGTCCGGGGTGCCGGCGGACGACCGGATCGAGGTGCGCGGGGTCCGGTACGCCTACGGGCGCGGCGGGGAGGTGCTGCGCGGGGTGGACCTGACGGTGCGCCCCGGGGAACGGCTCGCCGTGGTGGGGCCGTCGGGCGCCGGGAAGACGACGCTCAGCAGGCTGCTCGCGGGCGTCGACCGGCCGGTCACCGGCTCGGTGACGGTGGGCGGGGTGCCGGTGGCCGATCTGGCACCGGAGTCGCTGCGCCGGCAGGTGGTACTGGTCACACAGGAGCACCACGTCTTCCTGGGCTCGGTCCGGGACAACCTGCTGATCGCCGAACCGGACGCCGGTGACGACGAGTTGTGGGCGGCACTGGAGGCCGTGGGCGCCGACGACTGGGTGCGGGGCCTGCCGGACGGCCTCGGCACCCGGCTGGGGGCGGGCGGCCGGCCGACGGACGGCGCGCAGGCCCAGCAACTGGCGCTGGCCCGGGTGGTGCTGGCGGACCCGCACACCCTGATCCTCGACGAGGCGACGGCCCTGCTGGACCCGGCCACGGCCCGGCACACCGAGCGCGCGCTCGCGGCGGTCCTGGCGGGCCGCACCGTCATCGCCGTCGCCCACCGCCTGCACACGGCCCACGACGCGGACCGGGTGGCGGTGATGGAGGACGGCCGGTTGAGCGAACTCGGCTCGCACGAGGAGCTGGTGGCGGCCGGCGGGGCGTACGCGGCGCTGTGGCGGACCTGGCACGGGACACCGGCCGGGCGCTGACCCGCCGCCTCGACGCTCCGCATACCGAACATGGACCACCGTTCAACGAACTGTTTCCGGCCAACTTTGTGACGCGCTCCTGACATGTCGCGGCATTCCTGCCACTCTTCCCAGACCGACTCACAGCCGCCCCACAGCTCCTGCGCTCCGGCGTGAGCCGGCTCAGCACCTGCACCTGGTTTTCGCGTAACGCCTGCTCTGCCCGGACGACGGCACCCACCGTCCGGTCTCCCCTGGCCGCGCGACCCGCGGCCATGCAGAAGGAGTCAGTGTTGAGAAGCAATTCCTCTCGCGGACGCACCTCCCACACTCTGCGCCCCACCACGCACCGCCGCACCGCCACCGTCGCCCTCGCGGGCGTCGCCGCCCTGCTCGCCGCCGCCGTCCAGGCGGGCGCCGCCGACGCCGCCCCGGCCGCGCCGCGGGCCGGCCGGGCGAACCCCGCGCACACGGCACTCCGGCTCACCCCGTCCCAGCGCGCCGAGCTGATCCGGCACGCGAACGCCTCGAAGGCGGCCACCGCCCGGGGCATAGGCCTGGGCGGCAAGGAGAAGCTCGTCGTGCGCGACGTCGTCGAGGACGCCGACGGCACGCTCCACACCCGCTACGAGCGCACCTACGCGGGCCTGCCCGTGCTCGGCGGCGACCTGATCGTGAAGTCCTCGCGGACCGGCAAGACCATGGAGGTCATCCGGGCCGGCGGCGCCTCGCCGAAGGTGGCCGGCCTCACCCCGTCCGTGCCGAGGGCCACCGCCGAGCGGCAGGCCGTGCGCCGGGCGAAGGCGCTCGGGGGGACCCGGTCGGCCGCGGACAGCGTCCGCACGGTGATCTGGGCCGCGTCGGGCAAGCCCGTGTTGGCGTACGAGACGGTCGTCGGCGGCCTCCAGGACGACGGCACCCCCAACCGGCTGCACGTCGTCACCGACGCGCGCACCGGCAAGAAGCTGTACGAGTACCAGGGCATCGAGACCGGCGTCGGCAACACGCAGTACAGCGGGCAGGTCACGCTGACCACGACGCAGTCGGGTTCGACGTACACGCTCACCGACGGGGCCCGCGGCGGCCACAAGACGTACAACCTCAACCACGGCACCTCCGGCACCGGCACCCTGTTCTCGCAGACGAACGACACCTGGGGCAACGGGACCAACTCCAACGCCGCCACCGCCGGCGCCGACGCGCACTACGGCGCCCAGGAGACCTGGGACTTCTACAAGAACACCTTCGGGCGCAGCGGCATCAAGAACAACGGCGTGGGCGCCTACTCACGGGTGCACTACGGCAACTCGTACGTCAACGCGTTCTGGGACGACGGCTGCTTCTGCATGACCTACGGCGACGGCTCCGGCAACGCCAAGCCGCTGACGGCGATCGACGTCGCCGGCCACGAGATGAGCCACGGCGTCACCTCCAACACCGCGGGCCTGAACTACAGCGGGGAGTCCGGCGGCCTGAACGAGGCCACCTCGGACATCTTCGGCACCGGCGTGGAGTTCTACGCGAGCAACGCCTCCGACGTCGGCGACTACCTCATCGGCGAGAAGATCGACATCAACGGCAACGGCAGCCCGCTGCGCTACATGGACAAGCCCAGCAAGGACGGCTCGTCCAAGGACAGCTGGTACTCGGGCATCGGCGGCGTCGACGTGCACTACTCGTCGGGCCCCGCGAACCACTTCTTCTACCTGCTGAGCGAGGGCAGCGGCGCCAAGGTCATCAACGGCGTCAGCTACAACTCGCCCACGGCGGACGGCCTCCCGGTCACCGGTATCGGGCGGGACAAGGCGCTCCAGATCTGGTACCGGGCGCTGACCACGAAGTTCACCTCGACGACCAACTACGCCGGCGCCCGCACCGGCACCCTCGCGGCCGCCGGTGAGCTGTACGGCACCACCAGCGCCGAGTACAAGGCGGTGCAGGACGCCTGGGCGGGTGTCGCGGTCGGCGCGCGCTCCGGCGGCGGGGGCGGCGGCGGCACGTCGTACGAGAACACCTCCCCGGTGGCGGTCCCGGACAACGGGCCGGCCGTCACCTCGGACATCGCCGTCTCCGGCCGGACCGGGAACGCGCCGAGCAACCTCCAGGTGAGCGTGGACATCTCCCACACCTGGCGCGGCGACCTGGTGATCGACCTCGTCGGCCCGTCCGGCACCGCCTACCGGCTGAAGAACTTCAGCTCCTCGGACTCGGCGGACAACGTGGCCGAGACCTACACGGTCAACGCCTCGGCGGAACCGGCCAACGGAACGTGGAAGTTGCGGGTACAGGATCAAGCCACGTACGACACGGGAACGATCAACAGCTGGAAGCTGACCTTCCCGTAAACCGCAGGCCACAACCCCAGCGCAGCAAGGCCGTCCGGAGGCGCCGGACCTCCGGACGGCATGCGTTCACATCGTCGCAACATTCACCCGGCAGTCGATTTTCGGCCAACATCACTTCAGGGTCCTGACATGTACGCGCCCCTGATGTCACTCTCTCTCCACCCGCCGCAGTAGCACAGCAACTTCTCAACGCCACACTCTCCGGCCAGTAACCCCACGCTGACCGGACTCCCCCACGAAGGAGCTTCTGTGAGCCCCCTCTACGCGCGTCACAAGCGCACCACTCTGGCCATCGCCACCGGCGTCGCGGCCGGAGCTCTCCTCACCACCGGTCTGACCACCGGTGCCAGCGCCGCCCCGGCCGGTGCCGCCGCCAAGCCCCTGGCCGCCGCCCCGACCACGCTGTCCGCCGCGGCCCGCACCACCCTGATCCAGAAGGCACAGGCCGGCGCCGCCGAGACCGCGCGGCACATAGGCCTCGGCGCCAAGGAGAAGCTGGTCGTCAAGGACGTCGTCAAGGACGTCGACGGCACCGTCCACACCCGGTACGAGCGCACCTACGCGGGCCTCCCGGTGCTCGGCGGCGACCTGGTCGTCCACACCGCCAAGTCGGGCAAGACCGAGGGCGTGACCAAGGCCAACAAGGCGGCCGTCAAGCCGGCCTCCCTCAAGCCTCAGATCACCGCCGCCAAGGCCGAGAAGCAGGCGGTGTCCGCCGCCAGAACCCTCGGCTCCGCGAAGACCACCGCGGACGGCGCCCGCAAGGTGATCTGGGCCGGCTCCGGCAAGCCCGTCCTCGCCTACGAGACGGTCGTCGGCGGCCTCCAGGACGACGGCACCCCCAACCAGCTGCACGTCATCACCGACGCGGCCACGGGCAAGAAGCTCTTCGAGTACCAGGGCATCGAGAACGCGACCGGCAAGACGCTGTACTCGGGCACGGTCACCCTCAACAGCACGCAGTCGGGCTCGACGTACACGCTCACCGACAGCGCCCGGGGCGGTCACAAGACCTACAACCTGGCCCGCAAGACGTCCGGCACGGGCACCCTGGTGGCCAGCTCGTCCAACGTCTTCGGCACCGGCACCGCCTCCAGCTCCTCCTCGGACCAGACCGCGGCCGCCGACGCCGCCTACGGCGCGGCGGAGACCTGGGACTTCTACAAGAACACCTTCGGCCGCAACGGCATCAAGAACAACGGTGTCGGCGCCTACTCCCGCGTCCACTACGGCAACGCGTACGTCAACGCGTTCTGGGACGACAGCTGCTTCTGCATGACCTACGGCGACGGCTCCGGCAACGTCGACCCGCTGACCTCGCTGGACGTCGCCGGCCACGAGATGAGCCACGGCGTCACCGCCAACACCGCCGGCCTGAACTACTCCGGCGAGTCCGGCGGCCTGAACGAGGGCACCTCGGACATCTTCGGCACCGGCGTGGAGTTCTACGCGAACAACGCCTCGGACCCCGGTGACTACCTCATCGGCGAGAAGATCGACATCAACGGCGACGGCTCCCCGCTGCGCTACATGGACAAGCCCAGCAAGGACGGCGGCTCGGCGGACTACTGGTCCTCCTCCGTCGGCAACAAGGACGTCCACTACTCGTCCGGTGTCGCCAACCACTTCTTCTACCTGCTGTCCGAGGGCAGCGGCGCGAAGACGATCAACGGCGTCAGCTACAACTCGCCGACGTACAACGGCGCCGCGGTCACCGGCATCGGCCGCGCCAAGGCGCTCCAGATCTGGTACAAGGCGCTGACGACGTACATGACGTCGACGACCAACTACAAGGCCGCCCGCACGGCGACCCTGAACGCGGCGTCCGCCCTGTACGGCTCCACCAGCGCCGAGTACAAGGCCGTCGCCGCGGCCTGGACCGGCGTGAACGTCAACTAGTCACACCCCGCGCCGCGCCAGGGCGGCACCCGGAACGCGAGCGTTCCGGGTGCCGCCCTACCCTTGTGACCCATGTCCTCGGCGCCCTTCACCTACGAGCCGGTCGGCGCGACACGCGACGACCTGGCCGTCTGCCCGCCCGGTTTCCACCCCCTCTTCGTCCGCACCCGGCTCGGCGAGGGCGGGGAGGTGTTCGACCGGGCCGCCGAGGCGGTCCTGACCTGGGAGATGCACCGCGCGCTCGGCGTCGGCGTCGACGCCACGGCTCCCCGCGCCGCCCCCGGCGTCGACGTCACGATCACCCTGGCCGGCCTCGTCCGGGCCCCCTGCCGCATCGTGTGGACGGCCGAGGAACCCCGCCGGGCCGGCTGGGCCTACGGCACCCTGGAGGGTCACCCCGAGTGCGGCGAGGAGGCCTTCGTGGTCGACCGCACCGGCGACGGCACGGTGTGGCTCACCGTGGCCGCGTTCAGCCGGGCCGCCAAGTGGTACGCCCGCGCGGGCGGCCCGGCGACCCGGAGCCTCCAGCACGCGTACGCCCGCCGGTGCGGGACGGTCCTCAGGAACCTGGTCGCCCCGGACACGGCGGACTGACGCTCACCTGAGCAGCACCCCGGCTCCCTCCACCACCTCCTGCGACGGCACCGCCACCAGCCCGGGTTCCGCGGCGGAGGCCAGGAGGCGGTGGGCGGGCAGGATGCGGACCGTGTAGCCGTAGGGGCCGGTGCGGTCCAGCGACAGCGGGCCCTCGTACAGCAGGCGGCCCTCCAGGTCGGGGGCGCCGGCCGGCTTCAGCGGGACGACCGTGGCGTCGGTGATGCGGTCCTCCGCGTCCACCCGGCCGGACACCGCCTGCACCTCGACGTCGTCCGGACCCAGTTCGCCCAGCCGCACCCGGACCCGCAGCCCGACGGCCGTGCCCAGTTCCGCGGTGGCGGTCGTCGCGGTCGTCTCGACGTGGTCCACGGCCACCCCCGGCCACGCCGCCCGCACCCGGGCCTTCCAGCCGGCCAGTTCCCGGGCGGTGTCCGGGGTGAGCGCGCGGTGCGACTGCGCGGCGGGGGTGTAGAGCCGGTCCACGTACTCGCGGACCATGCGGCCGGCCAGCACCTTCGGGCCGAGCCGGGAGAGGGTCCGGCGGACCATCTCGATCCAGCGGTCGGGCAGCCCGCCCCGCCCGCGCTCGTAGAAGCGCGGCGCGACCCGCTGTTCGAGCAGGTCGTACAGGGCCGCCGCCTCGATGTCGTCACGGCGCTCGGGATCGGTGCAGGCGCCGTCCGCGGTGGGGACGGCCCAGCCGAAGTCGGGCTGGAACCACTCGTCCCACCAGCCGTCCAGCACGGACAGGTTGAGGCAGCCGTTCAGCGCCGCCTTCATGCCGGAGGTGCCGCAGGCCTCCAGGGGGCGCAGCGGGTTGTTCAGCCAGACGTCACAGCCCGGGTAGAGCTTCTGGGCCATCGCCATGCCGTAGTCGGGCAGGAAGACCAGGCGGTGGCGGACCCGCGGGTCGTCCGCGAACCGCACCAGCTCCTGCACCAGGCGCTTGCCGCCGTCGTCCGCCGGGTGCGCCTTGCCCGCGACCACGATCTGCACCGGCCGCTCCGGGTGCAGCAGCAGCTCCGTCAGCCGGTCGGGGTCGCGCAGCATCAGCGTCAGCCGCTTGTACGACGGCACCCGGCGCGCGAACCCGATCGTGAGGACGTCCGGGTCCAGGACCCCCTCGATCCAGCCCAGCTCGGCGTCGCCGGCGCCGCGCTGCCGCCAGGACGCCCGCAGCCGGTCCCGCACCTCGTGCACCAACTGCTCGCGCAGGGTGCGGCGCAGCTCCCAGACGTCCTGGTCGGGAATGTCCGCGACGGAGCCCCAGCGCTCGGAGCCGCCGACGCTCAGCGCGTCCTCGGTGCGCTGGGAGCCGACCTGCCGGGCGCCGAGCCGCAGCACCTCGGGGGCCACCCAGGTCGGCGCGTGCACCCCGTTGGTCACGGAGGTGATCGGCACCTCCTCGGCGTCGAACCCCGGCCACAGCCCGGCGAACATGTTCCGGCTGACCTGCCCGTGCAGCAGGGAGACGCCGTTGGCGCGCTGGGCCAGCCGCAGTCCCATCACGGCCATGTTGAACAGGTCCGGCTCGCCGCCGGGGTAGGTCTCCCTGCCCAGCGCCAGGATCCGTTCCACGTCGATGCCGGGCAGTTCGGCGTCCGGGCCGAAGTGCCGGGCGAGCAGCTCCCGGTCGAAGCGGTCGATGCCGGCCGGGACCGGGGTGTGCGTGGTGAACACCGTCCCGGCGCGCACGGCCTCCAGCGCCGCGTCGAAGTCGAGCCCGCCGGAGCAGAGTTCGGCGATGCGCTCCAGTCCGAGGAGACCGGCGTGGCCCTCGTTGGTGTGGAAGACCTCCGGCGCCGGGTGCCCGGTCAGCCGGCAGTAGGTGCGTACGGCCCGCACACCTCCTATGCCGAGCAGCATCTCCTGGAGCAGCCGGTGCTCGCTGCCGCCGCCGTAGAGCCGGTCGGTGACCCCGCGTTCGCCGAGGTCGTTCTCCTCCACGTCGGAGTCGAGCAGCAGCAGCGGCACCCGGCCGACCTGGGCCAGCCAGATCCGGGCGTGCAGCGCGGTGCCGCCGGGCAGGGCGAGAGAGACTTGCGCCGGGGTGCCGTCGGCCTCCTCGAGCTGGGTCAGGGGCAGCTCGTTGGGGTCGAGGACCGGGTAGTGCTCCTGCTGCCAGCCGTCCCGGGAGAGGGTCTGGCGGAAGTACCCGTGCCGGTAGAGCAGTCCGACGCCGATCAGCGGTACGCCGAGGTCGCTGGCCGCCTTGAGGTGGTCGCCGGCGAGGATGCCGAGGCCGCCGGAGTACTGCGGGAGCGCGGCGGTGATGCCGAACTCCGGGGAGAAGTAGGCGACGGCCGCGGGCAGGCCGTCGGACTGTGCCTGGTACCAGCGGTCGCCGGTCAGGTAGTCGTCGAGGTCGTCCGCGACCGCGGTGAGACGGCGCAGGAACCGCCGGTCACCTGCCAGTTCGGCCAGCCGGGCCGGGCGCACGCTGCCCAGCAGCCGCACCGGGTCGCCTCCGGCGGCGGCCCACGCCGCGGAGTCGACGGACTGGAACAGGTCGCGCGTTTCCGCGTGCCAGGACCAGCGCAGGTTGCGCGCCAGGTCGCTCAGTGGCCGCAGGGGGTCGGGGAGAACGGGACGGACGGTGAACCGACGGATCGCCTTCACATTCACCTCGGGCGCGTTGCGGGGTGAGACGCACGGCGCTGTGCGTCTCGTCGTCACCTTCGACGGTAGTGGTTACCGCGCGGTCGGTGGGGACTTACCGGCTCGGTGTCGGGGGGCGTCAAGAGCCGGTCACCGGGCACTCGGAGAAAAGGGGGGCGGTCTTGTGTGTGGACGTACGCGTCGGTAGGGAAGAGAGTGCCGGGTTGGCCACCCGAACAGGGTGGGCAGGCTCCACCGGTACACGTCCCACAGGCGTCACGCGGCACCACCCGCAGGACCCACCTCCCCATACCCATCCGCCCATACCCACGTTGACGCGGACAGGAGCGGTCATGCCCGCCAGGCACCACTCGTCAGCACCGTCCACCAGCAAGTCCACAGGAGCAGCGAAGAAGACGACGGGCAAGAAGAGCGCGGCGCGCGCGGGCGCCGCCGGCGCCGGGCCGTCCGCCGGCAAGCGGCCCTCCTCCGCCGCGGCCACCGCCGTGGGCCGCATCCCCGTTCTCGACGTGCGCCCCGTGGTCCAGCACGGCCGCCGGCCCGCCAAGGCCGTGACCGGGGAGTCGTTCGAGGTGTCGGCCACCGTGTTCCGCGAGGGGCACGACGCCGTCGCGGCGAACGTGGTGATGCGGGATCCGGCGGGCCGCGCCGGACCGTGGACGCCGATGCGGGAACTGGCCCCGGGCACCGATCGCTGGGGCGCGACCGTCACCGCCGGCGAACCCGGCCGGTGGACGTACACGGTGGAGGCGTGGTCGGACCCGCTCACCACCTGGCGGCACACCGCCCGCATCAAGATCCCGGCCGGTATCGACACCGGTCTGGTCCTGGCCGAGGGCGCCGAGCTGTACGAGCGGGCGGTGGCCGGGGTGCCCGAGGACCGGCGGCGGCCGGTGCTGGACGCCGTGGCGGCCCTCAGGGACGAGGACCGCCCGGCCGCCTGGCGGCTGGCGGCGGCGTTGTCGCCGGAGGTGGAGGCCCTGTTGGAGCGGTTTCCGCTGCGGGAGCTGGTGACGGCCTCGGAGGCGATGCCGCTGCTGGTGGAGCGG
>NZ_JBIVZV010000011.1:183458-340014 GCF_044759735.1 Streptomyces sp. NPDC100445 | reverse complement strand
GTGGACCACGTGCGCGGCACGGTCCGTTTCCACGACGGCGTCCAGGCCATGAAGGCCCAGAAGGTCACCACCTTCCTGGAGCTGGGCCCGGACGGAGTCCTGACCGGGATGGTGGAGGAGGACTGTGTACCGTCCCTGCGCCGGGACGTGCCGGAGGACCGGGCCCTGATGCACACGGTGGGACGGCTGCACACCCGTGGTGCCGGGATCGACTGGGAGCAGGTCCTCGCCGGCACCGGCGCTCGCCGGGTGGCTCTGCCCACGTACGCCTTCCAGCACCGGCGGTTCTGGATCGAGGGCGACGGGCCGGCTGCTCCCGAGACGGTCACCGATCCGGTGGACGCGGCGTTCTGGGAGATCGTGGACAGCGGTGACGCGGACTCGCTGGCGCGGTCGCTGCACCTCGACACTGCGGCCCTGGACGGTGTGCTGCCCGCCTTGTCATCGTGGCGCCGCCGCCGTCGGGACCAGGCGCTGCTGGACGACTGGCGTTACCGGATCGCCTGGGAGCCCTTCGCGGACCTGCTCGCGCCGGATGACGCCGTCGCCGACGGCGGGTGGCTGATGCTGGTGCCCGCCGGACAGGCCGACGCGACGGCGGTGGCCACGAGTGCTGCGCTGACCGCCCGCGGCGGACGTGTCGTGCGGGTGGACGTGGACCTGGACGGTGAGGACCGGGAGGCCTTGGCGAAGCTCGTACGGGGCCGCCTCGACGCCGAGCCCGGCACACCGGCCGGGGTGGTGTCCCTGCTCGCGCTGGACGAGCGGCCGCATCCCGCCCACCCGACGCTGTCGCGGGGTACGGCCGCCACCGTCACGCTCGTGCAGGCTCTGGGCGACGCGGACGTCACCGCACCGCTGTGGTGCCTGACTTCGGGCGCCGTCGCGGTCCGTGCGGACGCGGAGGTGGTGAGCGCGGCACAGCCGATGATGTGGGGACTGGGCACCGTACTCGCCCTGGACCACCCGAAGACGTGGGGCGGGCTGGTCGACCTGGCCGCCGAGCCCGACGCCGCCGCGTGGGACCGGTTGGCCGCCGTGCTGTGCGGACAGCATGGCGAGGACCAGGTGGCGATCCGGGCCGACGGCGCGTACGGGCGTCGCCTGGTCCGCGCGGATTCCGCTGCCCCGGGCGACGGGACCGGGCCCGCCGAGGCCTGGACGCCGCGCGGCACGGTGCTCGTCACCGGTGGCACGGGCGGTGTCGGCGCGCACGTGGCGCGCTGGGCCGCCGCCCGGGGCGCGCGGCACCTGCTGCTGCTCAGCCGGCGGGGCCCGGACGCGGCGGGCGCGGCGCGGTTGGAGGCGGAACTGACCGCGCTGGGCGCCGGCGTCACCGTCGTGGCCTGCGACGTCACCGACCGGACGGCGCTCGCCGAGGTGATCGCGGGAGTGCCGTCGGACCGGCCGGTCACCGCCGTCTTCCACGCCGCCGGGGTCGCGCAGGAGCCGTGGAAGCTGGCCGACAGCACGGTGGCGGAGTTCGCCGAGGTCGGCCGGGCGAAGGTCGCCGGTGCCGTACACCTCGACGAACTCCTCGCCGACCGCACCCTCGACGCGTTCGTGGTGTTCTCCTCCGGGGCGGCCGTCTGGGGTGGTGCGGGGCAGAGCGGGTACGCCGCCGCCAACGCCTTCGTCGAGGGGCTGGCGCACCGCAGGCGTGCCGGCGGGCGTCCGGCGACCGCCGTGGCCTGGGGTGCCTGGGCCGGTGGTGGCATGGTCGACGACTCCGTGGCCGAGGAGTTCGCGGAGGTGGGCGTGGAGCTGATGCGGCCCGAGCTGGCCGTCGAGGCGCTGGGCCGCGCCATGGCGAGCGGCGAGGGGCATGCCGTGGTGGCGGGCATCGACTGGACACGGTTCGCGCCGTCCTACACGGTCGCCAGGGCACGTCCGCTGCTGCGGGCCCTGCCCGAGGCCGACGCCCCGGAGCGGGCGACCGACGCGGGCGCCGAGCGGGTGGGGGACGACGGTACGGCGCTGCGGTCGCGGCTGCTGCCCCTGTCGCCGTCGGAACGGCAGGCGGCGCTGACCGGCCTGGTGCTGGCGGAGGCGGCGCAGGTGCTGGGGCACGCCACGGGCTCCGGCGTCGTCGAGGACGGGGTCGCCCTCCTCGACATCGGGTTCGACTCGCTGACCGGCCTGGAGCTGCGCAACCGGCTGAACCGGGTGTCGGGACTGGAACTGGCGCCGGGGCTGATCTTCGACTTCCCGACCGCCGGCATGATCGCCGAGCTGATGCGGGACACCCTGGAGCCCGGTCTGACGATCACCCCGGAGGCGGTGACGGAGGAGTTCGGCAAGCTGGAGCTCGCGCTGACCCCGGCGCTGCACGACGGCGCGGCGCGTGCGCGGGCCGTCTCGCGGCTGCGCGAACTGCTGTCCGAGTGGGACCGCCCGGAAGAGGGAGAGTAGCCGGATGTTCGAGGTCGAGACCTACCTGCGGCGCCTGGGGTTCACCGAGGTGCCCGAGCCCGACGCCGAGACACTGCGTGTGCTGCACAAGAACCACATGATGGCGCTGGCCTACGACAGCAGCGACTTCATCAAGAGCTTCACGGGGTTCCGCAACGTCGTCGACATCGACGTCGACGCGGCGTTCCGGGCGATCGTCACCGGTGGCGCGGGAGGCGTGTGCCACGACCTGAGCGGCCTGTTCCGCCGGCTGCTGACGGAACTCGGCTACGACGTCTCGATCCTGGCCGCGTCCCAGCGCTGGCCCGACGGCCGGTTCGGGCCGGACTTCGAGCACACCTTCAACCGGGTGCGGCTCGACGGGGAGAGCTGGCTCGTCGACGTGGGCTTCGCCGGCCCGTCGTACCTGGAGCCGCTGCGGGTGACCGACGAGGTGCAGGAGCAGTACGGCTGCGCCTACCGGCTCCGGACGGACGGCACGTACCACGTGCTGGAGCGGAAGGCCGCGGCCGGGGACTGGCGGTCGGTGTACCGGTTCGAGCTGACGGACCGCGCCGTCTCCGACTGGGACAGTCCGCGGGACACCGCCGTCGAACGGATCGTCAAGGACTCGCTGTTCGCCGGGACCGTGCTGCGGGGTCGCGCCACCGGCAACGGGCAGGTCGTCCTCACCGGCAGGCGGCTGACGCGGGTCGAGGACGGACACGAAACGACCCGCATGCTGATCGACAAGGCCGAGTTCGACGCCGTGGTGAAGGACATCCTCGCCGGCTCGGGCAACGGCCGGGACGGGAGCGTACCGCGATGACGACGCGGACACCGGCCGGTGGCGCCGGGCCCCGGACGGCCGCCGCCGCCGACACGGACGTGGCCGTCGTCGGCTACGGCCCGGTCGGTCAGGTGCTGGCGATCCTCCTGGCCCGGCTCGGCCATCGGGTCACGGTCGTGGAACGCTGGCCGCGGCCCTACCCCATGCCGCGGGCGGTCGGCTTCGACGACGAGGCGGCCCGCATCCTCGCGGCCGCCGGCATCGGGCCGTTCCTCGACAAGTTCGGTGAGAACTCACGGGAGTACGCCTGGCGCAACGCGGCCGGTGAGACCCTGCTGCACATGGAGAGCGCCGAGCACGGCCACTGCGGCTGGCCGCAGGCGACGGCCATGTACCAGCCCGGCCTGGAGGCCACGCTCATCGAGCGCGGTACCGACTTCCCCGACCTGCGGGTGGTGCGCGGGCGCGAGGTCGTGGAACTCGACGACCGCGGCGACCTCGTCGAGGTGGTCTGCGAGGACGGCGACGAACGGGAACACAGCTTCACCGCGCGGTACGTCGTCGGGTGCGACGGCGCCAACAGCTTCGTCCGGGAGGCCATGGAGAGTCCCCTGACCGACCTCGGGTTCTTCTACGACTGGCTCATCTGCGACGTCGTCCTGGACGAGCCCCGCGACTTCCACCCCAACAACCTCCAGATCTGCGACCCGCAACGGCCCCGGACCGCCGTCTCGGCCGGCCCGGGGCACCGCCGGTACGAGTTCATGCGGCTGCCGGGCGAGACCTTGGAGGAGCTGGAGCGGGACGACACCCTCTGGCGCATGCTGGGCATGTTCTCCCTGCACCCCGAGAACGCCACCCTCGAACGGCACGCCGTCTACACCTTCCAGGCCCGCTGGGCGGCTCAGTGGCGCAAGGGCCGGCTGCTGATCGCCGGGGACGCCGCCCATCTCATGCCGCCCTTCGCCGGGCAGGGCATGTGTTCCGGTTTCCGGGACGCGGCCAACCTGTCGTGGAAACTCGACCTGGTGCTGCGCGGCCTCGCCGACGACTCCGTCCTCGACACCTACACCGTCGAACGCCGGGCCCACGTCCGCAACGCCGTCACCACGTCCGTGAAGCTCGGCAAGGTGATCTGCGTGACCGATCCGGCGGCCGCCGCCGACCGGGACGCCATCATGCTGGCCGGCCGCGACCGCGACGGCGGTGGCGCGCTGCCGATGTCGACCGCGATCCCGCTCACCGAGGGACTGCTCCACCGTGCCGGCGACGGCACGCCGCTGCCGCCCGCCGGCACCCTGTTCCCGCAGGCGCGGGTGGCGGGCGCCGACCGGGAGGGGCTGCTGGACGAGGTGGTCGGCCTCGGTTTCGTCCTGCTCACCGCCGCCGACCCGGCGACCGTGCTGGACGACCGGCGGCGGGCCTTCCTCGACGGCCTCGGCACGCGCTGTGCGCACGTCCTGCCCGCGGGCGCGCCACCGCACGCACCCGGTCACACGGCCGTGACCGACATCGAGGACCGGTATCTGCCCTACCTGGCGGACAGCGGTGCGACGGCCGTGCTGGTGCGCCCCGACTTCACCGTCTTCGGCGCGGCGCACGGACCGGAGGCGCTGGCCGCCCTCGTGGACGACCTGGCGCACCAGCTGGGGGCGCCGCCCCCGGCCGCCGGCTGACGCTCACCCACCTGACGAGCACGACGAGAGAGGACCACCGACCATGGGCGCACGCGAGGACATGTACGGCCTGTTCACGAGTGTCAACGAGATCAACCTGACGGACGACCAGGGCGGCCAGCAGGCCAAGGAGGGCGTGCACAAGAAGAACATCTCCACCAGCTACGACCTCCAGGCCCGGATGTCGAAGAAGGGCATCCTGTGGAACTGGGGCTACCACGACGACCAGGTGGCCAAGGAGATCAACGCCCGCATCCCCGGTTTCCTGGACTACGACACGGACGGCTTCTCGGAGGAGCTGTACTTCGCCGCGCTCCGGGAGGTGCCGATCGACCTGGACGACTACGCGGACCGGTTCGTCCTCGAGGTCGGTTGCGGACTGGGCGAGGGGCTGAACTTCCTGTCCCGCGTGGTCGACGCGAAGGACATGGTGGGCCTCGACCTGTCGCAGCAGGCCGTCAACCGGGCGAACGCCGCGCTGTCCCGCAAGGGGCTGCGCTACGTCCAGGGCGACGCGGAGAGCCTGCCGTTCGGGGACGGCGAGGTCGACGTCGTGGTGAACATCGAGAGCGCGCACAACTACCCGAGGCTGGAGGAGTTCCTCCGGGAGGTGGCGCGGGTCCTCAAGCCGGGGGGCTACTTCACGCACGTCGACCTCTACACCACGCAGCGGCACGCCTTTCTGACGGAGCTGCGGCGCAAGGACCTCGGCCTGGAGTGGGTGCTCGACCGTGACATCTCGCCCAAGGTCCGGGCCGCCATCCACCGGCGGCTGTCGCCCGACGGCTCCTTCCACAAGGCGCTGCGCGAGCAGCGGGTCGGCGCCGTCCAGCGTCACATGGCCAAGCGGGTCGGCCCGCAGGCCGTCGGCGGCGCCTTCGCCGGTTACACCGACAGCGGCTCCACCAAGCTGCTGAAGCGGATGGGAGTACTGCCGTCGCAGTTCATGCCGCCGGTGGACAGCTACCGGCACTACGTGGCGAAGAAGGTCTGAGCGCCGGACCGGTGAGCCCCGGCCGGTCCGACGGCCGGAGAACCGTGCGCGGATCCGAGCTGATAGCCAGCGGGACACCGTGCGCGTGGACATCATGAAGGTGACCGGCACACAGGCGCGGTGCAGCGGCATCCTGATCAACCACAGCTGGCACCTCACCACGAAGAGCGCTGCCCGGGGCGACGCCGGGGAGCATGACCGTAGGCCGCCGTCACGAGTCCTGGAGGATTGGGGGCCGGCGGCCGGTTCCCGTCGCGCCCGGCGGTGTGCACGGTCAGGCCCGACCAGCAGCAGGTGAACGAGATCGCCGTGCGGCGCTTCCGCTTCGTCCGGGGGAACGGAATCCAGGACCAGGGTGACTCCGGCGGCCCGATCATGGACGCCGGGGGAGTCGCCCACGCCATGACGATCACGGGCAACAGGGTGGACAGGGCGGTGGCCGTCTCCCTGCCGGACGCGGGTCCGCGGGCCCGGGTGACGAGCAGGCTCTGAAGTCCGGGCGGGCCCGCCGATACGGCCCCCGTCCCCCGCGGCGCGCTCCCGGGCGCGCGACGCGCCGGGGGCGGGGGCCGCGCGCTTCCCCCGCCCCGGCGCGAACGCCTCGGCAGGCCGCCGCGCAGTTGAGGACGGGTCAGCTCCGTCCTGTCCCGAAAAGATCCTCATCGCGGTGATGTGTGCCGTATCACGCCCCTGATGGGCGCCCAAGTTGTCTGAATCACAGCGGATATGTCCCTTTGGCTCCATGCTGGGGTGGGGACGCCGGCTCCCCGAGTGGAGCCCCCCGGCATGGGCACCCGCTTCCCAAGTGGCCCATGGCGCAAGCCTCGTGACCGTCCCCTCCCGTCCCCCGTTCCCCCCGGAAAGGTGCCCATCATGGCCGCTTACCTGTGCCCTCCCGCCGTGATACACGGCGAGCACGCCGTGAAGACCAGCCAGATCGTGGCGGAGGTGCGCGACCGGCACCCGCACGCGGCGTGGGCGCCGCGGATCGACGGCATCGCGGCCGGCACCGGCATCGAGACCCGCGGCTGGATGCTGCCGCTGGAGACCGCCGTCGCACCCGGCAAGGGCGGCGGCCTGCGTGACATCGGCGTCGGCCCCGCCCAACAGGCGCTGACCCGCGAGGGGTTCACCGAGCAGGACGTGAACCGGGTGATCGCCGCCCTGGAGGCGGCCCCCGCGCCGCAGACCGTCCAGGAACGCACCGCGCCCGCCTGGGAGGCCGTACGGTCCTACGGCGAGCGCGCGGCACGTGGAGCCCTCCAGATCGCCGGGCTGGACACCGCGGACGTCGACTGCCTGATCACCAGTCACTCCACCACCCCGGCACTGCCGGGCCTCGACATCGCCCTCGCCAACAGGCTCCCGCTGCGCGGCGACGCGATGCTGCTGCCGGCCACGCAGTGGGCCTGCGTCGCCGGGACCCGCTCCCTCGCCCTGGCCGCCGACCTCGTGGCCGCGGACCCCGACCGGGTCGTCCTGGTCGTCATCTCGGAGGCGCTGAGCACGACCTACCAGCCCGCGGACGACACCCTCGAATCCCTGATCGTCCGGCTGCTCTTCGCGGACACCGCGGTCGCCGCGGTGGTCACCGGCCGCCCGCGGCCCGAGTCGGTGCTGCGGCTGGACGCCGCCTGGCACCACACCCTGCCCGGCACCCAGGACCTGCACCGCCTGGACACCCGGGCGGACGGCACCCACTTCGTGATGGACCGGCGCGGGCCGCGCGCCGTACAGGAGACGGTCACCGCCATGTGGGAGTGGCTGCGCGTCCGCTACCAGGACGACCCCGACTCCTGGCACCCCGACGTGCTGCTCGCCCACCCCGGCGGCACCCGGGTGCTGGAGTACATGGAGCAGACGATGCCCGAGGCGTGGCCGTCGGGGCTGCTGAAGCACAGCCGGGAGAGCTACACCAGCGGCAACCGCGGAGGCGCCGCCGTGTTCGACATCCTGCGGCGGGCGCACGACGCCGGGCAGAAGCCGGGCAGCCGCGCCGTCCTGTACGCGGCGGCACCGGGCCTCACCGCCACCGCCCTCCAGGGGGAGTGGCTGTAGCACGGGCCCACCGCCGGCCGCGTCTCGCCCCGCGACCGCCTCACCTGGCGATCTCCGCCCAGATCACCTTGCCGGTGTCCGTCCACCGCACCCCCCACCGGGTGGTGAGCCGGTGCACGACGTGCAGGCCGCGCCCGCCGTCGTCGAGGAGACCGCCCCGGCTGAGCCGCGGCCTGCCGTTGCCGGTGTCACCCACCTCGCACAGCAGGCCGTGACCGGTCCTGATCAGCCGTACCGTGATGGGACCGGTGGCGAACCGGACCGCGTTCGTCACCAGCTCGTCGACCAGCAGCGGCACGTCGTGCCGGGTGTCCTCCCTGGCCCGCCAGCGGTGCAGCAGGGCGGAGACGTACGCGCGGGCGCGGGCGGGCGCGTCGTCGCGGGCCGGCAGCCGCCAGGTGACGGTGTCACCCTTGCGGTAGCCGAGCACGCGCGCGAGCAGCAGGGTGACGTCGTCGCGCCGGCCCGGGGGCGTCAGCGTGGCGACGACGTGCCGCGCGGCCCGCTCCAGGGCGTCCCAGGGGTGCACCGTGGACACGGCGTCCGCGAGCCTGCCGATCCCCTCGTCGATCGACAGGGCCGGATCCTCCACCAGGCCGTCGGTGTAGAGGGCGAGCAGGGAGCCCGGGGGCGTGTCGAACACGTGGACGCCGAACGGCTCGCGCAGCGCGAACTCGGCACCCAGACCCGGGTGGGGCCGGACCGCGAGCGGACCCGCCCGCCCGTCCGGCAGCACCAGCACCGGCGGGAGGTGGCCGGCGCTGGAGAGCGCCACCTGGTGGCTGACCGGGTCGTAGAGGGCGATGCAGCAGGTGGAGCCGAGGGCGCTGTAGCCGGCCGCCAGCCCGGACTCCGCGTCGTCCAGCAGGGTCACGGTCTCGTCCAGGTGCTCCAGCACCTCGTCGGGCGCCAGCCCCGCCGACAGCAGCGCGCGGGCCTCCATGCTCAGCTGGCCCATGGTCGCCGCGGCTCCCAGGCCGTGTCCGACGACGTCACCGACGACCAGCGCGGTACGGCCGTCCGGCAGCGGGAAACTGTTGACCCAGTCGCCGCCGACACCCGCGCTGTCCGGGGTGGCGGGGTGGTAGACACTGGCGATCTCGACGGTGCCGCCGCCGGTGCGGGGCAGCAGCCGGCGTTGGAGCGCCAGCACCTGCGTGTGCTCACGCTGGTGCTGACGGGCCAGGTCGACGTGGTGGGCGGTCCTGGCCACCAGCTCCTGGAGGTCCAGCAGCTCGCTGTCGCGGAACGGGTGGTCCACCCGCCGCCAGACCTCCGCCACGCCCAGCACGACGGGCGGGGTGCCGTCCAGGACCAGCGGTATGCACGCCACGCTCGCCGCCCGGTCACCGGGGACCAGGGCACGGATCACCCGCGGACTGCCGAGCACCCGCTCCACCGTCTCCCGGTCGGGTATGACGATCGCCTGCGGGGCGTCGTCACGGCGGACCGCCTGCGCCAGCAGGCGACTCGCGTCCCCCGGGAGGTCGTCGCCCGGCGTCACGTAACCCTCCGGCCATGCCCGGTCCGGCACCAGGGCCGCCCGGCGCAACCGGATGCGGCCCTGCGCCCGCTCGGTGACCCCCTCGCCCGTCCACACGGCGAAATCCAGGTCCACGGCGGCCACCTCCCCCCAGGCCAGCAGGGACTCCGCCAGCGACTGGGCGGTCTCACCGATGTCCAGCGAGGTGCCGATCGCGGTCTCGGCGGCGTACAGGTGCAGCCTCCTCGCCATGGCGATCACCGAGACGGTCAGCCCTTCCTGGGGCGCCGCGGCGGGCAGGATGCTCATCGAGACCACCAGCTCCGACCCGTCGCGCCGGCGCAGGCGCTGGATGCGGGCGACGTGCGCCTCCCCCAGCTCCAGGACCTGCCGCAGCCGCCGGGTCACCGTCGGCACGTCCCCCGGCGGCAGGAGGTCGACGAAGGAACTGCCGGCCTCGGCGTCCAGACCCGCGAACACGGGAGCGTCCAGGTTGCAGCGGGTGATCCTCAGCTCCCGGTCCAGGTTGACCACGCCGAGGATCTGGTCCTGCCGGTCGTCCGCCGGGCCGTCGGGCACCCGCGCGCGGACCGTCCGGTCGCCCTGCGCGCCGCCGGGCCCGGCGGCGGCTGACGCTCCGCCGCGCGGGATGTAGCGCCCCAGCGCCCCGCTGACCAGTTCGAACGGCGAGGAGGACGAGGAGGAGGGTGTGGAGTCCATGCGGCTCTCTCGGCAATCCCCGGCACAGCGCCGGGGCCGGTACTCGGACCCGTGCGGCGGGGCCCCGAGATCCCTCACCGCACACCCCATTGAATAACACCGGCGGCCGCTTCGCCCACACCGGCCCATACCCGGTGAACACCGACAGTGAGGAGGCACCGCGGCCGGCCGGCGCCGGGAACCGGTCACCGCCGCGGCGGGCCGGCCGCCGCCATGTGGTCCCGGGCCTCGCGCAGCGACTCGACAGACCGGCCTCCGTGTAGGGCAGCCCCAGACGGTCACGGGGCAGGTCGTCGGCCATGGTCATGCCCTTGTGGTTCGGGGCGAAGGCGCAGCCCAGGTGCAGGCCGGGCAGGCTCTGGTGGACGGCGGCGAAGGCGAGGGCCCGCAGGGGGCCGAGCGCGGCCACCAGCCCACCGGTGCAACCGGCGGCGTGCAGGAGCAGCAGCCCCGCCTTTAGGGCCCGCTCGCCTCGCGGGAGGCGGCCGAGGCGGGCGATCCCGGCGGCGCGGATCAGCGCGGCGTCCAGTGCCACGGTCGGGAGTAACAGCGGACCCTGGTGGCGTGCCGCCCAGCGTCCGGCGCGGTTGCGCGCGGCCGCCCGCGCCGGGGTCCACGCGAGGGGTCCGTCCGTGACGTCGGGGTCGCGGCGGCTGTCGTTGGGGTGGGCGTGGTGGCGCCGGTGGCGGTCGTTCCAGCCGTTCCAGGCCACTCCCACCGCCAGTGCGAGGTGCGTGCGGCCGACGGCGCGGCCGACCGCCGTGCTCCGGGTGATCTGCCGGTGACCGGCGTCGTGCCCGACGAACGCGCAGCGCACCGACCAGACGGCGGCCGGCGGGGCGACGCACAGCGCCCACCAGGAGGGACCCAGGCGCACGAGGGCGGTGACGAGGACCGCGAGGTACGCGCGGTCGCCGACGATCTCCGCCGTGCAGTACGCCACGGCCGGCCGCAGCAGCCCGGCGGAGCGCACCTGCCGCAGCAGCGGAGCGAAGTCGCTGCCTCCCGGCGCCCGGCCGGCGGGGCCGCGGACGGCCGGGGAGCCGGACGGGGCTCTCGTTCATGGGTGTCATCAGCCGTGCTTCCGTAAGGGCGGGGAGGTCGTGCCGCACGGCCGGGGCACGGGCCGTGCGCACGGGGGCGGTCACCGGACGGGGCGCGGTCATACGGGAGGCAGGCGGTACTCGGCGCACCGGACCGGAAGGCGCAGCCCCGCCCCCCGCAGGTGGGTCACCCGGGTGTGGAAGGCCGCGCCACGCATCAGGTGCTCCGCGACGGACACCACCTGCCGGTTCCCGGGCGAGGCGAGGGCGGTGCCCGCGGTCCAGCCGTTGAACGCCCCCATCGCCGGCCCGCACCAGATCTGCCAGTCGCCCCGGCGTTCCTCGGCGCCGGAGATCGCCCAGCGGCTGGCCATCGCCAGGTACCAGCGGAAGACCATGGCCATGCGGAACTTGGGATCCTGTTCGGCCCTGCGGTGCCAGGCCGGATGGTGGGCGAGCAGGTGGTCCGCGGTGTCCCGCCAGGCCGCGGCCAGCGGGCGCCGGAGGATCCGCTCCTCCACGTCGCGACGCTCGGCCGCCGGGAGGTCGTCGAGGGACGCGTGCTCCCGGTAGAGGCGGTACAGCCGTGCGGCGTTGCCGGCGAACATGGTCCCCCGGCCGAGGACCTGCACGGTGCCGCCCTGTTCGAACAGATCGGCGGCCGGGGCCATGGCGCAGTCGGCGAGACCGGCCCGGGCGAGCAGCTCCTTGACACCGGGTGAGGTGCCCGCCTCCGTCGCGCCCTGGTTGACCGACCCGGTGACGACGTAGCAGGCTCCGAGCGCGAAGGCGGCGGTGATCGCCTCCGGCGTCGCGATGCCGCCCGCCGCGCCGATCCCGGTCCGGCCGGCGGCGGGGTGCTCACGGGCGACACGGTCACGCAGCCGCAGGACGGCGGGGAGGGTGACGACCAGCGGCCTGCGGTCGGTGTGACCGCCGGAGTCGGCCTCGACGGTGATGTCGTCGGCCATCGGGACGTGCCGGGCGAGTTCGGCCTGCGCCCGTGTCACCTGCCCCCGCGCGAGCAGGTCCGCCACGAGTTCCTCCGGCGCCGGCCGCAGGAACAGCTCCGCGACCTCCTCCCGGGAGACCTTCGCGACCACGCGGTGCTCGGCGCGCACCCCGCCGCCGGAGTCGGACCGCAGCCCGGTCAGCCGGTAGCGGACCAGGTCGGTGGTGAGCCGGACGAACGCGGAGGCCTCCACGCAGGGCACCCGGTGGCGCAGGCAGGCGTCGACACAGGCGCGTTCCCGCTCCGGGGAGAGGGGCTGGTGGATCAGGTTGCACGCGTACGGCGTCGCGGTGTCCCCGAGCGCGCGGGCCAGCCGTGCCAGCGCCCGGTCCAGCCGGTCCTCCGGCAGGCCGGCGGCGCCGAAGGAGGCCAGGAGACCGGCCCGGGCCAGGCTCAGCACCAGTTCCTCGGAGGCGATGCCGCCGGCCATCGCGCCGGCCATGTACGCGTACCGCACGCCGTGCCGGCGCCGGAAGTCGGAGGAGCCGAGCCGCTCGGGCGGCTGCGGGGGCGCGGCCGCGAGGAGCGTCCACCCGCTGCCCGGTCCGGGCGGGTGCGGCGTCATCCCGACCCGGTGCCCGTCGCCGACGGCGTAGCACGGGCTGTCGAGGTCGGCGAGGACGCGGTACACCTCGTCGGGTTCGAGGCCGACCACACCGTCGGCGCTGTCCCGCGCTGCGGTCGTCGCCGTGGTCATCGGGCCTCCTCGGCCGCGGGCGGGGCGGTGGGGACGCCGGACCGTGGCGCGCCGGGCCGCCGGCCGTCCCGGGGCGCGGCTCCGGTGAGGGGGGCGGCGGCCCGCCGGAGCAGCCGGGCGTCGACCGCCCGGTGCGCGGAGAGGACCTGGCGGTGCGCCCGCTGGATCCGCTCGGCCAGGCACACGGCGAGAGTGGCCGCGTCGAGGTGACGGCCGGTCGCGGCCGGCGGTGCCGTGGGTACGGCCGTCCGGTCGGCGGACCCGGGGGGCCCGGCCGGTGCGGCCGAGGCGGGTCCGGGCGGGGCCGGCTCCGTCCAGGAGCTCCTGGGCACGGCGCGCGCGGTACCGGGCGCGCCGGTCGGCAGGACCATCGGGGTGCCCTCGAAGACCAAGTGGTCCATGCTCACTGTCCTCCTCGTCCGTGGCCGGACAGGGCCGGCGCCGCGTGCCTCTCGACGTTCCGCGCGACGGCCTCGGGGGCCGCCCAGAGCAGCCGGACGCGGGTCCAGCGCTGGTGGACCCGGCCGTCCGGGGCGGCCGCGGTGAGCGTGCACTCGCCGAACAGGGGATGGGCCCCGTCGTCGTGGACCTCGACCACGACGGCGAAGGGTTCGTCGTCCGGCAGCGGCGTGAACATCTCCAGGCGCCGGAACCCGACGGGAACCGGGATCCGGGGGCCGCCGGGCTCGGGCACCAGGGTGACCAGGGCGGCCTGGAGCAGCAGGTCGGCCGTCGCGGGACGGTAGAGCTGTCCGGCATAGGCGCCGTCGGCCAGGCAGGGTTCGGCCAACCGCGCGGCCAGCACCGCGCGGCCGGGCTCCTGCGCCAGCACGTTCCGCAGGCCCCTCAGCGTCGGCCCGTGGAACAGCCGCCCGTCGCCGTACGCGGGATGAGCGGCGGTGTCGATCCGGTACGGCGGCAGGACCACGCGGGGTGCCGGGCCCGGCGGTACCTGCCGGAACACGCCCTCGTACCGGCGTCTCCCCTCCGGCCCGGGATCGGACACGTGCACGGCGACGGCCGCGGGGTCGTCCTGGGGGAAGAGGTCGACGCGGAAGTGCTCCTGGTGGCCCGGCGGGAGCAGGACACCGCGCGGGATGTCGAAGTCCTCGCAGCCGGTCACCGGACGCACGCCGCCCAGTGCCCGCTCGACGCAGTGCACGCCCCACCCCACCGCGGCCGTCATGGGCAGGACCGGCACCCGCGCGAAGCGGTGGTCGCGCAGGACCGGCTCCGCACCGAGACCGGTCACCGTGCGGAGCGCGCTCCGGCCGCCCGCGGGCAGCCGTTCGACCCTGCGGTAGAACGGGGTGGTCGGCCCGACGACGGTGACCCCGTTCCGTCCGGCACCGGGCGCCATCCGGTCGGTGAAGTGGGCGGTGCCCTGCTCCCGGGTGAGCACCGGGACCCCGGCGTTCGCGAACACCTCGTGGATGCGGCCCGCCATGCCGCCCTCCCAGGGGCCCCACGCGATGGACACGACCCGGCAGCGGGGGTGAGCGGCCTGGAAGGCGCGGCCGAGGCTGTTCACCGCCTCGTTGGCCAGCGCGTAGTCGCTCTGACGCAGGTTCCCCCAGATGCCCACGACGGAGCTGAACAGCACCAGGTGCCGCAGCCGGCCGGGGTCGAGCGCGTCGAGCACGTGGTGCAGTCCGCCGACCTTGGTCTCCACCACCGAGGCGACGGAGTCGGCGGCGGCGTCCCGCAGCGGTCGGTCGCCGAGCACCCCGGCTCCGTGGACGACACCGGTGATCCGGGCCGCGTACGGCGCGAGGACCGACGCCACCCGTGCGGCGTCCCGGACGTCCGCCGACACGTAGTGCGCCTCGGCCCCGACGGCGCGCAGCGCGTCCAGCGTGGCGCGGACCTCGCGCCCACCGAGCAGCCGGCGTGCGCGCCGGGTGATCCCGGCGGCGGTCGCCGGGTCCCGCGGGTCCTCGCCCGCCGCCCGGGCGCGGTCCGCCAGCGCCCCGCGCAGGTCGTCCTCCGTGCGCAGCCCGGCGGCCCAGGCGGGCTCGTCCTCCAGCGGGGTCCGGCCCAGCAGGAGGTATCCGCAGGCGTGCCGGGCGGCCAGGGCCCGCACGCACCAGGACGTGATCCCTCCCGCGCCGCCGGTGACGAGCAGGAAGTCGTCCCCGGTGAGGCCGGTGTCGTCGCCGGTGGCGGGCTGCGGGGGCGCCGGTGTCCGGGACAGCACCGGTGTGCGGCGTCCGCCGTCGGCGTCGAGGCCGACCTCGTGCACATCCGTCGCCAGGTCGGCGATCTCCGCCGCGAACGCCGCGCCGATCCGCTCGGCGTCCAGCCCGGGTGCGAGGTCCAGCGCACGGCAGAACAGGGAGGGGGCCTCCAGGGCGGCGACCTTCACCAGCCCGCCGAGGCCGGCGGCCGGTGCCCGTACGGTGTCACCGTCCGTGCCGGCCTGGCCGAGGGCGCCGTCCAGTTGCGTGACGGAGACCAGCGCGGCCCGGGTGCCGCCCGCGGCCGCCGACCCCAGGCGCGGCAGCACGTGTTTGGCGATGAGGACGGCGTGACACAGCCGGCGGGTCGTGAGGCGCGCGTCGGTCTCCGCGTCCCGGCTGAACGGCAGGACGCACAGGTCGACCCGCACCTCGTCGGCGAGCAGCTCCGCCAGGCGCGCGGAGATGCTCCCCTCCTCCCAGTCGGCGAGCCCCAAGTGGTCCGCCGGGCCCGGGCCGCCGGCCGGCGCGGTGCCGGGCAGGGACAGCCGCCGGGTCCGCCAGCCGAGCGCCGACAGGCTTTCTGTCAGCGTGGTCACCAGCTCGCCGCCGTCGTCGAGCAGCAGCGCGGACGGCCGGTCCGGGTAGAGACCGGCGCAGACGTCCACCGGCGGCAGCCGCCGCAGGGTCACGAAGGTGGGGCCGACGTCGGCGCTCATCGGCGTGATGACCAGCTCGGACCGCGCCTCCGTCCGGGTGATGACGCTGCGCAGCAGGTCCGTCAGGTCGCCGACCGTCCGCGCCTCGGTGAAGCGGTACAGCTCGTCACGGCCGATGGCCGGGTAGCGGCGCCAGATCTCCGCGCCGATCTCCACCTGCTTCAGGGAGTCGATGCCCAGCTCCTCCTGGATGTGCATGCCGGGTTCGATCATGTCGAGGTCGTAGCCCGTCTTCTCCGCGACGACGGTGCGGCAGACGTGTTCCAGCTCCGCCAGGTCCACCTCGCCGGGCGGCGCCGCCGGTGCCGGGGCGGTGGTGCCGCGTTGTTCCGCCGTCCACAGCTCCGCGAGGGCGGACCTGGCCGGCGGCGGTGCCGGCTCGTCGTCCGCCGTGGGCCGTGCGCCGGGTGGGCCGGGCTGCCTGGGCAGCGCCGGCGCCGCGGCCTCCTCGGCGGCGGGGTGCTCGGACGCGTCGGCGGGGGAGCGGAGGGAGGCGGGCGCCGGTGGCTCGACCCCGGCGTCTTCCCCGGCGGGGCCGTCGGAGGGGACGCCCAGCAGACGGGACACGACCTCACCGGCCCGCTCGTGCGTCCGCCCCAGCGCCATGCTGTGCTCCGCGACGGTGTGGACGGCCGCGGCCAGCGTCGCGTCGATCCCCTCGCCCCGGCTGCCCCGCCGCAGCAGGTCCGTCAGCTCCTCGGCCGTGCGCAACTGGCCGTCCAGGTACCGGGCGTGCGCCGCCAGGTGCTCCGCCGCCGCCCGGGCCAGCGGATCGTCCGGCGCCGCCGGGGCGGCGATCGTGGCGCCCACCGGCGGGACGCCGCCGTCCGGCTGTGCGGGCGCGGCCGCCCGTGCGGTGTCCCGGGCGAGCCGTTCCTCGTGCGCCGGGCGGAGCGCCCCCATCGCGAACATCGGGCCCTCCAGCACCCGTGCGACCCTCGACGGCCGCGCCTTCCTCCGCCGTGCGACCTGGGCGCAGGGATCGGCCACGGACTCCAGGACCCCGAGGACGGCCAGCCTTACCGCCGCCTCCTTCAGCGCGGCGGCGCCGTCCGTCCCCGGACCGCGGTCGCAGGCGACCGTCTCCACCCCGCGGTCGCCCAGCGTCCGCTCCACCAGCTGCGTCAACGTCCGCCGGGGCCCGAACTCGACGAAGACGCGCACCCCGTCCGCGTACATCTCCTCCAGGCGCGCGGCGAAGTCCACCGGCCGCAGCAGCTGTTCGACCAGGGTGCGGCGATCGGCGTCCGCGTCCCCGGTGTACGCGGCGCCCGCCGTCGCGGAGTGCACCCGCAGGGCCGGCGCGGCGAAACGGGTCTCGGCGCAGGCCGCCGCGAACGCCTCGGCCGCGTGCCCGACGAGCGGCGTGTGGAACGCGGCGGCCACCTCCAGCCGCTTCGCCCGCACACCGCGGCCCGCGCACAGCTCGGCGCACCGCAGGACGGCGGCGGTCGGCCCGGCGAGCGTGTACTGGTCCGGGGCGTTGCGCGCGCCGACGGCCAGTCCGGGGACCTCGCCCAGCAGGGCGTCCAACCCGGCGGAGGACACCTCGACCGAGAGCATCGCCCCAGCGTCGGCGTCCTCGCCGGCCGGCAGCTCCATGGCCCGCCCGCGGGCGCGGGCCAGCCGGGTGAACGCCTCGTCGTCCAGTACGCCGGCCGCCCACAGCGCGGTCAGCTCCCCGAAGCTGTGCCCGAGGACGGCCCGCGGGGCGAAGCCCATCGTGCGCAGGTACCGGTACTGCCCCATGGACAGGGCCCCGATGGCCGACTGGGCGTGTCCGGTGCGCCGCAACCGCTCCTGCGGGGTGTCCGGCCCACCCGCCACCGGCGGCGGGAACACCGCCCCGGCGAGGCTGTCCCCCACCGGGAAGAGGGCGTTGGCCTCGTCGAAGGCGGCCCGGACGGGTGGGACGGCGAGCGCCGTGCGCAGCCCCATGTCCACGTACTGGCTGCCCTGCCCGGCGAACAGGGCGCCCACGCCCGCCTCCGCCGGCAGCGCCGCGGCACGGTAGTGGACGCCGCGGGGGTGCCGCCAGTGGGGCAGGTCCCGGCCGCGCCGCAGCCGGTCCACCGCGATGGCGAGCAGCTCGTCGTACTCCTCCTCGCCGGTGGCCACGAAGCCGATGCGGGGGTGCCCGGCCGGGGCCGGTCCACGATCGGGGGCGTCGCCCCGCTCCAGACGCCGCAGCAGCTCCTCGGGGTCCGGCGCGTGCCACAGGGCCGTCGCCGGGGTGTCGTGCAGCGGGTGGTCGCGGTCCTCGCCGCCGCCCGTGTGCTCCTCCAGGACGGCGTGATAGTTCACCCCGCCGAAGCCGAACGACGACACCCCGGCCCGGCGCACCGGGCGGGACGGGTCGAGCACCCACGGACGGACGTGCGTGTTCAGGTACAGGGTGCTGTCCTCGCGCGTCGTGCGGGGGTGGGGCTCGCGCACGTTGATGGTCGGGGGCAGCACCCGGTGGTACAGGGCCAGCACCGCCTTGATCATGCCCGCGGCGCCCGCCGCCGCCTTGGTGTGGCCGATCTGGGACTTCACGCTGCCGACCGCGGTGAAGTGGTGTTCCGGCGGCCCGGACAGCACCTCGTGCAGAGCCGTCAGCTCGACGTCGTCACCCACCCGGGTGCCGGTGCCGTGCGCCTCGATCAACTGGACCGTCCGGGGCGGGCAGTCGGCGTCGTGGTAGGCCCGGCGCAGCGCCGCCACCTGACCTTCGCCACAGGGCGCGTAGATGCTTCCCGTCCTGCCGTCGCTGGAGCTGCCCAGCCCCCGCAGGACGGCGTAGACGCGGTCGCCGTCCCGCTCGGCGTCCGCGAGGCGCTTGAGCACCAGGACGCCGATGCCCTCGCCCACCAGGGTGCCGTCGGACTCGGCGTCGAACGGGCGGACCCGCTCGCTCGGGGACAGCGCGGGGGTCTTGCTGAAGCACATGAACGACACGATGGCGTTGTCCGCGTCGCAGCCACCGGTGAGCATCACGTCCGCCCGGCGGCTGAGGAGTTCGTCCACGGCCGAGCGCAGCGCCGCCAGGGAGCTGGCGCAGGCGGCGTCCACGGTGTGGTTGGCGGCGCCCAGGTCGAGCCGGTTGGCGATCCGCCCGGAGACGACGTTGCCGAGGACCCCGGGGAAGCTGTCCTCCGTCCATTTCGGAAGGGCCGCGAGCTGGCTGCGCACGATGGCGTCGACCTTGTCCTCCGGCACGCCGTGGGACCGCATGGTCTCGGCCATCTGCGGGACGAACAACCGGGCGGCCAGCGGCAGGATCGTGGAGTTGGTGCCGCACACCCCGAGCACCACGCCGGTGCGTGCCGCCTCGTACCAGTCCGGTCTGCCGAGCCCCGCGTCCTGAAGCGCCTCCTTGGCCACGACGAGGCCGAGGAGCTGCACCAGTCCGGTCGAGTCGAGGGTGTTCGGTGGGATCCCGAACTCCTTGGGGTCGAACACCTCGGGGGTGAGGAAGCCACCGCGCCGGCAGTAGGTCCTGTCCTCGGCGAACGGATCCGGGTCGTAGTACTGGTCCGGGTCCCACCAGGCCGACGGCACGACGTCCGAACAGTCACGGGCGGACACGACGTTGTTCCAGAACTCCTGGACGTCCCCCGCTCTGGGGAAGCGTCCCGCCAGCCCGACGATCGCGACGGGGTCTCGGGCTAGCCGGTGGTCTGCGGCGGGTGGCTCGGGAGCGGTGTGTTGCACCATGACCTCATGGGGTGAGTGGGGGGTGGGTGAGGGGTGCGGCGGCCGGGGACGTACCGCCGGTCCGGGAACTCACGTATACCGGCGACGACGGGCCCGTCGGAGAGGTCCTCGCGCGTTTCGCGTGACGAAGCCTCGATGCGCGCCGACCGGGAGGGCCGCGGGTTGACAGGGGCCCGGGAAACGCATGATGAGATGTCCGCCGAACGGCCGGTGCCACGGTCTCCCGCACCACCCGGACGCGGTGGGCCCGACGATCACCTCATCGGTTCTCGCACACCGGGAACACGACCCGCACGGTCGCGGGAACACACCGGCGTACGAAGGGGATTCGATGGCCGAGGCGCTGGAACGCCGCGAAGGGACCGGAAGCGTCCCGCGTCGGAATGTGCGACACGGACGTTCCCGCGGGCAGCCGGGACCGCAGCCGGGCCAGGCCGCGCGGTGACAGGCTGCTGGACAGCGCAGGGATGCGGAACCCCCCGCACCGCAGCCACTTGAGCCGGGACAGGACGAGGAACCACCACGGCGAGGTGTCGAAGATCATGGTGTCGCCCGGGTACCTGCGCGCACAGGCGCGGAGCAGCTCGGTGACCTGCCGGGGCCGCAGGTACATGAACAGGCCCTGGGCGGTGATCAGCAGTGGTCCGTCCCGCGGCACCTGCTCCATCCAGTGCGGGTCGAGCACCGAGCAGGCGACGTGGGTGACCCGGTCGGACGGCGGCATGAGGCGCTGGCGCAGGCGGACAACCTCGGGCAGGTCGACCCCGATCCAGCGCAGCCTCCCGTCGTCCACCCGCCAGAACTGCGTGTCGAGTCCCTCGCCGAGGGTCACGACCACGGCACGGGGGTGCCGGGACAGGAACTGCCGGATCTCGGCGTCGAAGAGCCTGGCGCGCTGCGTGAAGTAGTGCGCCATGATCGAGGTGCGCCTGCCCATCAGGGGCCCCGGCGTGCCCCGTCCGCTGCCGATCTGCGCGAGGACCCGCTCGGCCACCGGATCGTGCAGGTGCAGGCTGCGGTGGTGCAGCGCCCACAGCGCGGTCAGGCCGATACCGCTCAGCGCGTGGGGCGGCGGTGGTTGCTGTCCCATGGAGCCTCCTCGTGGCCGGCGGGAGTACGCGGGGGGCGCGCACCCCGGACGACGGCGAATGCGCTGGTGCACGGGCGTGCGTCCGCGACACCGCAGGCCCTCGGGTGCGGTGAGCCGGCACCGGCCCGGGAGCACACGGGGAGAAAGGGATCGGGGGGTGGGAATTGCCGTTCCCGGTGCGGGGAGGGAATGAGCCGTCACCGGGAGCGGGTGGGATGTCCGCGGCACGCATTCAACGCACTGCGATGGTCCCACGCGGAAGTGGAATCGCCATGGCCCGGACGGGGAATCCACCCGGGCGCGTGAAGGGCGCGGCTCGGATGCGACGACTCCGGGGGAACGCGGGACGGTCGGTGTCAGCCGGACGGCCTCGCGATGAAAATAAGATCAGGGAGCCGTCGAAAACGATCCTCGGGGCCCGCGCGCCGATTCGGATGACACGGTCAGCTGACCGAGAGGTTGCCGCGTCCGGTGAGGTGGCCGACACCACCGCCGAAGCACCGTCGTACGTCGTTGGTCGGCACCGCGCTGCCGGAGAAGCGGTGACCCGACATGAGCCCCGAGGTGATCCGCCCCCTGAGGAAGGAATCCATCGGCGGGTAACCGCCTCCGCCGCGGACATCCGGCACCAGGACGGAACGTCCGACGACCCGGCCGGTGCGGCCGGTCCCGCTGTCTCCTCCTGGTCATCGGGGCGCGCATCGACCGCGGCGACGTGTTCGCGCGCCTGCGGCGCCGGGCCGGGCCGACCGCGGGACCGTCACCGTGGCTGAGGACGGCGCGCCTGTCCACGGACCGGCCGGTGCTGGTGGGCGCGGGTGCCGCCGTGCTGCTGCTCACGCTGGCGCTGCCCTTCGCCGGTGCCCGCGGCGCGGGAGGCCGGTCCATGAGCCCGGGGAGCGACCGGGCGGGCTGAGGGCCCGTCAGCGTGGTGGCGCGGTCAGGCGGCCAGGGTCTGGGCCGCCCTGGCGGCCGGGCGGCGGGTCGCCCGGAGCTGGTCCAGGAGCGTGTCGGCCGCGGCGAGGGCCGCCTCCACCGTCTGCGTGCCCGTCATCACGCACAGCGTGTAGGAGGTGTCGGCCAGTTCCCGGCTCGAACGGCCGGTGGGGTGCAGGTCGTGACGGAAGCGGGCCTCGGCGAACCGGGCCAGTACCGTACGCAGTTCCTTCTCCGCAGGCAGCAACACAGCGACATCCTCCTGAAACGGCGGCCGTCGGTCCGGCTCGCGACACCCCGGGAGGCGCGCACCCCGCCAGGTGGCGCCACCGTCGACATGGAGAGGAGATCACCTCCTCCGACATGCCGTGTGCCCCCGCCGGGTCACTGTATGCACCGCTTCTGTCGCTGTGGGCACGACGCGCACCGCACGCCGGGCCGCCGCGTCACCCGTCGGGGTTGAGTTCGGAGTGCACCATGTCGACGAGGTCCCCGGCCTCGGGGGAGTCGGGGTCGCCGGGAACCCGGTAGTACCCGCCCAGGGTGGTGATCACGTCCTCCCGGTCGTCGTCGTACGCGTGGCCACCGTCCTCCCCCTGCTCGGCGGCGTCGGGGGTCCACCACCACACCCGTCTGCGGACCTCGTCCTTCGACAGCCCTCCCTCCAGGGTGATGTCCCGCCCCCGCACCTTCGCCGTGATCCTCGCCGCGTTCGCGTCGCTGCCCATGTGCCCACTCTCCCTCGTCGGACGAACGGCACGCCGCCCCGGCGGCGTGGTCGCGTTGCGGCTACCCCGAGAACCAGGCCGGACGCCGGCCCCGAGCCCCCGGAACGGCAGCCCGCTCTGCCGTCGGTGCTGCGTCTTCTTCCCTATGGCCCGCGGCGGCCCGAGGGCAGTCTGCTGCAAAACACGGCTGGGAGGCTCACAGTGACAACAGGCCCGGCCCCCGAGGGGGCACCGAACGACGTGGACGGCCGCACGGCGTCCTTCGCCCAGCGCCGGCTGTGGTTCCTGGACCAGCTGGCGGGCTCCTCCACCGGCTCGATGCTCCCCCTGGCGCTGCGGCTGCGCGGCCGCCTGGACCCGGTCCGGCTGGCGCGTTCGCTGTCCGGCGTCGTGGCCCGGCACGAGGTGCTGCGCACCCGGTTCACCGCCGTCGACGGCGAACCGGTGCCCGTCGTGGACCCGCCGGCGGACGTGGTCCTGGAACACATCGACGCGACCGGACCCGACGACCTGTTCGCCCGCTGCCTCGGCCGCCCGGTCGACCTGTCCGCACAGCACCCGATCCGGGCCACGCTGGCACGGGTGACACCCGAGGAGCACCTGCTGCTCGTCGAGGTGCACCACATCGCCGTGGACGGCTGGTCGTGGGGCGTCCTGCTGGACGAACTCGCCGCCGGCTACCGCGGTGAAGTCATCGCCCCGCCCGCTGTGCGCTACGCCGACCTCGCCCGCGCGCAGGCCGGCCGGCTCTCCGGCGAGCGCCTCGAACGCCTCCTCGCCCACTGGCGGGACCGGCTCGACGGACTCGCACCGCTCGACCTGCCCACCGACCGGCCCCGCCCCCGGGTCTGGGACGGCTCCGGCGACGTCGTCCGCTTCGACCTGCCCGCCGACCTGGTCGCCGCGGTCGACGTCCTGGCCCGGTCCCGGCGCGCCACCCGCTACATGCTGCTGCTCACCGCCTACCAGGCGCTCCTCGGCCACTGGGCGGGCCGTACCGACGTCGCCGTGTGCAGCACGCTCGCCGACCGCGCCCAGCGCGGCGCCGACGCCCTGATCGGCCCCCTCGTCAACACGGTCGTACTGCGCACGGACCTGTCCGGCGGCCCCGGCTTCGGCACGCTGCTGGACCGGGTGCGCGGCCGGGTCCCGGCCGACCTCGCGCACGCCGAGGCCCCCTTCGACCTCGTCGTCGGCGCGCTCGGCGGCTCCCGCGACCTGTCCCGTCACCCCCTCGCCCAGGCGTCGTTCACCCTGCTCAACAGCCCGATCCGACCGATACGGATGCCCGGCCTGGAGGTGGGCCTCGTCCAGCCGCCCCTCACCGAGACGCCGCTGGACGTCTTCCTGGACCTGACCCTGCGCACCGACGGCAGCATCGCCGCCATCCTCCAGTACGCCACCGCGCTGTTCGACCCCGGCACGATGCGCGCGTTCGCCCGGGCCTACTCGGCGCTGCTGCGCGCCGTCCTGGCCGACCCGGACACCCCCGTACGGGACCTGCTGCGCGCGCTGCCCGCCGGCCCCGGGGCCCCGGCGAGGCCCCGGCCCGAGTGGCACCGGGCGGCCGACCGGCCCGCCGGGCCGCCCCCGCCGGCCGGCTTCCACGGGCGGCCGGACGCCACCGCCCTGCGGTGCGGCGCCGACAGCGCCACCTACGCCGAACTGGACGCCATGACCGGCGGCCTGGCCGGCGCGCTCCGCGCCGCCGGGGTCACCGCGGGCAGCCCCGTGGGCGTACTGCTGCGCCGCGGGCTGTGGTCGGTCGCCGCCATCGAGGGGATCTGGCGGGCGGGCGGCGCCTATGTGCCCCTCGACCCCGAACTCCCCGCCGAGCGCCTGCGGTTCATGGCCGCCGAGGCCGGGATCGGATGCGTGGTGACCGACCCGGCGACCTCCGGCACCGCCACCGGTCTCGCCCCCGTCACCGTCGACGTCACCGGTGTCCGCCCGGCCGCGGACGGACCCCGCCACCGGCCCGACCCCCGCGCACTCGCCCATGTCATCTTCACCTCCGGGTCCACCGGCCGGCCCAAGGCGGTGGGCGTGGAGCACGCGGCGCTCGCCTCCCATGTCGCCGCCGCCCGGACCCGCCTCGGCATCACCGCCGCCGACCGGGTGCTGGCCTTCGCCTCCTTCTCCTTCGACGCCTCCCTGGACCAGGTGCTGCCCGCCCTCTCCGCCGGCGCCACGGTCGTCATGCGTCCCGACGAACCCTGGCTGCCCACCCAGGTCCCCGAGATCGTCCACCGCCACGGACTGACCGTCGTCAACGTGCCGCCCACCTACTGGTCGGAGCTGACGCTCTCCCTCGACCGCCGGCAGGCCGCGGCGCTCGCCTCCTTGCGGCTGCTCGTCCTCGGCGGCGAGGCCGTCCCGGCCGACACCCTCGCCGCCTGGCGCGCCGCCGTCCCCTGGGTCCGCGTGTGCAACGCCTACGGGCCGACCGAGACCACCGTCACCGCCACGACGTACGACGTCGGCGGGGAGCCCGGGGACAGCGTGCCCATCGGCAGGCCGCTCGGCGACCGGAGGGTGTACGTGGTCGACGCCGACGGCGAACCGGTGCCGGTCGGGGTCGCCGGCGAACTGCTCATCGGCGGGACCGAGGTGGCCCGCGGCTACCTGAACCGGCCCGCGCTGACCGCCGAACGGTTCGTGCCCGACCCCTACGGGCCGGCCGGCGCCCGCCTGTACCGCACCGGCGACCTCGTGCGCTGGCAGCCCGGCGGAGACCTGGAGTTCGTGGGCCGCCGCGACGACCAGGTGAAGATCCGCGGCTTCCGCATCGAACTCGGCGAGGTCGAGTCCGTGCTGCGCGCCTGCCCGCTCGTCGCCGCGGCGGCCGCCCGTCCCGACCGCGCCACCGGACGCGCCCTGGTGGGCTACGTCGTCCCGGCGCCGGACGCACCCGGCGTCCCGGACCGGGCGGAACTGCGGGCCTGGTGCGCGCGCCACCTGCCGCACTACGCCATCCCCTCCGACTACGTCGTCCTGGACGCCCTGCCGGTCGGTGTCTCCGGCAAGCTCGACCGCGGCGCCCTGCCCGACCCGGTCCACACCCGCTCCACCGACGACCCCGGCCTCAGCGCCCCGCGGGACGAGACCGAGCGGATCGTCGCCGAGGTCTGGGCCGACGTCCTCGGCCTGGACCGGATCGGCATCGACGACAGCTTCTTCGACCTCGGCGGGCACTCCCTCCTCGCCACCATGGCGGTCTCCCGGATCGCCCAGCGGCTCGGCCGCGACATCGAACTGCGCACCGTGTTCGAGCACCCCACCGTACGTGGCTTCGCCCCCCGGGTCAGCGCCGCCCGGGCCGCCGGGACCACCGAGGTGCGGCCGACCGGCCGCGACCGGCCGCTGCCGCTGTCCTTCGCGCAGGAGCGCCTGTGGTTCCTGGACCGCACCTCCGACCACGGCGACTCCTACCTGCTGTGGTACTGCTGGCGGGTGCGCGGCGGCCTGGACCGCACCGCGTGGCAGCGGGCCCTGGACGACCTCGTGGAACGGCACGAGGTGCTGCGAACCGCCCTCGTCGAGAGCGACGGCCGGCCCGTGCAGCAGGTGTACGACCCGGTGGGCGTCCCCCTCCACTGGGAGCCGGCGCCCGGCGCCCCGGACGAGGAGTCACGTCTGGCCGCCGTCCGCCGGGCCGCCGCCGCCCTCGCCACCCGCCGCTTCGACCTCGCCCGCCCGCCCCTGCTGCGGGCCGGCGTGTGGGAGCTGGCCGACGACGACCACGTCGTCCTGCTCGCCCTGCACCACGCCGTCACCGACGGCTGGTCCAAGGGCGTCCTGCTGGACGAACTGGCCCGGCACTACGCGGCCCGCCTCGCCGGCCGGAGCGCGGAACTGGCGCCGCTGCCCGTCCAGTACGCCGACTTCGCCGTCTGGCAGCGCGACCGCGCCGACGGCGGTGCCCTCGAACCCCAGCTGGACTACTGGGAGAACATCCTGGACGGGGCGTCCGTGCTGGAGCTGCCCACGGACCGGCCGCGCCCGGCCGTCTTCACCGGCCGCGGCGGCGCCGTCGAGGTCGACCTGCCCGCCGCCCTCGTGGCACGCGTGGACACCCTGGCCCGGGAACGCGGCGCGAGCCGCTTCATGGTGCTGCTGGCCGCCGCCCAAGCGGTGCTCGCCCGCTGGACCGGGCAGACGGACGTGTCCGTGGGCACCCCCGTCGCCGGCCGTGACCGGCTCGAACTGGAGCCGTTGGTCGGCTTCTTCGTCAACACGGTGGTGCTGCGCACCGACCTGTCCGGGCGGCCCACGTTCGCCGGCCTCGTGGACCGGGTGCGGCAGGTCGTCCTGGGCGCCTTCGACCACCAGGAGGTGCCGTTCGAGCGGGTGGTGGAGCGGCTGCGCCCCGAACGAGATCTGTCCCGCAACCCGTTGTTCCAGGTGATGGTGGACGTCCAGGACGCCTCCACGGGCGGCACCGGCCTGCCGGGCCTGGACACGGCCGACTTCACCCTGCCCTGGGACTCGGCCAAGTTCGACCTGACCGCCACCTTCGTGGTCCGCCCGGACCGGTTCGCCCTCAACGTCGAGTACGCCGCCGACCTGTTCGACCCGGCCACCGCCACCCGGTTCGCCCGGCACGTCGGCCGGCTGCTGGAGGCCTTCCTCGCCGACCCGGCCGTCCGCGTGGACGAGGCACCCCTCCTCGCGGCCGACGAGCGCGAGCGGCTGCTGGCCACGGCCGGCACGGACGCCGCGCCCGCGCCGAGGTTCCGGGTGACGGGCCGGCCGGACGCCACCGCCGTCGTCTGCGAGGGCACCGCTCTCGACCACGCGCGCCTGGACGCCCTGACCGGTGGGCTCGCCACCGCACTGGCCGGCGCGGGCGTGACCGTGGGCGACGCCGTGGGGGTGTGCGTGAGCCGGGGGGTGTGGTCGGTCGCCGCGATGCTCGCCGTGTGGCGCGCGGGCGGCGTGTACGTGCCGCTCGACCCCCGGCTGCCCGGCGAACGGCTGCGGTACATGCTCCGGGAGGCCGGAGTGCGGCACGTGGTGTCCGACGCGGGGACCGCGGGCACCGTGACGGCGCTCGGCGTGACCGTGGTCGACGTCCGCGACGTCCGGCCGGACCCCGACGGCCCCCGCCACAGCCCCGACCCGGACTCCCTCGCGTACGTCATCTTCACCTCCGGCTCCACCGGCCGGCCCAAGGCCGTCGGCGTCGAACACCACGCGCTGGACGCCCATGTGGTAGCCGCTCGCGAGAAGTTCGCGCTCACCGCGCGGGACCGGGTGCTCACCTTCGCCTCCACCTCGTTCGACGCCTCCCTGGAGCAGATCCTCCCGGCGCTCGCCACCGGGGCGGCGGTGATCGTCCGCCCGGACGAGATCTGGACCCCCGAGCAACTCGCCGACCGGGTCGCGCGGGAGCGGGTCACCGTCATGGAACTCACCCCCTCCTACTGGGCGGAACTGGTGGCCCGCCTCGACGAGCTGGCGCCCCGCCTCGCCTCCCTGCGGCTGCTGGTCACCGGCGGGGAGGCCCTGCCCGCCGACCCGCTGGAACGCTGGTTCGCGCACCTGCCCTCGGTCCCCGTCGTCAACACCTACGGGCCCACCGAGGCGGTGATCTCCGCGACCGCGCACACCGTCGACCTCCTGCCGCGCGGCCGGGTGCCCATCGGCCGCGCGCTCGGCGGCCGCCGTGCCTACGTGGTCGACGCCCAGGGGGAGCCGGTCCCGGACGGCCTGCCGGGCGAACTCCTGATCGGCGGTGCCGAACTGGCGCGCGGGTACTTGGGGCGGCCGGCGCTGACCGCCGAGCGGTTCGTGCCGGACGCCTTCGGCCGGCCCGGCGGACGCCTCTACCGCACCGGTGACGTGGTACGCCGACTGCCCTCGGGGGAGCTGGAGTTCCTCGGCCGCAACGACGACCAGGTCAAGATCCGGGGCTTCCGGGTGGAACCGGCGGAGGCCGAGGCGGTGCTGCGCCGGCACCCCGGGGTCAACGGCGCGGCGGTCGTGGTCCGCACCCTGCGCGGCGAGGCCGCCCTGGTGGGCTACGCGGCGGGCGGCGGCCTGTCGGAGGAGTCCCTCGCCACCCACTGCCGGGCCCACCTGCCGCACTACCTGGTCCCGTCGGCGTTCGTCCTGCTCGACACCCTGCCGCTGACCGTGCAGGGCAAGCTGGACACCGCGGCCCTGCCCGAACCCGCCGACCGCGCCCCCCGCGTCCTCGTGGCGCCCCGCACCCCCGCCGAGACCGTCGTCGCCCAGATCTGGTGCGAGGTGCTCGACCTGCCCCGGGTCGGCGTCCACGACGACTTCTTCGCCCTGGGCGGTCACTCCCTGCGCGCCGTCGCGGTCGCCTCCCGGCTGCGGGCGGCCTTCGACTGCCCGCTGGCGGTCCGCGACCTCTTCGAACACCCCACGGTGGAGCGACTGGCCGCCGAGGTGGAGCGCAGGCTCCTGGAGCTGATCTCCCGGATGAGCGACGACGAGATCGACCTGTCACTCACCGCCGACCTCTGAGGGCGCCACCGCCCCGGCCGTCCCCCTCACCACCGTTTCGAGATCGGAGTGCCCTCATGACCACGTCCGACGTACGCCCCGGCCCCCCGGCCCCGTCCGACACACTGTCCCCGGCCGCCCGGCGGCTGCTGGAGCAGCGGCTGCGCGGCCAGGGCGCCGTACGGGACGACGGACCCCGCCGCGCGCACCCCCGCCCGGACCGGCTCCCGCTGTCCGCGGCCCAGCAGCGGCTGTACTTCCTCGACCGGCTCGACCCCGGAGCCGCCACCTACCTGCTGCCGGCCGCCTGGCGGTTCACCGGCCCGCTGGACCTGCCGGCCCTGCGCGCCGCCGTCCACGACCTGGTCGCCCGGCACGAGCAGCTGCGGGTCGTCTTCCCCGAGGACGAGGGCGTCCCGTACCAGCGCGTCCTGCCCGCCGACGGGACGGACCTCGCCGTCGTGGAGGTGACCGGAGCGGCCGGTGAGGAACGGGAACGGCGCGTGTCCGCCGCCGTGCACGCCGCCGCCGTCCGCCCCTTCGACCTCGCCCGCGAGACCGCCTTCCGCGCCACCCTGGTCCGCGCCGCCGACGACGACCACGTCCTGGTCCTCGGCATGCACCACATCGTCTCCGACGGCTGGTCCCTCGGCCTGATCGTCCGCGACCTCACCGAGCTGTACCGGGCCCGCGTCCGGGGACAGTCCGCGCGCCTGCCCGAACTGCCCCTCGACTACACCGACTACGCCATCTGGCAGCGGTCCGGCGACCATGCCGCGGCCCTCGACCACTGGCGCGGCCGGCTGGCCGGACTCGTCCCGCTGGACCTGCCCACCGACCACCCGCACCCCGGCACCCCCGGCAGCGTCGGCGCCACCCACACCCTCACCCTGCCGCCCGGGCTGACCGGCGCGCTCGCCGACCTCGGCCGGCGGGCCGGCACCACGCCGTACATGACGGTGCTGGCCGCCTTCCAGGCCGCGCTGGCCTTCCACAGCGGACAGCGCGACATCGCCGTCGCAACCGTCGTCGCCAACCGGGAGCGGGCCGAGACCGAACAGCTCGTCGGCTTCTTCGTCAACACCCTCGTGCTGCGCGGCGACCTCTCCGACGACCCGACGCCGGCCGCGCTGCTCGCCCACACCCGGGACCGGGTCCTGGAGGCGTTCTCCCACCAGTCGCTGCCGTTCGAGCAGGTCGTCGACGCGCTCAGTCCGCAGCGCGACCTCGCCCGCAACCCGCTCGTCCAGGTCCTCTACACCCACACCGACACCTCCGGCGGACCCGGCCTCGTCCTCGGCGAGGCGAGCGGGACGCCGTACCGGATCGACCTCACCACCGCCAAGTTCGACCTCACCCTCGACCTGAGGGACGGCGACGGGCGCACCGACCTCGCCTTCGTGTACCGGCCCGACCTGTTCTCCGAGGCCTCCGTCGCCGCCCTGGCCCGGCACACCCTCGCCCTGCTGGAGGCGTTCCGCGCCACCCCCGACCTGCCGCTCAGCGCCATCGACCCCCTCACCCCGGCCGAACGCGCCCACCTCCTCGGCCCCGACGGCCCCGCCAACACCGGCCACGACCTGACCACCGCCCCGCGCACCGCCCCGGACCGCGTCGCCGAGCAGGTCCGGCGCACCCCGCACGCCACCGCCGTCAGCGGGTCGGGACGCACCCTGACCTACGCCGGGCTCGACGCCGCGGCGAGCGGCCTGGCGCGCCGGCTCCGCGCGGCCGGCGTCACTCCCGGCTCGCTCGTCGGCGTCTGCCTCGACCGCACCCCCGACCTGGCCGTCGCCCTGCTCGCCGTGTGGCGCGCGGGCGCCGCCTACCTGCCGCTCGACCCCTCCCACCCCGCGGCGCGCCGCGCCTTCACCGTCAGCGACTCCGGCATCGACTGGATCGTCACCGACACCGCCACCCGCCCCGCGGTGGAGTCGCTGCCCGCCCGGCTCGTCGTCCTCGACGCCGAACCGGCGCAGTCGCCCGCCGACGGCGACGACGACATCCTCCCGGGCCCCGAAGACCTCGCCTACGTCATCTACACCTCCGGCTCCACCGGCCGCCCCAAGGGCGTCGAGGTCACCCACGCCAACCTGGCCTGGCTGCTCGGCGCCGCCGACCGGCACTTCGGCTTCGGGCCCGCCGACGTGTGGACGCTGATGCACTCGCCCGCCTTCGACTTCTCCGTGTGGGAACTGTGGGCCCCGCTCACCGGCGGCGGCCGCGTCGTCGTCCTCACCGGGGACGAGGTGCGCGACCCGGCCGCCGTGCACCGGGTGCTGCGCGAGGAGGGCGTCACGGTCCTCAACCAGACCCCGGCCGCCTTCAAGGGCCTGCGCGCCCACCTGAAGGACACCGGTGCCTCCTTCGCCGGCCTGGCGCTGCGCACGGTGGTCTTCGGCGGCGACGCCTTCGACGTCCGCGACTACCGCGACTGGTTCACCGCCCCCGGACCCCGGCCCGACCTGGTGAACATGTACGGCATCACCGAGACCACCGTGCACGTCACCCACCGCACGATCACCGCGGAGGACATCGACGGGACGGTCCGCTCGCCCATCGGCCGGCCGCTCGCCGGCCAGCACGGCTACGTCCTCGACGCCTCGGGCCGGCTCGTGCCCCCCGGCAGCGTCGGCGAGCTGTACGTCGCGGGCGGGGGCGTGGCCCGCGGCTACCGCAACCGGCCCGAGCTGACCGCCGAACGCTTCCTGGACGACCCCTTCGGCGCGCCCGGCGCCCGCATGTACCGCACCGGTGACCTGGTCCGGGTACTGCCGGACGGACAACTGGCCTACGTGGGCCGCGCCGACAACCAGGTGAAGATCCGCGGCTACCGCATCGAACCCGGCGAGATCGAGACCGCCCTGCGCGCCCTGCCCGGTGTCGCCGACGTCGCCGTGGTGGCCCGCCGGGACGGCGGCACCGCCCGCCTGGTCGCCCACGTCGTCACCCCCGAGGGCCGCCCCCTGGACCCGCCCGCCCTGCGCGCCGGCCTCGGACTGACCCTGCCCGCCTACATGGTCCCGGCCCTCTTCGTCCGCCACGAACGGCTGCCGCTGACCGCCAACGGCAAGGTGGACCGGGCCGCCCTGACCGCCGTCGCCCCCGCCTCGACGGGGCAGCGCACCCACGTCCCGGCCGAGGGCCCGGTGGAGGAGGCGCTGGCCGGGGTGTGGAGCCAGGTGCTGGGAGCCGAACACGTCAGCCGCACCGACAACTTCTTCGACCTCGGCGGCGACTCCATCCTGGCCCTGCGCCTGGTCGGCCTCGGCCGCCTGGCCGGGCTCGGCTTCACCGTCGCCGACGTGTTCCGCGCCCGCACCCTCGCCGACCTCGCCGCCCTCGTCACCGACGCGGCCGACGCCCCGGCCCCCGTCGCGCCCTTCTCCCAGCTCGACCCCGCCGACGCCGCCCGCCTGCCCGACGGGCTCGCCGACGCCTACCCGCTCACCATGCTCCAGGCGGGCATGCTCCACGAGATGCTCGCCGACCCCCGCCGCGGCGCCTACCACAACGTCACCGACCTGAAGATCACCGTCCCCGAGGGCTTCGACGCCGGTGCCTTCCAGGCCGCCGTGGACGCGGTGGTCGCCGGCCACCCCATTCTGCGCACCTCCGTCGACCTCGTCTCCTACCGCGAACCCCTCCAGCTCGTCCACCGCACCGCCCACCTGCCCGTCGGCTACACCGACCTGCGCGGGCTCGCCCGGGAGGAACAGCGCGCGCACCTGCGCCGGTTCGTCGAGGAGGAGTTCGAGCGCCGCTTCGACCTCGCCAGCGCCCCTCTGGTCCGCATCCACCTGCACCACGTCACCGACCACGACCTTCGGCTCGTCCTCACCGACTGCCACGTCGTCCTGGACGGCTGGAGCCTCACCTCGCTCGTCGCCGACCTGCTCGCCCTGCACCGCGAGGCCGTCGCCCACCGCACCGCCCCCCGGCCGCCCGACGCACCGGCGTTCGCCGAGTACGTCGCCCTGGAACGCGCGGCCCTGGACAGTGAGGAGTCCCTGCGCTACTGGCGGGAACGGCTCGCCGACCTGCGCCCCGTCACCTTCCGCCGGCGCCCCGCGGGCGAGGACACCGGCCGGACACCCGTGCACGAGGTCCGCCGCTCCTACGCCCACCTCGCCGAACGCATCGGCCGGCTCGCCAAGGAGGCCGGCGTGCCCCGCCGCACCGTGCTGATCGCGGCCTTCCACCACACCATGAGTCTCTTCGCCGACCGCGACGACAGCGTCTCCGGGCACAGCATCGGCCTGGTCACCAACGGCCGGCCCGAGGTGCCCGGCGCCGACCGGATGCGCGGACTGTTCCTGAACACCGTGCCGTTCGGCGTGAGCCGTCCGCGCGGCAGCTGGCTCACCTACCTGCGCGACGTCTTCGCCGCCGAGCAGGAGATGCTCCCGCACCGCAGGGTGCCGCTGGTGCGCATCGCGCGACTGCGGCCCACCGAGCCCGCCCTGACCGACGCCGTCTTCAACTACGTCAACTTCCACCGGCTCTCGCACGAGTCCTGGGACGACTCCCTGGAGATCGCCCGGACCATGTTCCCGCTGCTGGTCAACGCGAGCGTCAACGCCTTCACCCTGGACGCCGACCCCGCGTTCGTCGCACCGGCCACCGCCGAGCAACTGGCCGACGTCTACCGCGCCCAACTGGAGGCCATGGTCACCGACCCGCACACCCGGGTCACCCGCCCCGCCCTCACCGGCGACGCCCGTGCCACCGCCCTCGACGTCTGGGCGCGCGGGCCACGGATCCCCTCCTCGCCCCTGCTGTTCCACGAGCACGTCGCCGAGCACGCCGCCCGGACCCCGGGGGCGGTCGCCGTCGAACACCGCGGACAAGCCCTGACCTACGGCGAACTGCACGAGCAGGCAGAGCAGTTGGCGCGGCGCCTGCGACTGCTCGGGGTCGGCCCGGAGACCGTGGTCGGCATCTGCGCCGAACGCGGCCCCGACCTGGTGCGCGCCGCGCTCGGCGTGCTCCGCTCGGGCGGCGCCTTCCTGCCGCTGGACCCGCAGCACCCCACCGAACGGCTCGCGTTCATGGCCGAGGACAGCGGGATGCGGGTACTGCTGACCCAGCGGTCACTGGCCGACGCCGTGCCCTTCGGCGGACCGGTGCTCCTCCTGGACGCCCCCGCCGAACCGGTCGACCCGGCCCCCGGCACGGAACCCGGCGCCGACACCCTCGCCTACATCATCTACACCTCCGGCTCCACCGGCACCCCCAAGGGCGTCGCCATCCCGCACCGGGGCCTGTCCAACATGATCGAGGGTCAGCGCGACCTGGTGCGTCCCGCCCCGCACGACCGGGTGCTCCAGTTCGCCTCCTTCGGCTTCGACGCCTCGATCCTCGAACTGACCTGGTCCCTGGCCAACGGCGGCCGGCTGGTCACCGCGGACCGGGAGGACCTGCGTCCCGGCCCCGACCTCGCCCGCACCCTGCGCGACGCCCACGTCAGCTGCGCCATGCTGCCGCCCAGCGCCCTCGCCGTGCTCGGCGACGACGACTTCCCCGAGCTGCGGGTGCTCCAGGTCGCCGGTGAGGCCTGCCCGGCCGAACTCGCCGACGTCTGGGCGCGCGGCCGGCGCTTCCAGAACGTCTACGGGCTCACCGAGACCTCGGTGTGGTCCGTCGCCGCCGAACTGACCCCCGGCGGGGGCACCCCGCCCGTCGGCACACCGATGCGCAACACCCGCGTCCACGTCCTCGACGACGACCTCCAGCCGGTCCCGGCCGGCGTCCCTGGGGAGATCTACCTCGGCGGACAGGCCGTGGGGCGCGGCTACCTCGGCCGGCCCGGGCTCACCGCCGCCACGTACGTCCCCGACCCCTACGGCGCGCCCGGCGAGCGGCTGTGCCGCACCGGCGACCTCGGCACCCACCGGCCCGACGGCTCGGTGGAGTGGCTCGGCCGCCGCGACAGCCAGGTGAAACTGCGCGGCTTCCGCATCGAACTGGGCGAGATCGAGCACGCGCTGCGGCGGCTGCCCGAGGTCCGCCAGGCCGTGGTGCTGCACCGCACCGACCTGCCCGGCGAACCCGCCCTCGTCGCCTACCTCGTCGCCCACGGCCCGCACCGGCCCGCCCCCGGGGAGCTGCGCGACGCCCTGCGCTCCTCGCTGCCCGCCTACATGGTGCCCGCCCGGTTCGTCGTCCTCGACGAGCTGCCGGTCAACCGCAGCGGCAAGATCGACAAGCGGGCCCTGCCGCTCCCGCCCGCCGAGACCCGCCACGACACCGAGTACGTCGCCCCGGCCACCCCGGCGGAGAAACTCCTCGCCGAGATCTGGCGCGAGGTCCTCGGACTGTCCCGCATCGGCGTCCACGACGACTTCTTCCGTATCGGCGGCAGTTCGCTGTCCACCGTCCGCGTCTCCCTGATGGCCGCCGCGCGCGGGCTCACCGTCTCGGTCGGGGACCTCATCGAACACCCGACCGTGGCCCGGCTCGCCGCGCACGCCACCCGCACCGCCGAAGCGCTGCCCGCCGCCGTCACCTCGGAGGTGCGGCTGCGCGGGGGCACCGGCGAACCCCTGTGGTGCGTGCACCCCACCGGCGGCAGCGCCGCCTGGTTCGTGCCGCTCGCCCGCGCCCTGCCGGCCGGCCGGCCCGTGCACGCCTTCCAGGCGCGCGGGCTCCTCGGCGGGGTGGACCCCAGCACGGTGACCGGCATCGCCGCCAACTACGTCGCCGAGATCACCGACCGGCCGGGCCGGGGCCCGCACGCCCTGCTCGGCTGGTCCATGGGCGCCAACATCGCCCTGGAGATGGCCACCCAGCTGGACCGGGCCGGACACCGCACCGCGCCGCTGGTCCTGATCGAGCCGTACCTGCCCAACAGCGCCGCCCGCGCCCGGCTGGACGGTGTCACCCAGGACCTGCGCACCGCCCTGCGCCTGCGCGACCGGCTGCGGGAGATGCCACCGTCCCCGCGGCGCGACCGCGCCACGGCCGAACTGACCGCCACCCTGCTCGGCGCCGGCATGAGCCCCGCCGAGGCCGCCCTGGTCGAGGGCGCGCCGATCGAGGTGTGGCACTCGCTGCTGGCCGCCCTCGCCGGCTACGAGGTCCGCCCGTACCCCGGCCACCTCCACCTCGTGGTCGGCAGCGAGGCCGCGGGACTGCCGCGCGGCCGCACGATGCCCGGCCTGGACGTCGACTACGACACCTACGTCGCGCGCTGGCGGGAGCTGGCCGGCGGCGGACTCACTCTGCACATCAGCGACGGTGACCACATGTCGATGATGGCCGAGCCGAGGGTGGCCGGCATCGCCGAACTGCTCACCGCCATCGAGACGGAGCACACCCGATGACCACCACGGCCCCCGTTCCCGCGCCCGTCCCCGCCACCGCCTTCGCCGAGCGCTATCTGCTCTCCCCGGAGATGGTCGCCGACCCCTACGCGCACCTCGACGCCCTGCGCGAGCACGCGCCGGTGCACTGGAGCCCGATGCACCACGCCTGGCTCGTCACCGGCTACGACCAGGTGATGCGCTGCCTGCGCGACCCCGCGGTCTCCGCCGACCGGGTACGGCCCCTCATGGACGCCGTACCGCAGGGCGCCCGCGCGGACGCCGAGCGGGCCTTCGGGATCCTGTCCCGCTGGATGGTCTTCAACGACCCGCCGCAGCACCGCAGACTGCGCCAGGTCTTCCAGGAGGCCTTCGCCGCCCGGACGGTGGCCCGCTACCGCGCCTTCACCGAGAAGGCCACCCGGGCCGTCCTGGCCCGCAAGGCCGTCCCCGGCCGCACCGGCGACCTCATGGCCGACGTCGCCAAGCCCCTGCCCGCGCTGGTCTTCGCCCGCTGGCTCGGCATCCCCCGCACCGACGCCCCCTCCTTCTGGTACTGGAACGCCCGCGTCGCCGACCTCGTCCTCGGCACCGCCCAGGAGGAGAGCGAGTACCGGGCCTCCCTCCAGGCCCTCGTGAGCCTGGAGGACTACCTCGCCGACCTCGTCGCCCGGCGCCGGGCCGAGCCCGCCGACGACCTGATCAGCCAGGTGCTCAGGGAGGGCCGGGTGGGGGAGTCGGTCACCGAGGAGGAGTTCGTCGGCATGCTCACCCAGATGGCGTTCGCCGGCGGCGAGACCACCAGCAACCTGATCGCGAACACCGTCCTGGCCCTGCACACCGACCCCGCCCGGCTCGCCGCCGTCCGCGCGGACCCCGAACTGGCGCGAGGGGCGGTGGAGGAGACGCTACGCCTGGACGGCCCGTCGAAGATGTCGATCCGCACCGCCGCCCACGACCTCGACCTGGACGGCCGCACCCTGCGCGCCGGCGACCGGATCTTCCTGGTCACCGCCGCCGCCAACCGCGACCCGGCCCGCTTCCCCGACCCCGGCCGGTTCGACCTCCGCCGCACCGGCGCCACCCACCTCGGCTTCGGCTTCGGCGCCCACTTCTGCATCGGCGCCGCACTGGCCCGGCTGGTCGCCGTGGCCGCTGTGCGCAGCCTGGTCCGCGACCACCCCGGCCTGGTCCTGACCGACCCGGCCCGGCCCACCTGGCAGCCGTCGCTCCTCAACCGCAGCCTCACCGCCCTGCCCGTCCGCTACTGACCGGACCCCGCGCGAGCATCCGTACGACGAAAGGCACACCATGGCCACCACCCTCGCCGGAGCCGGTCCGCGGCTGTGGGCACCCGCCCGGCACCGGCCCTTCCGGCTCCTCTGGCTGGGCCAGTCGCTGTCCCTGCTCGGCGACGGCTTCAGCGTCGTCGCCTTCTCCTGGATCACCCTGAGCCTGACCGGGTCGACGCTCACCCTCGGCTACGTCCTCGCCTTCCAGGCCGTACCCCGCGCCCTGCTCACCCTGGTCGGCGGTTCCCTCGGCGACTCGCTGTCCACCCGGACCCTGATGATCGCCTCCAGCTGGACCCGGGCCGGGCTGATGACCGGGGTCGGCGTCGCCGGTCTGACCGGGCAGCTGACGGTGTGGATGCTGTGCCTGGCGGCGGCCGCGTTCGGCGCCGTCGACGCCTTCTTCCAGCCGGCCCGGATGTCCATCCTGCCCTCCGTGGTGGACGAGAGCCTGCTGACACCGGCCAACGCCCTGCTGGGCGCCGGTTCGCGCACCGCCGCCGTGGTCGGACCGGCCGTCGGGGGCCTGGTCATCGCCGTGACCCGGGCACCGGTGGCCTTCCTGGTCGACGCGGTCTGCTTCGCCCTGTGCGGCTGGTGCGTGGCCGGCATCCGCACCCGGCCCCGGCCGGCCGTCCGCCCGGAGCCCGGGACGGCCGAGCCGGGGGCGTCGCTCGGCGCCCGGATCCGCGAGGGCGTGACCTTCACCCTGCGCGACCCGCGGCTCCGCACGGTCGTCGCCCTCGACACCGCCGTCAACTTCTGTTACGCCGGGCCCTTCACGGTCGGCTTCGCCACCCTCGCCGACCAGGTGCTGCGCGGCGGCTCCGCCACGCTGGGCCTGCTGAACGGCTCCCTCGCCGGTGGCGCCATGCTCGGCACGCTGGCGGGCGGCGCCCTCGGCGGCCGGCCCCGCGTCGGCCTGCTGGTGGCCGGCCTGGCCGGCTGGCTGGGCGCCGGGATGGCCGTGCTCGGCCTCGTCCACAGCACCGCGGCCGTCGTCGCGACGGTGCTCGCGATGGGCTTCGCCATCGGCTTCCAGGGCGTGTTCGGGCTCAGCTGGATCCAGCGGAACATCCCCCAGGACGTGCTCAGCCGGGTCGTGTCGGTCGACATGGTCCTCGGTTACGCCGCCGCCCCGCTGTCCCTGATCGTGTGCGGCGCGCTGGCCCGGGTCGACGTCCTCGCCCTGTTCGCCATGGTGGCCGTGGTGCTCGCGCTCACCGGACTGGCGGTGCTGGCCTCCCGCCAGGTTCGCGAGATGCGCTAGCCCACCGGTAGGGGCCCGCCGCGGCGGGCCCCTACGCGTCCCGCAGGGCGGCCGACCGCGCGCACAGGTCCGCGCGGTTGGCCGCGCCCGTCTTCGTGATCAGACTGGCGATGTGCTTCTCCGCCGTGCGCGGTGAGATGAACAGCCGGTCGGCGATGTCCTTGTTGCTCAGCCGCTCGGCGAGCAACCGGTACACATCGAACTCCCGCACCGTGACGCCCTGGGCGCGCAACTGATCGGGGATGCCGCTGGTGCCGCTGCGGTGCTGGTGCACCGAGGCGCCGAGCCGGCGCAGCCCCACCCGGCAGGCGCCCGTGACGGCCTGCACGTCCCGCTCGTGGAAGTAGTGCTCGGCCCGCCGCAGCCAGCTCACCGGATCGCCCCAGCCGTCCTGGTGCGCCGCGTCCGCGACCAGCCGCAGCCCGAGGTGCTGCGCCAGCGGGTACGGCTCGGCCGCCGTCAGCGCGGCCTCCACGGCGGCCACCGCCCGGTCGCCCGCCCCCTCACGGCCCAGCAGCACGGCATCGGTGAGCAGCACGAACTGGCGGTTCCAGCGCATCCGGGCGACGGCGGTGGCGGTGACCTCCTCGTGCCGGGCCCGGTCCGCCTCCCCGGCGAGCACGTCCAGCAGCAGCACCAGGCCGTGGGTGCCGCTGAGGTGGTAGGTGGACGGGTTGCCCGCCTCCAGCTCCACCACCTGCCGCAGCTCCTCACGGGCCAGGCCGCGGTCCTCCTCCAGCAGGGCGCAGAAGGCCCGGGCCAGACCGCGGCCGAGCGGTTCCTCCTGCGAGCCGGCACCGTCCCACTCGGCGAACACCGCCAGCGCCCCCTCCATCGCCGCCCGGTCGGCGTGGTGGGCCGCCAGGACGGCCTGCGCCATCAGGACGTACCGCACGGCGGGCGCGAGGCGCAGGCGCCGTACGACGGCCAGGCACTCGGCGGCGGCCTGCCGGGCGGCGTCGTAGCGGCCGCGCAGCACCGCGTCCAGTACCAGGATGCCGTCCACCGTGTGCACGATGTTCACCGAGCCGAGCCGCAGCGCCTCCTCGCGGGCCGCCAGCAGCCCCGAGGTGTCGCCGTCCGCGAGCCAGGCGTTGCCGCCGAGTCGGGTGGCCGCGTACATGCGCTGGAGGGGCAGGCGGTGGCGTTCCGCCGTGGCGAGCGCCTCCCTGAGCATCGCCGCCGACTCCTCCGGATCGCGCTCGCGGGCCACGGTCGCGAGCAGCTCCCTGGCCTGGCAGGCGACGACGGGCAGTCCGTGCCGCTCGGCGGTGTCGGCGGCGGAACGGGCCAGCTTCTCGGCGTGCTGGGTGCGGTCGGGTCCCGGTGTGTCGAGGGCCAGGTAGGCGGCCGCGACGTCGACGGCAGCGGTGGCCGACTCGTCCGGCGCCGCCGCCAGCACCTCCCTGGCCCGGGCTATCTGCCGGTTGCCGTCGCTCCACCGGCCCGCCGTGTGCGCGACCTTGGCCAGCCGGCTGTGCAGCGTGGCCAGACGACCGGCGCTCAGCCCGGAGCCGTCCAGCACGTGCAGATCCTCGGCCAGTTCGAAGGCGCGGGCGAAGTCACCGGCCTCGGCGAGGGCCGGCAGCAGGTTCTCCAGCACCATGGCCCGCGCCTGCGGGTCGCCCGCGTCGGCCAGCAGGCCCTCGGCCCGGCCCAGCAGGGTGACGGCGGAGCCGAGCGCCCCGGCGGCCAGCGCCCGCCCGCCGGCGTCCGCGAAGAGCAGACCGGCCTCCACCTCGTCGCCGGCCGCGCTGCGCAGCCCGGCCGCGAGCGGGCACCAGTCCCCGGCCAGATCGGGGTGGAGCTCCTCGACCGCCTCCGCGCCCCGCCGGGCCAGGTCCGCGCGCCGGCCCGGGGTCATCTGCGTGAACAGGGCCTCCACGGTGAGGGAGTGCCGGAAGGAGTACCAGTCGGGCGCCGGCTCGTCGGGCAGCACCAGCCGCGCGGCCACACCGGCGTGCAGATGGCTGAGCAGGGCCCGGTCGTCGATGCCGGTCATGCGCTGGAGGACCGTCAGCGGGAAGCGCCGGCCGAGCACGGCGGCGGCCGACAGCAGGGTCAGGCCCTGCGCGCCGAGCCGGTCGATCCGGCGCAGGATGCCCCGGGCCAGCGACGAGGACACGTCGCTGCGCAGGTCGCCGACGGCCCGCCAGCCCTCGGGCCCCCGCACCAGCGTGCCGGCCCCGATCATCGACTGGAGCAACTCCTCGACCAGGTACGGGCTTCCGGAGCTGTCCTCCCACAACCGCTCCAGTACCGCCGCCGGCACCTGCTCCGGGCCGTCGGCATCGAGCTGCGCCGCGATCATCTCGTGCGCCTGGGGCCGGGTCAGCGGCGGCAGCTCCACCACGGTCGCGGCGCCGCGCCGGCGGGCGGACTGCGCGAGGTCGAGGGCGTCGCTGAAGTCCGTCCGCACCGTGGCCAGCAGCAGCACGGGGGAGTACTCCAGGTTGTCCACCAGGTACTCGAGGACACCGAGCGTCTCGGGGTCGGCGTCGTGCAGGTCCTCCAGCAACAGCAACTGCCCCTGCCCACGCCCGGCCGCGATGAGCAGGCGCAGCACCGCCTCGCCGAGGATCACCATGGAACTGCTGTCCCGTTCCCCGGTGTCCCAGTCCGGGATCAGCCGCCCGAGCACCGGCCGGTAGGGGCCGAGGGCGAGGTCGTCCATGGGTTCGCCGCCGCGGAACAGCGACATCAGGGCCTCGGTCAGCGGCCGGAACGGTACGGCCGGGCCCGTGGTGCTGCTGCGGCCCCGCAGCACCCGCATCCCGGCGCCCAGCGCCTCACCCACGGCCTCCGCCGCGACCCGCGACTTGCCGACGCCCGCCTCACCCACCAGGAACACGACACCGCCGCGGCCCTGGCGCGCGTCGGCCAGGGCACGTCCGAGCAGGGCCAGTTGGGAGTCCCGTCCGACCAGGGAAGGCGCATGGGAACGCATGAGCGCTGATAGTAATCGGACAGCGGGGTCCACGGCACGCCGCACGGCCCCGGACATCTTCCGCCGCCGGCGCCGCGCGGTGCCGGCACGCACGGCGGCGCGGGCCCGCACCGCGGGCCCGCGCGCTCACCTGCGCCGCGACCGGTCCGGGATCACCGAGGCGCGGAGACCGAGGTGTCGATCGTGCTGAGCGTGATGACGACGCCGCTGGTGAGCACCATGCCGGCCAGCACCCGGGCGCGGGCGCAGGCCCGGTTGCGGCCCTTGAGCGTGATCCCGCCCGCGGCGTCCTGCTCGTCGGCGGCGGTCTCGGTGACGTCGGCGGCGGTGGCGGCGAGGTGCTTGTCCATGACGGTGATCCCCTTCAGGTGTCCCGTGCGGTCGAGCACGGGGGGTGGTGGAGGAAGTGCCGTGGTGCTGGGCGGGTGCGGGCGGGTGATCGGTCAGCGGCCGGGCTGTCCCAGGAGCAGGACGGACGGCACGGACGAGGGGTGGGCGAGGCGGAGCAGGCCGTAGCCGATGCCGGACAGGCCGGTCAGCAGCCCGGGGGAGGGCACGTGGTCGGGGGTGGCGCAGCGGTGGCCCTGCGCCTCGACGAGCGCGAGCACCTGTCCGGTGCGCCGGCTCAGCGCTCCGGCGGCGGCCGTGTCGCCCTGTCCGGCGAGCACGGCCAGCGCCTCCAGCGTGCCGAGCGTGCCCTGTCCGAGGCTCAGACCGGGGTGCACGTCGACGGCGGCCAGGCGGTTCGACAGCGTGGCGGCGGCGTCCGGCGGGGCGGCGGCGGCCACACCGGCGAACCCGGAGTTCCAGGAGGCGTCGGCGGGTGCGGCCGCCATCTCCCGGACCGCGTCACGCAGCAGGGCGTCGGCGGCGCCCGCGTGGGCGGCGGCGCGCCCGGGGCGACGACCGGCGTAGCGCCGCAGCGCCCAGCCGATCCCGGCCGTGCCGTGGGCGAAGCCCCGGTCGCCGCCCGTGGCCGCGCCGGCGGCACCCGGGGAGCCGTCGGGACCGCACACCGTCGCCAGCAGCAGGTCCGCGACCGAGTCCGCCAGCCGCAGCGCGTCCGGTGCGCCGGTCGCCTCGTGGACGGCCACCGCGGCGGCCAGCGCCCCGGCGGTGCCGGCGGCCAGGCCCGGCTCGGCGGCGGCGTTGACGGCGTGCCCCAGCGCGGTCAGCGCGTCGGGCAGGCAGTCCGTCAGGTCCTCGCCGAGCAGCGCCGACAGCCGAGGGATCGCGTGGACGATGCCGGCGAGCCCTTCGTAGGCGCCGGGTCCGGCCGCCGCGCTCAGCTCGGGATCGGCGGCCAGCGCCTTCATCAGGGCGGGCAGCGGCCGGACCGCCTCCCGGGCCGGCGCGGCGTACCGCCCCGCCCCGGTCAGCGCCTCCGCCTGCGCCAGGAACAGCGCGACGCCGCAGTAGCCCTGCCCCAGTCCGGCGCCCATCGGCAGCACCGCCCAGTGCGGTCCCGCGACCTGCTCCAGGCCGAGCCAGTTGGTCCGGCCGTCGTCGCGTACCGCGCGGGCGACGATCTCGTCGGCGATGCCGCACACGGCGGCCAGCAGCCGCGAGGCGTCAGGCACGACCGCCGGGAGCGGGGCGACGGCGAGTTCGGAACGCCGTGCGAGCGGTGAACCGGCGCCCCGCGCCGCCAGGGAGGCCGCGATGATCCACTCCTGGTCGTGGCAGTCGACCTCGTCCATCCGGGCCAGCTTGGCGCCGACCGCGGTCAGGCTCGCCACCGGCAGCACCCCCTCCAGCCAGGTACCGTCGGCCGTCCGGACCCCTGTACCGGACGGCCGATGCGCGAACAGCGGTACGTCACCGCGCCACAGGTCCGCGGTCTCGTGCTCGACGAGCCGGCGGCGCGCCTCGTCGTGCTCGGACTCGGTCCACAGCACCGCGAACACCCCTTCCCGGGCGAGTGCGTCACCGAGCAGCGAGGGGTGCGCGGACTCCTCCAGCAGCGTGGTGTACAGGCGGGTGGAGCGGGCGATGAGCCGGGCCGGGTGGCCGGCGTGCACCGCCAGCGGCCCTCCCGGGCCGAGCAGTTCCCGGCCGTGCGCGGCCAGCGCCGCATAGCCGGCGCGGAACCCCTCCAGCAGGGCCGCCCGGTGGTCGGCCCCCTCCAGGGGTGCCCCCGCGGGCAGCGGCTGGTTCTGCGCGGCCGGGCTGGGCAGGGGGGCGCGTACCGCCCGCATCGTGTCCCTGCCGCTGTCCTCCCAGCGCAGTCCCTCGCTCGGGAACGTGCCGTCGGTGGACCGGCCCAGCGCGGAGATGTCCAGCGCGCCGTGCTCGCCGATCAGCAGGTGGGGCAGGAGGCAGGTGCGGTGCACGGAGGCCGCCAGGGCGTCCGCCGCCGGGTCGGCGCCGGCCGTCATGGGCTGCGGCAGCCCGGTGTGCAGCAGGGTCTCGGCGTCCACCAGGACCGGTTGGTCGCCGCAGGCGATGACGTTCTCGTAGTGCATGTCGGCACCGTCGACCGCGTACAGCAGGGCCAGCAGCGCGCCCTGGCGGCGGTAGAAGGCGTCCGTCTCGGCCACCGACCGGCACCAGCGGTGCTGCACGAACTCCAGCCAGCCGTACCCGGGCCGGCGCACACCGCGCGGCGTGCGCAGCTCCAGTCCGGGCACCTTGGCGCCGAGCCAGGCGACCAGGTCGTCGAGCAGGGTGTGCTGGTCGATCGGGCGGGGCTTGTAGACGACGCGGTCCCCGCCGGCGTGCCGCAGGATCGCGACCGCCCGGTTGCCCTGGTGGGCGTCGCCGAGGCCCAGGTCCACCGCGGCCAGCGGGCCGGGGTCACGGCCGTCGAGGAGCCCGGCGGCCAGGTCGCCCCGGTCGGCCTGGAACCGCGTGACCAGGTCCGCGACGGCGTCCGCCGCGTCCAGCGCGGTCTGCGCGAGCATCCGGGCCAGCACCGGGTAGGCGGCGAAGAGGGCGCGCAGGCCGTGCCGGCTGCCGGTGGCGGCCACGAACGAGGCGAAGCGCGCACGGGGGTCCGCTCCGGCGAGCCGCCGGGCACGCCGGGCCAGCGAGAGCTCGTGGACCAGGGTGCGGGCCGCCTGCTGGACCAGCTGCTCGGTCAGCCACCGCTCGAACGCCTCCCGCCACACGGTCCGTTCGGCCGCCGGGACGTCCGCGAGGAAGCGGGTGAGTCGGTCCGCGGCCGGGGTGACGAGCGGGCGTACCACGGTGGCGAAGACGTCGGGACCCGTGGCGTCCGCGGCCGGTGCGGCCGGGAGTTCGGGGGCGGCGTCCAGCGCCTCCTCGGCGTAGCCGGCCCAGCGGGGCTTGGCCGCGCGGGCGGCGAGCAGTTCGGCGGGTTCCGCGGCGAGGGCCGCCGCGGTCGCCCCGTCCACCCCGAGGTGGGCCAGCCGCAGGGCGAAGCCCTCGCCGTCCCCGGCGGCCCAGGGGGCGCGCCCGGCGGCGGTGCCGGCGGTCGCCGCCGGGGATCCGGGTGCGGCGAGCCGTTCCGCGAGGGACAGCGCCGGGGCCCACCAGGCGAGCGGCAGGCCGGCGCTCCGGGGAGTCGGGAGGCTGGCGGTCTCAGTCACGAGAAGAAGGTCGCAGACCCCGTACGGGCCCCGCATGGGGAACTGTTCCCCATATTCCTGCGGGGCCCCCTCACCGGTGGGGATCGGCCCCGCGCGTCCGCCGCGCGCCGGGTGGAACCGCAGGTCAGCGGGGCTACCCATGGTCCCCGTGGGGGGCGGGGCCGACCCCCGTACGGGCCCTGGCCCTCCCGGTACGGGGACGTGTCCCGCCCCGCGCGGTGCCGGAAACCCCCACCGTCCGCGCCGCCGGATCCCCATGGCGACCCGGTGCCCCGTCCGTCCACGGGCCGTTTCCCCCCATCCGGGCGGCGCGCCACCCGCACTTCCCGGCCCCGCGCCGCACCGGCGGTGCCGCGCACCGCACCGCCCTCCCGCCCGGCCGCGCCCCGGGAGGGGCACGGACCGTCCCGGCGGGCCCCTCCGGCGGCGCGGGGCGGGAAAGGTGGGGACCGACTACCGATGCTCCCGGCTCCCCGGCGGACGCAGGGTGTCCTCCAGAACCCCCCGGACCGCCCACGGTGCTCACCACCGGGCGGACGACCTTCCAAGGAGCAGCAGATGGGAGTACCCGTACCCGTCGGTGTGGTCGCCCTCGACCCGGTGCTGGAAGCCGGCACCCGCAGTACCCTGCTCGCCTGCCCGGAGCTGACCCTGTGCGAGCCCGGTGACGCCCGCGTCGCCGTGCTGATCGTGGACCGGCTCGGCCCGGCCGAGCTCGACACGGTGCGCATCACCCGTGCCTACCCGCAGCGCCCGGCCGTCGTCCTGGTGGCCGGCGCCCTCGCCTCCGGTGACGCCCTGCACGCCCTGGCGGCCGGGGCCCGGGGCCTGCTGCTGCGCCGCGACGCCGACGCCCCGCACCTCGCCCACGCGGTGCTGGCCGCCGCCCAGGACGAGTGCACGGTGCCGACGGACCTGCTGGAGGAGGTGCTGGACCGTCCGGCCGGCGCCCCGCACGACGGCGGGGGCTGGGCCGGGGGCGGCCTCACCGACCGGGAGCGCTCGGTGCTGCGGCTGGTCGCCGACGGGCACGAGACGGCGGAGATCGCCCAGCGCCTCGCCTACTCGCCACGCACCGTGACGACCGTCGTGCACGACATCACCCAGCGGTTCCGGCTGCGCAACCGTGCCCACGCGGTCGCCTACGCCCTCCGGGCGGGCCTGCTGTGACGCCCGCCCTCACGGCCGCGCCCCCCGCGCCGAGCGGGCCCGCGGGACCCCTGGCCCCCGCCGCGCCGATGGTGTCCGCGACGGCCGCCGGTCCCGCCGTCCTGCACGTGCCGGCCGCGCGCGGCGCGGAGCGCGTCCGCGCGCTGGCCCGTCGCGCCGGACTGCGCTGTACGGACGGGCACGCGGAGGCGGGCGCCGTCACCGTGGTCGTCGCGGACGACGCCCAACAGGCCCTGCGCGGCCGCCCGGACCACCACGGACCGCTGCTGCTCGTCTGCGACACCGTCGGCCGTACCGGACTGCTGCGCGCCCTGCGCGCGGGCGCGGTCGTCCTGCGCGGCGCGGACCTCACCCCGGAAACCCTGGCGGCGGCCGTCCGGCGCGCCCGGCACCCGCACCCGAGCATCCCCTACCCGGAACTGTCCCACCTGCTGGCCGGCGGCCCGCCGGCCGACGGACCGGACCGGTCCGGCACCGCGCCGCCGGCGCTGACCGCGCGTCAGACGTCCGTACTGCGCCTCATGGCGGAGGGCCACGGCAACGCGGACATCGCGCGGCTGCTGGACTGCTCGGAGCACACCGTCAAGAACGTCATCTACGAGGTCATGGCGCGCCTCCAGGCCCGCAACCGGGCGCACGCGGTCGCGCGCGCGGTCCGCCACGGCCTGGTGTGACCCCGGTGCGGCGCGGGGACGGGGGCGCGGACGGGAGGCGCGCCCCCGCCCGTCCCCCCGCGCGGCGCGCGGCGCGTACCGGGTCAGAACCGGGGCGTGGGCAGCGACCGGGGCTCGATCCGCTCCTCCACGGCGCCGGCGCCCGCGCGGCGGACCACGTAGGCGGCCTTGCCCGGCAGTTCCGTCACGGCCTCGACCAGCTCGGTGCCCCGGTACACCAGGCCCACCCCGTCGTCGGTGCAGTGCGCCGTGTCGAAGGCGCCCTCGGCGACCAGCCGGTGGATCAGCGGACGCCGGCCCGCGTCGGAGTCGTAGTGCACGCCGTTGCCGTACGGCAGCAGCCCCAGCCCGTCGGTGACCGGGCGCAGGCCGGGCCCGAACGAGTCGGTCGCGCCGCCCCGGAACCAGCAGATGGAACCCGCGCTGACCCCGGCGAGCACCACGCCCGCCCGCCACGCGCGCCGCATGACCGCGTCCAGGCCGTGCACCCGCCACACGGCGAGCAGGTTGGCCACCGAACCGCCCATCACCCAGACCACGTCGTGGGCGAGGACCGTGCCCTCGACGTCCTCGACGTTCGGCATCGGGAACAGATACAGGGGGGTGAGGTCGAAGCCCGCCACCCGCGCCGCCTCCGCCACCCGCGCCGTCACGTGCTCGGCGTCACCGGTGGCCGTGCCGACGTACAGGATGCGCGGGCGCCTGCCGTGCGCGCCGGAGAGGTCGACCGCGTGATGGACCAGGGCGTCGAAGAGCACCCGGGTCCGCGTACCGACGCGGTGCCCTCCGGACGTGGCGAGGATGGTCGGTTCCGAAGCGGTCACACGCGTGATCGTATCGCGCCGAACTGGCCTCCACGCGTGGTGAATTGGTGAAAACCGACGGACGTCGGGGGCACACGAGGGCGGGGACCGGCCCACCGGCCGGTCCCCGTCCTCGTCCGTCGGGCCGCCTCATCCCGTGTGCAGGGCCACCGCCGCCGCGTACCCCGCCGGGACCAGCACGTCCCGCAGTGTCCACGTCGGTCCCGGAGCCCTCGGCAGCGGTCCGGCACCGACGTGGTCCAGCGCCGGATCGCGCACCAGCCCGGTGCCCAGACCCTTGAGGTAGGCCTCCTTGCGGACCCAGGTGCGGGTGAACGCCGCCGGACGCTCGTGCGCCGGCAGCCGGGCCAGTTCCGCCGCCTCCGCCGGGTGCAGCGCCGACTGCGCGCCGAGCACCGCCTGGGCGGTGGCCAGCCCCTCCACGTCGACACCCACGGGGGTCGGGGCGAGCGCCACCATCACCAGGTCGCCGCTGTGCGACAGCGAGAAGTGCACCCCCGGGGCGCGCAGCGCGGGCCGGCCGTGCGGCCCCCCGCACCCCGCGCACGGCTCCCGCACCAGCGGCAGCGTGTCGGCGGGGACGCCCAGCAGTCGGCTCAGCACCCCGCGCAGGGCGGCGTGCGCGACCACGTACGCGTCGCGGTCCCGGGGCCGGTGGAAGGCACCGGCCCGCGCCCGCTCGTCGGCGTCCAGCCACTCCTGCGCGCGCCGCAATTCGAGCCGGTCCTGCCGGCCCACCTCGGCCAGGTACAGCTCCACCGGCCGCCGCGGCGCCCGCGGGCGCGGGACGGGGACGCCCCGGCGCAGCCCGGCCAGGTCCATGACGGCGGGGCACAGCAGGCCGGGCGGCGGCCCCGCCGGCGGGGCGTGCGCCGGCCGGGCGAGCGGCGGACCGGTGGTGGTGTCAGACATCGGCCCCGGCCAGCCGACGGCGCAGGCTGAGCGGGCGCATGTCCGTCCAGACGGCGTCGATGTGGTCCAGGCACTCCTGCCGGGTGCCGCGCCGGCCCTCCGGGTGCCAGCCGGCCGGCGGCTCGCGGTCCGCCCGCCAGATCGAGTACTGCTCCTCGTCGTTGCGCACCACGAGGTACACCTCGTCGGTGCCCGGGCGGACCTCCTCGCCGTCCGTGCCGGTCGCGGAGTGGGATTGCGTCACGGTGAACCTCCCGCAGGTGATGGGGGCCGGCCCGCGGAAGCAGGGGCCGACGAGGTCAGCGTGCCCGCCGCCGGCCGCCCCGGTCAGGGACGAACGCGCCGAACCCGAGGCACGCGTTGCTGCCGGATCTTCTCTGGTGGGGCGGGGCCGCGGCGCGGGACGGTGCTCTCCGGTCGCGGGGCGCCAGGCGGCCCGGCGGCGCCCGCCGCCCGGCCCAGCCGCGCGAACCCCGCGCACCCCCCGTTTCGGAAGGAGCACGCGATGTCGGACCAGCACGCACCTGTCCTGCTGCCGGGCGGAGGCTGGCGGCTGTGGGAGCAGTTCGCGCTGCGCGGCCCCGGCTTCCCCGCCGACGGCGTGCTGCGCCTGTCGCCGCCCGGACTGGCCGAGGCCGCCGACAAGTTCGGCCCCGGGCGCGAGCTGTCCGGGCCCGAGTGGCAGGCCTTCGCCGACGAGCTCGCCACGGCCGCCGTCGGCACCGCCCGGCACCTCCAGGAGATCGCCGCCCAGCCCCGCTTCCAGGCCGCCCTCGCCTGGCAGAACCCGGCCGTCCTGCGCACCGGCATCGCGCCGTTCCTGCGCTGGACGCCGGGCGTCGACAGCCGCAGCAGCATGCCCCGTCAGCGCGAGGAGCTGGTCGCGCACTACTGGCAGCGGTTCTGCGTCAAGAACGACACCATCGGCTTCTTCGGCCCGGTCGGCTGGGGCTCCTGGGAGCCGTCCGCACCCGGGGGCGTCACCGTGGACCCCGGCCGGGGTTTCCTCGCCGCGCAGGAGGTCTACTTCTCCGGCTGGGCCGTCGACGCCCTGGCGAAGGTGCTCGCCGAGGACCCCGAGCTGATGCGCTGGATCCCGCCGCGCCGGGTCTCCTTCGTGCGCTGCGCCGACGGCACCGTCCGGGTACCCGGCCGCCCCGCGCAGCGGATCGACGCGACCGGGCTGGCCGTGCTCGACCGGTGCGACGGCACCCGGTACACCGCCGCCATCGCCGCCGAACTGGGCCTGGACGCGGACGAGGTGACCCGCGTGGTGCGCGAGCTGGTGACCCGCCGCTGGGTGCACTGGCGCTTGGAGGTGCCCGCCGCCACCCACCCCGACCGCGCCCTGCGCCGCATCCTGGAACGCGTCCCCGACGACGCCGCCCGCACGCGGGCGCTGGACCGGCTGGCCGTGCTGGAACGCGGCCGGGACGCGGTGCACGCCGCCGGTACCGACGCCGACGCGCTGACCACCGCGATCGGCGCCCTGGAGGCCGACTTCGCCGCGCTCACCGACAGCGACGCCCAGCGCGCCAAGGGCGAACGCACCGCGCCCTGCCGGGGCCTGGTGTACTCCGACGCCCGGCGCGCCGCGACCGCCACGGCCGGCGCCGGGCTGCTGGCCCACCTGGAGCCGCTGCACCTGTGCCTGACGGCCGCCCGCTGGATGACGAACCGCTTCGCCGACGCCGTGCGGGTCCGCCTGCGCACCGTGTACGACCGGCTGAGCGCCACCGGGGAACCGGTGGACCTCGGCACCATGTGGCTGCACACCCTGCCCTCGCCGCACCCCGACGCCGGCGACCTGATCGACGGCGTCCAGGCGGAGCTGCGCGCCAAGTGGGCCCGCGTCATGGACCTGCCCACCGGTGCGCGCCGGGTCCGGCTGACCACGGCCGACCTGGCCGAACGGGTGCGCCGCGAGTTCGACGAGCCCGGCGACGGCTGGTCCCTGGCCCGCTACATCAGCCCCGACGTGCTGGTCATCGCCGAGGACGAGACGGCCCTGGGCCGGGGCGAGGTGGAACTCGTCCTCGGCGAGATGCACTGCGCGCTCAACACGATGGGCGCCTCCCTCTTCGTGCATCAGCACCCCGACCGGGACGAGCTGCTCGCCGAGACCACCCGCGACTTCCCCGGCCCGCGCCTGCTGCCGATGCTGCCCAAGGAACTGCCCCTGAAGTGGTCCTCGCGCAGCAGGCCCTCGCTGGACCGGCCCCAGGACCACTACGTGGCCCTCGTCGACCAGACCGGCGACCCGCACCGCCCGCGCACCGTCCTCGGCGCCGACGTCACGGTGGAGGACCGGCACGGCCGGCTGACCGCGGTCCTGCCCGACGGCACCGGCCACGACCTGCTCGACGTCTACGCCAACACGCTCACCCAGCGCGTCATGGACCGCTTCACCCTCCGCCCCGAGGGCACCCACACCCCGCGCATCACCGTGGACCGGATGACCGTCGCCCGCGAGACCTGGCAGCTGCCCGTCGCCGAGATCGACTTCGCCGACGAGAAGGCGGAGGCCGCCCGGTTCGTGCGCGCCCGGCACTGGCAGCGCCGCCACGAGCTGCCGCGGTTCGTGTTCGTCGTCTCGCCGACCGAACCCCGCCCCTTCTACGTCGACTTCGACAGCCCCGTGTACGTCACCATCCTCGCCAAGGCCGCCCGCCGCCTCGCCCGCAAGGACCCCGACGCCCGGCTCCGGGTCAGCGAGATGCTGCCCACCCCCGAGCAGGCCTGGCTCACCGACGACGAGGGCCGCCGCTACACCTCCGAACTCCGCTTCGTCGCCGTGGACCGGACCGTCACCGGTGAGGAGGACGCGTGATGCGCACGGTCGCCGACGACATCGCCGCGCACGCCGCCCGGCACCCGCACCGGATCGCGCTCAGCACCCCCGAGGGCGACGTGACGTACGGCCGGCTCGCCGCCCGGGTCGAGGAGATCGCCCGCCTGCTGCGCGCCCACGGCGCCCGTCCGGAGACCGTCTGCGCCGTCGCCGTCGAGGACGGCACCGACGCCGTCGCCGCCATGGCCGCGGTGCTGCGCTGCGGCGCCGCCTTCCTCACCCTGGACACCGGCCAGCCCCGCGACCGGCTGGCCGACTTCGTCCGCGGCGCCGGCGCCCGCCTGCTCCTCACCCGCACCGCGCTGGCCCCGGCCCTCGACCTGGGCGTCCCCACCGTCCTGCTGGACGGGCCCGGGGCCGCCCCGGGCCCACCGCCGGAACCGGTCGACCCGCGCGCGCTCGCCTACGTCAGCCACACCTCCGGCAGCACCGGCCGCCCCAGCGCCGTCCTGGTCGAACACCACGCCCTCGACACCTACCTGCGCGACACCGCCCGGGCGTTCGGCCTCGGCCCGGACACGGTCGCGCTGCGGACGGCACCGCTCGGCTACGACGCCTCCCTGCGGGACACCTTCGTCCCGCTGCTCGCCGGGGCCCGCGTGGTGATCACCGACCGCGCCCGGCTGCTGCGCCCCGAGGAGTTCGCCCGCACCGTCCGCGAGCACCGGGTGACCGCCCTCCTCAGTGTCACCCCCTCCTTCCTGGCGCACCTCGCGGCGCAGCCGGGGCTCACCGACCCGCTGGCCGGGGTCACCCTGGTCGCCTCCAGCGGGGAGTCCCTGCGGCCGTTCCTCGCCGCCGGCGGACGCGCGCTCGTCCCCGGCCGGCTCGTCAACCAGTACGGCCCGACCGAGTGCACGATGACCACGACCCGGCACACCGTGCCCGTACCCCCCGATCCCTCGGCCGACCTGGTCGGCACCCCACGCACCGGCGCCGTGGTCCGGGTGCTCGACGCCGACCTGGCGCCGGTGCCCGACGGCACCGTCGGCGAGGTGTACATCGGCGGGACCGGCGTGGCCCGCGGCTACGGCGGCCGTCCCGCCCGCACCGCCGAGTGCTTCGTGCCGGACCCCTACGGCCCGCCCGGAGCCCGCCTCTACCGCACCGGCGACCTCGGTTGGTGGGGGCCCGGGGGACTGCACTACACCGGCCGCACCGACCGTCAGGTCAAGATCCGCGGCTACCGCGTGGATCCGGCGGAGGTCGAGGGCGCCCTGCTGACCCACCCGGGCGTCACCGGCGCGGTGGTGACCGCGCACACCGACGACCGGGGACGCGTGTACCTGCTCGCCCACCTCACCGGCGACCTGTCCGGCACCGCCGACGCCGCGCTGCGCGGCCACCTCGCCCGGTCCCTGCCACCGCACCTGATGCCGCGCCGGTTCCGGCGTCTGGAGACCCTGCCCACCACGCGCGGCGGCAAGGCCGACCGCCGGCTCCTGGCCACGGGGAGCACCGCATGACCCTCCTCGGGCTGCGCACGGCCACCGGGCCGGAGCCCCACACCCGCGCCGGGTCCCCCGGCACCGCCGACCTGCACGCCGCCGCCGTCCGCATCGCCCCGTACATCCTCCGCACCCCGCTGCTCCGCGTCCCGGTGACCGGCGCCCCCGGGCCCGCCCTGCTGCTGAAGGCCGAACACCTCCAGCACGGCGGCTCGTTCAAGATGCGCGGCGCCGCCAACGCCGTCCTCACGCTCGGTGCCGACCGGGTCGTCACCGGCTCCTCCGGCAACCACGCCATCGCCCTGGCCCGGCTGGCCCGCTCGCTCGGCATCCGGCTCACCGTCGTCCTCGCGGCCGGAGCGGCACCGGCGAAGATCGCCGCCGTCCGGGCCCTCGGCGCCGAGACGGTGCACGTGGGCGGCGGAGTGGCCGAACGCGAGGAACGCGCCCGCGCCCTGGCCGCCGAGCGGGACGCCGTCCTCGTCCCCTCCTCCGACCATCCGCTGGTGGTAGCCGGGGCCGGCACGGTCGGCACCGAACTGCTGGCCGACGCCCCCGACACCGAGAGCGTCTACGTGCCCACGGGCGGCGGCGGGCTCCTCGCGGGCGTCTGCCTCGCGGCCCTCGGCCGTCCGGTCCGGGTGGTCGGCGTGGAGCCGGCCGCGAGTGCGCGCTACGCCCGCTCCCTGGCCGCCGGCCGGCCCGTCCAGCTCGCGCCCGGCACGACCGTCGCCGACGGCCTGCGCGGCCAGCGGCCCGGAACCGTGCCCTACCCCATCATCCGCGACCGCGTCGACGAACTGATCGCCGTCGGCGACGCCGAGATCCTCGCCGCCCAGGCCCTGCTGCACCGCCACGGCGTCGACGCCGAACCGAGCGGAGCGGTCGCCCTGGCCGGAGCGCTGCGCGCCGGCCGCCGCGAACGCGCCGTGGCCGTCGTCTCCGGCGGCAACACCCCCGCCCGGCTCCACGCCCAGGGCGGCTCCCCGGCCCACCCGCACACCGACACCGTCACCGACGGCCGCCGACCGGCCGTCACCTCATGAGAAGGAGCACCGACATGACCACGAACACCGCCGCCACCACCGCCACCGTCGACCTGCTCACCGGCATCTTCCGGGACGTGCTGCGCCTGCCCGAGCTGACCTGCGACACCGACTTCTACGAGGCGGGCGGCGACTCGCTCACCGCCTTCCAGATCACCGGCCGCTTGCAGGAACTGCTCGGCGCGGACGTCCCGGTCTCGCTGGTCTTCGCCTACCCCACGCCCCGCGAACTGGCCGAGGTGGTCGACGCGGACTACGGCACCGCCTGACCGGCCGCGCACCGCGACGCCCCGGCCCGCCCCCGCCCATCCGTGCCACCCAAGGAGAGCCGTGCCATGACCGAAGACCTCGTGCCGTCCCTCGGCCGCTGGCGGCTGTGGGAGCAGTTCGCACTGCGCGGGCCGGGTTTCCCCGCCGACGGCGTGCTGCGCCTGGCCCCCGCCGGAATCGCCGCGGCGGCCGACAAGTTCACCGCCGAGGATCCCCTCGACGGGGACGACTGGGAGGACTTCGCGCGGCTCTTCGCGGACGCCGCCGTGGAGAACGCCCGCACCCTCCAGGACATCGCCCGCACCCCGGCCTTCCGGGAGGCGGTGGCCTGGCAGAACCGGCCGGTGCTCACCTCCGGCATCGCGCCGTTCCTGCGCTGGACGCCGACCGCCGGCAGCCGCAGCAGCATGCCCCGCCAGCGCGAGGAACTGGTCGCGCACTACTGGCAGCGGTTCTGCGTCAAGAACGACACCATCGGCTTCTTCGGCCCGGTCGGCTGGGGCCGCTGGGACCCGGCCGTCCCGGGCGCCGTCGTCGAACCCGGCCGGGGCCTGACCGAGGCCTCGACGGTGTACTGGGCCAGCTGGGGCATCGACGCGCTGGCGCGGACCCTGGACGCCGACCCGGCGCTGCGCGAGTGGGTCGCCCCCCGCCGCGTGCCCTTCGTCGGCCTCGACGGGGACCGGGTGCGGATGCCGGGCCGGCGCCCGGTGACCGTGTCCGCCGCGGCGGCCGCCGTCCTCGCCCGCTGCGACGGGGTCCGGCCCGCTCGCGGCATCGCGGACGAACTGCCCGGTGTCGACGTGCCGGCCGTCCTCGCCGACCTGGTGGCCCGCCGCTGGGTGGTGTGGCGCCTGGAGGTCCCCGCGTCCACCCACCCGGACCGGGCGCTGCGGGCCTGGCTGGAGTCCGTCGGCGCGGCCGGACCGCGCCGACGGGGGCTCGCGGCACTGGACCGGCTGGAGCGGGGCCGCGCACGCGTGGCGGCGGCCCCCGACGTCGAGGCGCTGGTGGCGGCGATGGCCGAGCTGGAGGCCGAGTTCACCGGCCTGACCGCCACGGCCGCCGTGCGGGAGAAGTCCCGGTCGACGGCGCCCTGCCGGGCGCTGGTGTACTCCGACACCCGCCGGTCCGCCACCGTCCGGCTCGGCCCGGCCGTGCTCGACGCGCTGGCCCCGCTGCGGCTGCTGATGGACAGCGCCGGCTGGCTCACCTCCCGGCTCGCGGCGGCGGTCACGACCGAGACGCGCCGCGTGTACGACCGCCTCGCCGCGGCCGGCCCCGTCGACCTGGCCTCGTTCTGGTTCGCGTGCCTGCCCGTGCTGCACGGCCCGGCGCGGACCACCGCCACCGCGCTCCAGGAGGAGTTCGCCGCCCGGTGGCAGCGCGTCCTGGCGGTGCCGGACGGCGCCCGGGAGGTGACCGTGCGGGCGGCGGACGTCGAGGCCGCCGTGGGCGCGGAGTTCGGTGACACGGCCGGCGGCTGGACGGCGGCCCGCTACCTCAGTCCCGACCTGATGATCGCCGCCGACGGCGCGGAGGCGCTGGCACGCGGCGACTTCACCGCCGTGCTCGGTGAACTCCACGTCGCCTCCAACACCCTGGGCGCCTCCCTCTTCACCCACCAGCACCCCGACGTGTCCGAGCTGTTCCGGCTGACCGACCGCGACCACCCCGGCCCGCGGCTGATGCCCCTGATCCCCAAGGAGCACCGGGCACGGCTGTCGGCGCGGGTCCGGCACACCCTCGTCCGCCCCGAGGACCACCAGGTCGCCCTGGCCGACTTCACCGCGGACCCGGCCCGCCCCCGCGCCGTGCGCAGCGCCGACGCCGTGGTGGAGGAGCACGACGGCGACCTCGTGGTACGGCTGCCCGACGGCTCGCGCTTCCCGGCGGTCGACGTGTTCTCCCACGTCCTTACCACCCTGGCGATGGACCTCGTCCGCATCCTGCCGGAGGCGGAGCACACCCCGCGGGTCACCGTCGACCGCCTGGTGATCGCCCGGGAGACCTGGCGGCCGGCCGCGGCGGAGGCGGCGTTCGCCGACGAGAAGGACGAGGCCCGGCGCTTCGTCCGGGCCCGCCGCTGGCGCACCGGACTGGGCCTGCCGCGTTACGTGTTCGTGGTCTCGCCGACCGAGTCCCGCCCCTTCTACGTCGACTTCGACAGCCCCGTCTACGTCACCATCCTCGCCAAGGCACTGCGCCGCCTGGCCCGCAAGGACCCGCGGGCCACCGTCACGATCAGCGAGATGCTGCCGACGCCCGAACAGACCTGGCTCGGCGACGACCGGGGCCGGCGCTACACCTCGGAGCTGCGGTTCGTGGCCTACGACACGGCGTCCGACGCCGCCCCCGTCAGGGCAGCGGCGTGCCACGGGCCGCGACCCACAGCCCGTACCACTCCTCGTGCGTGAGGTCCGGCTCGCGGCGCAGCGCGTCGCGGCAGGCGGCGATGCGCCCGGGCCGGGTGGTGCCGACGACGGGGGCGATGCCGGCCGGATGCCGCTGGAGCCACCACAGCAGGACGGCCTCGGGCGTGGTGTCCTTGCGCCGGGCGAGGTCCGCGACGAGCCGGTTCACCGGCTCGTCGGTGGGGGCACTGAACCGGCCCCCGGCGAGCGGGCCCCAGGCCTGGAGCCGGACACCGTGGGCCGCGCACCACTCCAGCGTGCCCTCGGCGAACCCGTTCCGCGCGGCGGCCGGCGTGTTGAACAGGACGCCCGCCTCCACCCAGTCCCGCCGGGCCAGGCTCATCTCCAGCTGGTCCACGACCAGCGGGACGTCCGTGTGCGCCTGGAGCGCGGCGAGCCGCGGGCCGCCCATGTTGGACACGCCGAACTGCCTCACCAGGCCCTGGGCGTGCAGCGAGGCCAGCGCCTCGGCGATCTCGGCCGGATCGGCGAGGGGGTCCGGCCGGTGCAGGAGGAGGACGTCCAGGTGGTCCGTGCGCAGGCGGACCAGGCTCTCCTCCACCCGCCGCACGATGGTCGTGCCCCGCAGGTCGTAGCGTCCGGGCCGGTCGCCGTCGGGCAGCCGGATCCCGCACTTGCTCTGGAGGAGGACGCGGTCGCGCAGCCCGGGACTGCGGGCGAGCACCTCACCGAAGACGGCCTCGGCCTTGCCGTGCCGGTAGATGTCGGCGTGGTCGAACGCCGTGATGCCGGCGGCCAGGGCCGCCTCGACCGCTCTCTCGGCGTGGTCGATGTCCGCGGGGGTGTACGGCCGGGTGTCCCAGCCGCCGCCCAGTCCCATGCAGCCGAGCAGCAGTCTGTGCGCGCGTATGTCGGTCGGTGCCGCCATGACGGTCTCCGTGGTGGGTGCGGGTGCGGGGCGGGTGGTCAGCGGCGCAGGGTGTCGGCGAGCATCTCGGCGACGGCCAGCACCGGCAGCTGGGTGTTGGCGGCGGGCACGGTCGGCAGCACGGAGGCGTCGGCCACCCGCAGCCCCGGGATCCCGTGTACGGCGCCCTGCCCGTCGACCACGGCCCGCGGGTCCTGTGCCGGCCCCATGGCGCATGTCCCCACCGGATGCCAGTAGGTGCCCACCCGCTCGCGCAGGCCGGCGTCGGACAGCCCGTGGGCCGGGGGGCCGTCCGTGGGGGTCGCCAAGGGGCGCAGGGCCGAGGCCAGTTCCTCCACCTGGCGCAGTCCGGCGCGCAGGACCGCCAGGTCCCGGCCGGCCGGATCGGTCAGGAACGCGGGGACGATCTCGGGCGGCTCCAGCGGATCGGCCGACCGCAGCCGGACGTGCCCGCGCGAGACCGGCTTCATCAGGAAGGCGGAGACGCCGGCCTCGTACCGCCCGGGCGGGAGCCCCCCGAACAGCGGGGGGCCCGCGGTGGGCAGCAGGTGCAGGTCCCACGCCCCCGGCGGGCAGTGCTCGCTCGCGGCCCGGACCAGCATGCGGCTCACGTACAGTTCCCCGGCCGCCTCCTTGGCCGCCAGCGACCTGTTCAGTGCGTCCGTCGGCGCCAGCGGTACGAAGACGCCCGGCTGGTCGGACAGGTTGGCGCCGACGCCGGGCAGGTCCGCCTCGCACCGGATGCCGTTCTCCGCCAGGTGGGCGGCGGGACCGATGCCGCTGCGCAGGAGCACGCCGGGGGAGCCGAAGGTGCCGGACGCCAGGACGTACGTGTCGGCCGTCAGCGTCACCCGCTCGCCGTCCAGGACGACGTGCGCGCCGCGTACCAGGCCCCCGCGCACGGACAGCCGGTCCACCAGGGCGCCGCCGAGGACCGTCAGGTTCGGCCGGGACCGGGTCGCCGGGTCCAGATAGGCGAAGGCGGCGTTCCGCCGCAGCCCGTCGACCGCGTTGAGCAGGGGCCGGCCGTACCCCGGCCGGCCGGGGGCGCCCATGTCCACCTCCTCGTGGCCGAGTCCGGCCGCCGCCGTGAGCGCGGCCGACGCCCAGGCGGACAGTTCACGGTCCGGGACGGTGCGCAGTCCCATCCGTGCCACCGCCCGCAGTCGGTACGGCTCGAGCGCGGCGGCCGACCACCGTTCGCCGCCCGCCCGGGTCCACTCCTCGTGGTCGGCGTGCGAACCCCAGGTGTTCCAGGCGCCGTTGACGCAGGAGGAGCCGCCCAGGACGCGGGCGCGGATCCGGTGGGAGGCGGTGTGCCGTTCCCACACGTCGTCGCGGGGCAGGGCGCGGGCGTCGCGGATCCTCTCCGGCCAGTCCTCGGGCCGCGGGCCGTAGTCGGGGCCCGCCTCCACCAGGCACACCGCCCGGTCCGGGTCCTCGCTGAGGCGTGCCGCCAGGACGCAGCCGGCCACTCCGCCACCGAGGACGACGACGTCGTAGCCGGACCGCGGGGATGTTCTTGTCATGATCGCTCCGATCGGGGGGCCGTCGCCCGGGGGACGGCGGAAGGGGAGGGCCGGCCGGGCACTCAGCCGGCCGGGACGGTGAACGCGGGTGCCAGCAGGCGTGCCCCCTCGAGCACCCCTCGGACGGCGACCCTCTCGGTTGCGGGCAGGTTCGCCAGCAGCTCGCTGCCGAGGCAGGCGTTGACCGGACGGGAGGCGTAGCGGGTACGGGCCCGTGGCACCGGTGCCACCATCTCCGGGGGCGCTCCCAGGGCGCCGGCGATGACGGTGGCCCACTCGGCGCGGGTGACCCGGTCGGGGCCGCCCAGGTGCAGCACCGGGGGCAGCGGGTGCTCGGCGCGCAGCAGCGCCGCCGTCACCGCCGCCACGTCGTCCACGAGCACCGGGGTCGTCCAGTGGTCGTCCGGGGCCTCGACCCGCTCCCCCCGCGACAACCGGTGGGCGCAGGCGGCGAAGAAGTTCAGCCACTTGCCCGCGTCGGACGGTTCGTGGCCGTAGACCAGGCTGACCCGCAGGGCGACGGCCCGGGGCGCCAGCGCGAGCAGCGCCCGCTCGGCCTCCCGCTTCGCCCGGCCGTAGGCGTTGGCCGGGGCCACGGGAGTGCTCTCGGTGTGCCGCGGCGCGTCGCCGGCGAAGACGTTGTCGGTGGAGATCAGCACGATCCGCGCGCCCGGTGCCAGCGCGGCGAAGGTGCCGGCCACGGCGACGTGCGCGCTCCGCGCCTCCTCCGGGTGGTCCTCGCACCACGTGACGTCGGACGGCCCGTGCACCAGGACGACATGGGCGGGGCGCAGCCGTTCGGTCAGCCGTCGGCACGCTCCGGCGTCGGTGGCGTCCAGCGCCTCCCAGTGGGCGCCGTACGCCTCGGGGGCCAGGGCGGGCGGGCGGCGGGAGACCAGGGTCACGGACCGGCCCCCCGACGCGAGGGACCGGGCGATGCCGGTACCGACCAGGCCGCTGCCCACGACCAGGGTGCCGTGCCCGCTCATGAGGCCCCCTGCGAGGAGGGCGCCGGTGTCCGGGCCGCCAGCAGCCGGCCCGCGCCGATCAGTCCGTGGTCGTCGTCGGCCTCCCCGAGCGACACCATGGCGTCGATCTCCCCCGCGCCGAGGCCGAAGCAGCCCAGCCGGACCAGCTCGGCCACCAGCAGCCGCCGGTAGGGTTCCCCGACGGCCAGGGCGAAGCCGCCCATGAGGATGAAGCGGCACACCCCGATGGCCGCGAACACGCCCGTGACCGCCTGCGCGAGACGGGTCACGGTGCCCCGCAGCACCTCCGTGGTGAACGGATCGCCGGCCCGGACCGCCTCGGCGACGGCCCGGTTGTCGATGCGGTCGGCGCGCCCGTCGCACAGCACGGCGAGCCGGGAGCCGCGGAAGGCGGCGCCGTCGGCGTGCGCGGCCCGCCGGGTCGCGGCCAGCACGCCCCGCCCGGAGGCGACGGCACCCAGGTGGCCGCGGCCCCCGCAGTCGCACAGCGGGGCGTCGGGGGAGAGGTCGCAGACCCAGTGCCCCAGCTCCCCGCCGTGCCCGTCGGCGTCGACGAGGACCTCGCCGCCGCGGAACACCTTGTTGCCGATGCCCGAGCTGACGGTGAGCAGGCAGAAGTCCCCGGGTTCCGAGGCGGCGTACCGCCAGGCCGCCGCCGTCAGGTCGTTGACCACGACGGCCGGCGCACCGGTCCGCTCGGTCAGCAGTTCGCCGAGCGGCAGCGGTGCCCCGCGCCGCCCCCAGACGGTGGGGGCCGCGAGCACCAGCCCCGCCGCGCTGATCGGGCCGGCGAAGGCCACGCCCAGGGCCCGCGGCGGCCGCCCGCCGGTGAGCGCGGCGACCTCGCGGACGATCTGCTCCACCACCCGCCGCTGGAGCACCGGCACCGGGGCGCCGGGGTCGCGGTGCATGCCGTCCACCGGCGTCCGGCGCACCCGGGACAGCGTGTCCGTCGCGGGGTCGTAGGCGCCCACCCGCAGCGTGGTGCCGCCGACGTCGAGCACGGTGAACACGTCGTCAGGCGCCACGCCGCTCACCCGGTCCCTCCTCGAAGACGAGCAGCCGCAGCTCCCGCGCACCGTCGTTGAGCAGCCCGTGCTCCCCGTGCGGGTCGTTGACGACGACGTCGCCGGGGCCCACCCGGAACTCCTCGCCGTCCCGGTGCATCAGGCCGCCGCCCTCCAGCACGACGTACGTCTCACGGTCGTCGCCGTGCCGGTGCCGTCCGATCGAGGTGCCCGGCGGCAGGACGGCCAGGTCGATGAAGTCCGCGCCCGGGCCACCGGGCCGGCGCGCGAAGAGGCGGTGGGCGAGGATCGTGCCGAGACCGCCGTGGTCCCGTTCCTTCTCGGCGAGCAGTTCGCGCAGGTTGACCACGGCCTCAGGCATCGCCGCGCTCCCCGTCCGCCGCCAGGTCCCGCAGGGCGGCCTCCAGGACGTCCCCGGGCACGTCCTCCAGCTCGCGCACGAAGGCCGCCTTGCCGATCGTCGTGGGCACGACCAGGTGCAGCTTGCGGCCCCGGCGCTGCCAGGACGCCCGCAGGGCCTGCGTCATGAGCCCCGGTGTGCAGGTGCCGGGGTCGAAGACCGGCAGCCCGATCCGCCGCAGCAGCCCCACGACCCGGGCGCAGGTCTCCTCGTCCGCCAGGCCCAGCAGCCGCGCCAGGTGCGCGGAGAGCGCCATGTCGACGGCGACCGCCTCGCCGTGCTCCAGCCGGTGGCCGCCGGCCGTCTCGACGACCGGGCTGAAGGTGTGCCCGAAGTCGACGAGCCGCGCCAGCTCGTGCTCCTGGAGGTTGGGGCAGAGCTCCTCCATCATCAGCCGCATCGACGTGCGCAGGACGTAGGTCTCCAGCTCCCCGTCGCCGCCGGGGCGCCGGAACGCGTCCGGGTGCTCCTCCAGCGTCCGGAAGAGGTCGCCGTCCAGGATCACCGCCATCTTCACGATCTCGGCCAGTCCGCAGCGGATCTCCCGGTGCGGGAGCGTGCGCAGGAAGGCGGGGTCGTTCAGGGAGGCGTGCGCCGGGTGGTACGCGCCGAACATGTTCTTCGTCTGGAGGGCGTTGACGCCCGTCTTGACGCCCACGCCCACGTCCACCTGGCCGACGAGGGTGGTGTTGACCTTCACGTAGCGCACGCCCCGGGCGTAGATGGAGGCGGCGAAGCCCACCACGTCGGCGACGATGCCGCCGCCGACGGCCAGCATCACGCCGTGCCGGTCGAGCCCGTCCGCCTTGGCGAGGGCGCAGACCCGCTCCGCCGCGGCGAGCGTCTTGTGGTGTTCCCCGGTGCGTATGACGTGCAGGGTCCACTGGCCGGGACCGGTGTGCGCCTCCAGATAGGCGCGCAGCCGGTGGCCGTGGAGCCGGTCGACGGTCGGGCTGACGAAGGCCACCACCCGCCGGGCCGCCAGGTGGCCGGCGAGCAGCGGGTTGTGCGGGTCGAGGACCTCGGTGGTGAGGTCGACCCGGTAGCGGGTACCGTCCGGTGCCCGCAGGTCGAAGCCGCCGGGGTCCTCGTCGACCCCCGTCGGCGGATGATCGACCCGATCAAGAACCTGGCCTGACATCTCTCTCCTCACGTGTTCTCACGATGCCGCCGGAGGTCCGCGAACACCCGGGACAGAGCGGCCACCAGGGGCCGTCCGGGCAGGTCCTCCAGCGGTACGGGGCGCCCCTGGCCGTCGCTCACGGGCAACCGCCAGTTGGGGTGCACCGTGGACGTGCCGGGGATGTTCTGGGGCCGCCGGTCACCGGTCGCGTCCGGCAGCCAGACGCCGAGCAGGCGTGCCGGGGTGCGGCACAGGAACCGGTGCAGCGCGACGACCTCGCCGTCCGGGTCGGGCAGCAGCCCGAGCCGGTCCAGCTCGGCCAGCCAGCCGTCGCGCTCGGCCGCCGCCTCGGCCTTCTCCTCGGCCTCCGGGCGGGTCAGCAGGCCCAGCCGGGCCCGGAGTTCGACGTGCTCGCCGCTGAGCCAGGCGGCGGTCGGCGGCAGGTCGTGCGTGGTGAGCGTGGCCAGGCAGTCGCGCCGCCACCGCTCGGGCGGCAGCGGACCGTGCCGGCCCTCCGACCCCCCGAGGTACTCGAAGCGCTGCACGGAGGTGCCGAGCACGCCGCGCTCGTCGAGCGCCGCGCGTACGCCGCCCTCGACCGTGCCGAGGTCCTCGCCGATGACGGCCGCGCCGGCCCGGTGCGCCTCCAGCATCAGCACACCCAGCATCGCCTCGCCGTCGTAGCGGACGTAGGTGCCCTCGGACGGCGGCCGCCCCTCGGGGACCCACCACAGCCGGAAGAGGCCCATCACGTGGTCGATGCGCAGCGCGCCCGCATGCCGCAGCCCGGCCCGTAGCAGCCCGGCGAGCGGCCGGTAGCCGGACGCGGCCAGTCCGTCGGGGCGCCAGGGCGGCTGACCCCAGTCCTGGCCGTGCGGGTTGAAGTCGTCCGGCGGCGCGCCGACGCTCATCCCCGCGGCCAGGCAGTCCTGGAGGGCCCAGGCGTCGGCGCCCTGTGGGGCCACCCCGACCGCCAGGTCGTGGATCAGCCCGAGCCCCATGCCGGCGCCGGTGGCGGACGCCTGCGCCGCCGCCAGCTGCTCGTCGGTGACCCAGGCGAGCCAGCGGTGGAAGTCGACCTCCGCGGCCAGCTCCGCGCGGGCGCGGGCCACGGCCGCGGACCGCGGGTCGCGCAGCCCGGCCGGCCAGGAGCGCCACGCCCCGCCGTGCACACCGGCCAGCGCGCACCAGGTGGCGAAGTCCGTCAGGTCGCCGCCCTCGCGCGCGGTGAACTCCGCGAAGGCGGCGGCCCGGCCGGGCGACAGCGGCACCCGGTGCACCGCCCGCAGCGCCTCGTGCTTGAGGAAGCGGACCGTCTCCCGGTCGATGAGCACGTCACCGCGCAGCACACCGTCGTTCAGGGCCCGCGCCCGGGCGGCGCACCGGTCGGCGGTACGGCGGTCCTCCCCGGTCAGGTAGGCGTACTCGGGGATCGCCTCCACCCGGACGTGCAGGGGGTCGGCGTAGCGGCGGGAACTGGGCCGGTACGGCGACGGGTCCGGGAGCGGGCCGGGCTCCACGGCGTGCAGCGGGCCCAGCTGCACGAAGTCCGCGCCCGGCGAGCGTCCCGCCCAGGACGCCAGCTCCGCCAGGTCGCCGAGGTCGCCCATGCCCCAGGAGCGGCGCGAGAGCACCGAGTACAGCTGGACCAGGAACCCCCAGCGCCGTCCGGTCGGCACGGGCAGCCGTTCCGGTACGACGAGCAGCGGCGCGGACGCCTCCCGGCCCGGCGCGCCGACGTGCAGGGTGTGCCGGCCGGCCGGCAGGGAGCCGGACAGGGCGGCGCTGCCCCCTCCTTCGAGGGCCACCTCCGCCGTGGCGTCACCGGGCAGGCCGAGCGGCGGCACCGTGCCGCCGCGCACGACGACGCAGTCCGGCAGCAGCCGGGCCGCCGTCCGCTCGTGGTGGGCAGCCAGGGCGGCGCGGGCCGCGGCGCCGGTGGCCGCGTCGACCCCGCACGCGGCGAGCACGGAGACCAGGGTGCCGGGGGCGACGGCGACCCGCCGCCCCCGGTCGGTGGTGTAGTCGGTGGCTATCCCGTGGGCGCGGGCCAGCCGGCGCAGGTCGTCGTCGCTCACGAGGCGTGCTCCGCCCCGCCGAAGAGACGCTCCAGGACGACGGCGACACCGTCCTCGTCGTTCGTGGGCGCGATCTCGTCGGCCATCGCCCGCAGCGCCGGGTGGGCGTTGGCGACGGCCACGCCGTGGCCGGCCCACGCCAGCAGTGGGATGTCGTTGGGCATGTCGCCGAAGGCGACGGTCTCGGCCGCGTCGAACCCCAGGAGCCGCGCCGCCCGTTCCACCCCGGCCGCCTTGGTGGTGCCCGCCGGCAGCACCTCCACCATCCCCCGCACCGAGTGCACCACGGTGACCTCGTCACCGCACAACGACCGTGCCACGGACTCGACCTCCTCCTCCGGCAGGCTCGTGTGGTGCAGGACCAGCTTGTCGATGGGGTCCGCCCACAGCAGGGCGCGGTCGGCCGTGACGTCCCAGCCGTGCCGGACGCGTTCCCCGAAGCGCGGGGTGACCTTGAAGCGGCTCTCCGGCGGTGCCGTCACGACGCCCAGTTCGAGCGGGCCGAGCGCCGCCTCGACGCGGGCCACCACCTCCCGCGCGAGGTCGAGGTCGAGCGCGGCGGAGGAGAGCAGCCGGTCGGCGCCGGCGTCGTAGAGCTGGGCGCCCTGCCCGCACACGGCGAGCCCGCGGTAGCCGAGCGCGGCCAGGTACTGCCGGCAGGCCGCGGCGGGTCTCCCGGTGACCACGAGATGGTGGGCGCCCGCCTCGGTGGCGCGGGCGAGGGCGCGCAGGGTGCGGTCGGAGACGGTCTGGTCGCCGCGCAGCAGGGTGCCGTCGAGGTCGGTGGCCACCAGCCGGAAGGGCGGCGGGTCCGCGGGGTCCTCGCACGGGACGGTGTCCCAGGTGACACGCCCCGACGCCAGCGTCAGCATGACCGGCAGCCGGTCCCCGGCGCGGGGTCCGGGCAGAATGCCCCGGAAGACGCCGTCACCGGCCGGTGCCAGGGACGCCAGGACCATGCCGGTGTCCGCGGGCACGGCCTCGTCGGAGGCGACGGCCTCCGCGACGGACTCCGGGCCCGCCACGGGGCCGGCGGTGCCGGGCACCGCCACCTCCACGTGCCGCGCGTACGGGTGGCGGTACTCGATGCGCCGGGCACCCCCCGGCGCCCGGGTCACCCGGTGGCGTCCACGGGTCCGCGCCGCCCAGTCCGCCCGCCCGGCCGCGCGGGCGGTGCTCGCGCACCGCTCGAAGTCGGCCCGCGCGTAGGCGGCCTCGAAGAGGCGCTCGTACGCCTCCTCGTCCAGCGGTGCGCAGCGCCCGTAGGCGTCCGTGTCGCCCAGCGCGGCGGCGGACCGCGCGACGAGGTCGCGGTGCCGGGTCCAGGCGTCGGCGGGCAGCGCGTCGAACCAGCCGTACCGGGCCGCGTCCTCGGCGGGGAAGGGCCGGGGCCGGCCGCGCAGCAGCTCCTCGAAGGCCGCCAGCCGCCGGTCCGCGCTCCGCTCCCAGGTGAACCCCCGGGCGGTCGCACGGGCGTTGGCGGACAGCCGGGCGTGCTCCTTGGGGGCCGCGCGCCACAGCGCCACGGCCTCGCGGATGCGCGCGGCGAGTGCCCGGGTGAGGTCCGGGTCGTCGTCCCGGAAGGAGCCCGGCAGCGCGAACCCGGTGGCCCGCGGGTCCTCCCGGGGCAGGGCGTGCCCGAAGTGCGCCGTGACGGTCTGCGCGGTGGCGATCGGCACCGCGCCGCACGCCATGGCCTCGGCCTGGGCGATGAGGAACCCGTCCAGTTCGAACTTCGAGGGGAAGAGGCAGAAGTCGGCGCACGCGGCCTGCTCGAACAGGGTGTCCTCGTCGGCCAGCCGCCAGTCCAGGTGGATCCGGCCGGGGTACCGGTCGGCGACGCTCCGGAACCACGCGTTGCCGGCGGGCGCCGCCTGCCCGCCGCCCCCGCTGGTGGCGAAGCGCAGCACGAAGACCGCCTCCGTGCCGTCCGCCAGCACCTCCTCCACGGCGCGGACCAGCTCCAGCTGCCCCTTGTGGTGCACCGCGTAGCGGGCGGCGTGGTAAAAGACCGGCAGGGCGGGGTCGAGCCCGAGGGAACCGAGGACCGCCCCGCGGTCGACGGCCCCCGGGTCCCGCGCCAGCCAGCCGTCGGATATCCCGCAGCCCCCCACGAACAGTTTGTGCGCCTGTTCGCGCAGCAGGCGCGACACCGGCAGGGTGTGGAACAGCCGCTCGAACGGGGTGTCGCGGAAGGTGCTGTAGTGGTCGCGCTGACCGGGTGAGACGAAGTCGACCAGATCGGCGTGGGCCAGCACCAGGGGCAGGAAGGAGACGTGGTCCGGGCCGTGCTCGACGTGCATCCGGGTGCCCGCCAGGACCCGTGCCACGGCCGCCTCGGCGCCGGCCTCGGCCGGCGGCGGCCCGTCCGCCGCGTCCAGGTCGACGCGCACCCCGAACAGATCGAGCACCCGCTCCACCTGCGGGCGGTACACCTTCTGCGTGACGGGCGCGTTGGCCGCGACCGTGCTCACGGTCCGCACCGCGGGGTCGTCCGCGAAGAGGGCCGGCAGCAGGTAGTGGTAGTACGGTTCGAAGCCGTGCAGCACCGCCTCCCCGCCCGCCAGGTACCGCCGTACGAAGTGCGCTCCCGCGACCTGGAAGACCAGCGGCTTGAAGTGGGCGAGGTCCCTGCCCTCGGTGGCGGGCGGCGGGTAGAGCCGGTCGGGCAGCAGGTCGAGGAAGGCGTCGGAGAGGAAGTAGACGTCCACGTCGTCCAGCCGCAGCAGATGGGCGCGGGTGGTCAGCTCCAGGGTGATCTCGGCCGGGTGGTCCGGCCACACCTTGGGGTCCGGTACCAGCGGCACACGGTGCTCGTGGGCGTAGGGGAGGTCCTCGATCGGGTGGTCGGCGCGGAGAGCGTCCAGGAGCCCGTGGGCGGGGGTGACCAGCGAGACGCGGTGACCGCGCGCGGCGTACTCCCGCGACAGGTTCCACACCAGCGGTGACAGCCCGCCCCGCATCAGGCGGTTGTCGAACCCGCCGCACTCGAAGGCGAAGTGGATGACGTGCATGGAAGCGCCCCTCACCACTGCGCCGCAGCGCGCGCACTGGCCGCGCGCAGCCCCGGCAGGTCGATGAACTCGGTGTGCGTGCCGACGCTGCCGCACACGAACGCCCCGGCCACCGAGCCGGCCAGCACGCACTCCCGCGGCGCGCGGCCCTCGAACCAGGCGTGCAGGAACGCGGTGACGAACGCGTCACCGGCCCCGTTGGTGTCCACCACGGGACGCTCGGGGCGCACGGCGGGGAAGTGGCGGATCACGTCGTCGCCGCGCTCCAGCAGGTAGCAGCCGTCGGCGCCGTCGGTGGCGACGACGAACCGGGCCCGGCCCTCGTCCACGACCGCCCGCAGCACGGTGTCCAGCCGGTCGTGGACCGCCGCCGCGCTCAGGAAGACGTAGTCGGAGTTGAGGGCGTAGTGACGGTGGTGCGGGTTGTGCCCGTCCCAGTCGTGCAGGTCGGTGGAGCTGGTCACGCCGAGGCGGTGGATGTCCTCGTACATGTCCTGGTTGTGGCCGATGATCGACAGGTGGACGTGGGCGGACCGCTCCAGGAAGGGCAGGTAGAAGTCGCGGGGCAGCCGGAGGTCGGCGGGGTGACGCCCGTCGTAGAAGGAGAAGCGACGGCCCCGGGGGTCCACGAGGTTCGCCGCCCGGGGGGTGCCGTGCGGCGAGATCAGGTGGCTGAAGTCGAGTCCGTGGCGGGCATAGTGCTCCAGCACCATGCGGCCCTGCGCATCGTCGCCGACGAAGTCGATGAACTTGGTGCGCAGGCCGAGCGCCCGCCAGCCCAGCGCCACGCCGTTGCCGGTGTGCCCGACGTAGTCCTTCAGCGGCTCCACGAACACCGAGTCGCCCGGCGGTACGCGCAGTTCGTCCACGCGCACGATGGTGTCCACACCGACCCCGCCGACCACCAGGACGTCGTGGTCGTGGGCGTGTTCGCTGTCGTGCTGTCCGGTCAGGGTCATGCGCTCGCTCCTTCGGCAACCTGCTGGATGTGTCCGTCCTCCAGGACGACCGCCCCGTCGATGTCGGCGCCGGGCGGTATCGACGCGCCGGGCAGCACCACGCTGCGCCGCACCCGCGCGCCCGCCCCGACCCGGACCCCGGGGAAGAGGACGCTGTCCTCCACCAACCCGGCGTTGACCAGGTCCGAGGGGACCACCGACGCGCGGACCCCGGGGGCGTCGGCGACCCAGCGGCGGCCGGTCGCCGGCCGTATCGTCCGGGGCGTCCGCTCGACGGGCAGTGGCGCCCGCGGTCCGCGGGCGAGGGCGAGGTGCGCCCGGTGGTAGCGCTCGACGGTGCCGATGTCCTCCCAGTGGCCGTGCACCTCGTGCCCCCGGACGTGCTCGCCGGCCGCGAGCATCGCGGGGATCACGTCCCGGCTGATGTCGTGCTGCCAGCCGGTGCCGTCCAGTTCGGCGAGGTACCGGCGCAGCACACCGGCGTCGAAGACGCAGAAGGCGGCGAAGACCAGGTCGGAGGTCGGGTGTTCGGGCTTCTCCGTGAACTCGGTGAGCCGGCCCCCGTCGTCGAACCGCACCATGCCGAACAGGTGCACCCAGCGCGGGTCGATGCGCTGGTAGGCGATGGTCAGCGCCGCGCCGGACGCGCGGTGCGCCGCCACCAGCGCGCCGTAGTCGTACCGGTAGACGTGATCGGCGTGCAGGACGAGGACGTCCTCGGCGCCGCCGGCGAAGACGTACTCGGCCTTGCGGATGAGCGCGTCGGCCGTGCCCCGTTCCAGCGGCCAGGTGCGCCGCGGCAGCTCCGCGGGCAGCGCCGGACCGCGGTAGGCGGCGTCGTACGGCCCGAAGTGCACCCGGAAGCCCGGCCCGGTGTTCCACACCCGGTGCAGGTCGTCCATCAGCAACCGCTCCTCGTACTGGGACAGCAGCAGCACCTCCGGCAGGCCCGAGGCGCGGGCGTTGGCCAGACTGAAGTCGATGAGCCGGCAGGAACCGCCGTAGGGGACCAGCGGTTTGAGCCGGCCCGCGCCGAGCGGGCCCATCCGGCGCCCCTCGCCGCCCGCGAGCAGCACCGCGCGCACGCCACGCAGGTCAGCCATGACGCACCTCGTCCCAGGTCACCCGGCCGGAGGACAGGGTGAGCAGCAGCACACCGTCCGCGCCGGGGGCCGCGCCCACGAAGACCCCCGGCCCGACGCGTTCCAGGGTGCGTACGTCCGGCAGGGCCCGGGCCCGGCCGCGCCGCGCCTCGACGACTTCCACCCGTTCGGCGTGCGGGAGCCGGTACTCCACCCGCCCGTCGGGCAGGAGGCGGCAGCGTTCCCGCAGCCGCGCGGTCTCCTCCCCGGGCACCGCGCCGGGGACGTGGGCGAGGACCCGTTCGCAGGCGGCGAAGTCCGCCCGCAGCCACGCGGCGCGGAACATCCGCAGCGCCGCGTCCGCGTCCAGCGGGGCCCGGCGTTCGTAGGCGTCGATGTCGCCGTGCTCGACGGCCGCCGAGGTGGTGACCAGGTCGTCGTCGAGCAGGTCGAACCAGCCCTGGCGCAGAGCCAGTTCGGTGGACAGGACGGCGGGCCGGCCCTCCCACAGCCGGGTGAAGGCCGCCAGGTGCAGGTCGGCGCAGTGGTCCCAGGTGAAGGTCCGCGCGACGGCCGAGGCGCGCGCGGACAGCTCCTGGTAGCGGGCGGGGTCCTCGGACCACAGCGCGGCGGCCCGGTGGATGCGGTCCGTGAGCGCGGCGGTGAGCAGTTCGTCGTCCTCCGCGAAGGAGCGGTTCACCGCGAACCCGGTGGCCGTCTCCGGACCGTCGGCGTGCCGGAAGTGCTCCATGCCGCGCTGGTCGGTGGCGATCGGCACCGCGCCCACCGCCATGGCCTCGCCCTGGGCGATCAGGAAGGTGTCCATCTCGAACTTGGAGGGGAAGAGGGCGAAGTCGCCGGCGGCGGCGTAGGAGAAGACGCGCGCCTCCTCGACGCGCTCCCACTCGAAGTGCAGCCGGCCCGGGTGACGGGCGGCCACCTCGTGGAAGAACGGGTCGTCGATACCGTTGCCGGAGATGCACCGGATGACGAAGTTGGCCTTCAGTCCCTCGCCCAGCACCCGGTCCACGGCCCGCATCAGCTCGGTCTGGCCCTTGTGGTGGACGGCGAAGCGGGCGTTGTGGAAGAACGTCGGCAGTGCGGGGTCGAGGCCGAGGCCGCCCAGCACCTCCGCCCGGTCGACGGCGGCGGGGTCCCAGGCCAGCCACCGGTCGGAGATGGCGCAGCCGCCGACGAACATCTTGTGGGCGTTGCGGCGCACCACACCGGCGACGGGCAGCCGCCGGAACAGCGCCTCGAACGGGGTGTCCCGGAAGCCGGCGTAGAAGTCGAGCTGGCCGGGGGAGAGGAAGTCGATCAGGTCGGCGTGCTCGGCGGTCAGCTCGTAGAGCGCCACGTGGTCCGGCGGGTAGGTGTAGTGCAGGTGGGTGAGCTGCTGGTACTGCACGACCGCCGCGGGCACCCCCGGGTCGGGATCGGGGCCGGGGAGCTCGACGTCGACGCCGAGCAGCCCGAGGAGGCCCTCGACCTCCGGCGCGTACACCTTCTTGGCGATCGGCATGTTGCTCTGCACGTTGCTGACGACCAGCTTCGTCGGGTCGTCGCGCAGGGCGGCCGGCAGCAGGTAGTGGTAGTACGGCTCGTGCGCGTGGACGACGGCCCTCTCGTCGCCGAACCAGCCGCGCAGGAACCGCACGCTGTCCGCCTGGAACACCAGCGGCTTGAAGAAGACCAGGTCCCGCCCCTTGGCGGAGTACGGCGGGTAGAAGGTGTCCGGCAGTTGGTCCAGGTACTCGTTGGAGAGGAAGTAGAGGTCCACGCCCTCCAGGCGGATCCGGTGGGCGGTCGTGCGCAGCGCGATGTCCACCCGCGCCGGGAAGTCCCGCCACACCCGGGGGTCGAGGGCGAGCGGCAGCGTGTAGGTGTCCTCGTAGGACAGGTCCTCCACCTCGTAGCGCCCGCGCAGGTCGTCGAGCCGGCCGTGGGCGGGGGTGACGATGGAGACGCGGTGGCCCCGGGACGCGAAGGTCCGGGAGAGGTTCCACAGGTAGACGGAGGTGCCGCCCTGGAGGAAGGTGTGGTCGAATCCGCAGCACTCGAAGTACGTCTCGATGATGTGCATCCGGGGCGCGTTCACGGCGGTCATGTCCTCGCGGGGGTCGTCGGGGCGGGGGTGGCCAGCGCGAGCGCGTGGCGGAGGTCGATCGCGGCGTGGTAGGGGCGGGCGTGGTCGTGGTTGTAGCCCAGTTCGTGCAGGAGCCGGCGCAGGTACAGCAGCCGCCGCAGCGGGCTGTCGGCGGCGGGGCCGAGCAGCAGGCGCAGGACACGCGCCCGCCAGCTGTCCGCGGTGCGGAACACGCTCTCCAGCACGGCCCGGCCCGCGGGCGGCAGGCCGGGGGCGCCGTCCAGGGAGCCGTTCATGGTCTCGGTGGAGTCGACGCCCAGGCGGCGGGCGCTCTCGAAGGCCGCCTCGTCCGCGGCGAAGTACTCCAGCGCACGCTCCACCGCGACCAGGTCCTGGAGGGGCGACTGGGCGGCGTAACCGGGGTCCTCCGGCGAGACGGACGGTGTCGACAGGTCGATGACGCTCATCCGCCAAGTGCCGTCGGCCCTCTCGGAGCGCAGCAGGTGGGACAAATGCAGGTCGCCGTGGCAGGGCCCGGCCCCGGGAGCCGTCGTCCGGCCGCCGAACCGGTCGGTGAGGGAGGCCAGTTCGCGGCGCAGCGCGTCGAAGGCGGCGCTCCGGGGCGCGGCGGGCAGGGGGGCGTCGGCGCGGGCCAGCTCGGTGAGCCGCGCCGAGGACCGCGCCAGGGCGTCGGCCACGGGGTAACCGGTCACGGGGGCGCCCAGACGTGCCGTCAGGTCCGTGTGGAAGGCGCGCAGGAAGCGCCCGGCGCGGCGCAGTCCCTCCTCCAGCGGCAGCAGGTGGGAGCGGACCAGCGGGTCCGGCGCGTCGCCGGCGTTGAGCCGTGGCCACAGCGAGCGCAGGTTCTGCCGCAGCGGCGTGTCGATGCCGTCGCCCGGCACGTGCCGGTAGAGGACGCCCACCGGGTGCCGGGTGCCGTGGACGGGGTCCGTGTAGGTGCAGTCCCCGGCCCATTCGGGGGTGTGCCCGGTGCCGCTCATGAGCCGCAGCAGCTCGGGTTCGTGGATCGTCCCGCCCAGGTGCCGGTAGGTCTTGCCGATGTAGGGGGAGCCGGCGATCTCCACCAGCGACAGCGAGTTGGAGGACCACCCCTGGTCGAAGGGGAGCGGCCGGACCGGGCCCGCCGGCACCGAGGGAGCCCGGCGGAAGTCCACCGCTCCGCCGCGCGTGCTGCGCAGTCGTGCGCCGGCCAGCACACGGCGCACGACCGCGGGTCCGTCGGACCCGTCGCCGCGGGCCTCGGTCACGGCGCCGGACGGCTCCCGGCGCACCGGGACGAAGATCCGCTCGCCCGAGGCGGGACCGCCGACGGCGGCCACCACCAGCAGCAGTTCGCCGGGGCCCAGCTCGGCGTGGTCGACCGCTTCGTAGCGGTCGGCGGCGCGCAGGTCGCGCGGCAGCCAGGGCGCGGTGCGCAACAGTGGTTCCAACTGGTCGTCGCGGATCACGTGCCTCATCAACTCCCGGTCATTTCATAGGCGTCGACCCCGCGCCGCCAGACGGTGAGGGCGACGGCGAGGGCGCCGGCCGTCACCACGGGCAGCCAGACCACCAGGCCGGTGTCGCCGGTCAGCAGGTAGACGCAGGGCACGTACGAGGTGAAGGCGAAGGGCAGCACCCAGGTCAGCAGGGCGCGCAGCGAGGGGTGGTAGATGTCCAGCGGATAGGCGGCGAACTCGGACACCTGCCCGGCCGCGTACATCGAGGGCAGGCTGGTCACGGTCCAGAAGGACAGCGAGGCGAACAGCAGCTTCACCGAGGTGTGGATCAGGGCGCCGCAGAGCACCAGCAGCGGGGCGAGGCACCACTGCAACGGGCTGAGATCGAGGCCCAGTTCGCTGCCGGACCAGCCCACCAGGATCGCGCCGACCGCGAGTTCGCCCAGTCCGTCCGGGTGGAAGAACCGCTCCGACAGCAGGGAGAACAGCGGGTTCACCGGGCGCACAAGGTAGCGGTAGAACTCGCCGCGCTGCACCAGTTTGCGGCCCAGTTCCCACAGCTGGTCGGTGAAGAGGTGGTCCAGGCCGCGCGGCAGCAGCGAGAAGCCCAGCAGGAACAGCACCTCGTGGTAGGTCCAGCCGCCCACCGCGGGCACCTGGCGGAAGACCAGCCCCACCACGGCCGTCTGGAGGCCCACGCGCACCAGGAAGGCGCCCGCCCCGAGGGCGAAGTCCACCCGGTACGCGCTCAGCCGGTGCAGCCCGACCCCGCCGAGGAAGAACACCAGCCGCACGTGGCGCCACACCGTGCCGGTCATCCGCCGAGCACCTCCAGACGGTTCAGCGAGGCCCGCCACAGGACGGTGCCGAGCAGCGTCAGAGCGGCCACCCAGCCGACCTGCCGGGCCAGCACGCCGGCCGCGCCGGCCACGCCGTCGTAGCGGCCGAGCAGCAGGGTGAGCGGCCCGTCGACCATGCCCCGGAAGGGCAGCGCGGACGCGAGGGCCGCGAGCGGTCTGGGCATCAGCGCCAGCGGCACCAGCTGTCCGGCGAAGAAGGCGACCACGCTCTGCTTCACCATCCGCACCCCCCAGGTGTTGGTGGTGACGAACCCCGTCATCCCGGTCAGCAGGTTGACGAGGAAGGCGAGCAGGACGGAGAGCACGGTGGAGACCAGGAACAGCACCAGGTCCACCGGGCGCGGCACGGTCAGCGGTACGACCAGGGAGAACAGCACGAGCACCGGCACGCCGACCAGGACGGTGTTGGCCGCGACCACCGGGAGGCAGGCGAAGAACCGCATCACCGGGTAGCTGACGGGCCGGACCAGCATGACGGCGACGTCACCGCGGTAGACCTCCGCGGCGACCTCGTCGTCCACCCGGTTGGCGTGCAGGATCTGGAGTACCTGGGCCACCAGCAGGTAGGTGGTGATGGTCCCGGCGGTGAAGCCGCCCGGTCCGCCGCCGGGCGGGGCGTCCGCGTACACCGCGCGCCACAGGAAGACGGTGAGCGCCGCGCCGGCGGCGGCCGTGATCCCGGACGTCACGAACGTCGAGCGGTACTGGAGCAGGGACTGGAGCCCGCCGGTGGCGAACGGCAGGTAGTGCGGGAGCCGCGCGGACAGGGGGACCGGGGCCAGGTGCCCGTGGGCGGGGAGGCGGCTCATACCGCGCCCTCCTCGCGCGGGGCCGGCACCGGGGTCGGCCCGGGGTGCCCGCCCGCGTAGATCCGGCGCAGGACGTCCTCCAGGTCGGGTTCGGGGGCGTAGCAGTCAGCCAGGTCGAAGTGTTCGAGCAGGAAGGTCAGCACCTGCCGGGAGGTGAACCGGTCCGCCGGGTAGTCGACCCGGACGCGGCCGTCCTCGGTGGCGGAGGCGCTCACCCCGCGCAGCCCCTGCTCGATCCGGGCGCAGGCGCGCGAGGGATCGGGTCCGCCCCGGTGGTCGAAGACGACGGAACGCCGGTCGGCGGTGCGCAGCAGGTCGCGGATGCTGCCCTGGTGCACGACCCGGCCCCGGTCCACGACCAGCGCGCTGTCGCAGATGGCGGCGATGTCCGCGATGTCGTGGCTGGTCAGGACGACGGTCGTGCCCAGCTCCTCGTGGACCCGGTTGACCAGGTGCCGTACCGCGTCCTTGAGCACCATGTCCAGGCCGATGGTCGGCTCGTCCCAGAAGACGACCGCCGGATCGTGCAGCAGGCTCGCCGCGATCTCCGCCCGCATCCGCTGCCCGAGGCTCAGCTGGCGCACGGGTGTGGTGCCGAGCGCGTCGATGTCCAGCAGCTCCCGGTACAGGGCGAGGTTGCGGTGGTACACCGCGTCGGGGATGTCGTAGACCCGGCGCAGGATGCGGAAGGAGTCCGGTACGGACAGGTCCCACCACAGCTGGCTGCGCTGGCCGAAGACGACGCCGATGCCGCGGGCGTTGGCCTGCCGGTGCCGGTAGGGCTCGATCCCGCGGACCAGGCAGCGTCCGCTGGTGGGCGTCATGATGCCGGTGAGCATCTTGATCGTGGTCGACTTGCCCGCCCCGTTGGCGCCGATGTACGCGGTCCTGGAGCCGGCCGGGATCGTGAAGGACACGCCGTCGACCGCCCGGACCACCCGGTGCTCCCGGGTGAAGAGGGTGGCCAGGCTGCCGGCCAGGCCGGGCTTGCGCTCGGCGAGCCGGAACTCCTTGACGAGGTTCTCCGCGACGATCACGACAGCACCTGCTCCAGGGCCTGTTCGAGGAGTCCGACGCCCTCGTCGAGCAGCGGCTCGTCGATGGTGAAGGGGGGTGCCAGGCGCAGGATGTGCCCGCCCAGGGCCACTCGGAGGCCCAGGTCCAGGGCGGTGGTGTACACGGCGCGGGCGATGTGCGGCGCCGGGGTGCGGCTGGACCGGTCGGTGACGAACTCCAGTCCGTACAGCAGCCCGAGACCGCGCACGTCGCCGAGGTTCTCGAAGCGGGCCGGGAGGGCGGACAGCCGCTCGTGCAGCAGCTCACCGAGGACGCGGACGCGCTCCATCAGACGGTCGCGCTCGACGACCTCCAGCGTGGCCCGGGCCGCCGCGATCCCCAGCGGGTTGCCCGCGTACGTGGACGCGTACGCCCCCGCCGCGGAGGCCGCCGGATGGTGCATCAGGTCGGCCCGGCCCGCCAGCACGGCGAACGGGAACCCGCTGGCCAGACCCTTGGACAGGGCCGCCAGATCCGGTTCGACGCCGAACTGCTCGCTCGCCAGGAAGGTGCCCGTGCGGCCACCTCCGGTCAGCACCTCGTCGGCGACCAGCAGCACCCCGCTCTCCCGGCAGGCGTCGGAGATCTGCTCCCAGTAGCCCGGGGGCGGCACGACCACGCCGGCCGCGCCGAGGACGGGTTCGAAGACCAGCGCGGAGACGTTCGGTTTCTCGGCGATGTGCTTGCGTACGAGGGAGGCGCAACGCAGTCCGCACGAGGGGCGGGTGAGCTCCAGCGGGCAGCGGTAGCAGTAGGCCGAGTACCCGAGGACGGAGTTGCCGGCGAAGGCCTGGTGGCCGACGTCCCAGTGCACGAGCATGCGTGCGCCCATCGTCTTGCCGTGGAACCCCCCGCGCAGGGCGCCGATCCGGTTGCGGCCCGGTTCGGCGGTCGACTGCACCACGCGCAGCGCGGCCTCGACGACCTCCGCCCCGGTGGAGAACAGGGCGTAGGTGTCCAGGCGTTCGGGCAGCAGCCGGGCCAGCAGCTCCAGCAGCGCCGCGCGGTCCGGCGTCGCCGAGTCGTGCACGTTCCACAGGCGCCGGGCCTGTTCGGTCAGCGCCGTCACGACCTCGGGGTGACCGTGCCCCAGGGACTGGGTCAGGGTGCCCGCCGCGAAGTCCAGGTACTGGTTGCCGTCGAGGTCCGTGAGGATCGGGCCACGCCCCTCGGCGAACACCCGGCGGCCCACCGACGCCTCTTCCGAGGCGCCCGGTGCCAGGTGCCGCGCTTCCCGCTCCAGCTGTTCCCGCTGGTGCCGAGCTGTCACTGCTGCTCACACCCTTCCGTGCGAACTGCTCCGCGGCGTAGCGCCGTTGAGCGGTGCCGGGAGTGAGTCAAACACCGACGTCCGGCTCGATGCAAGGACTTGCTGAAACTTACGGAACGACCTTGCGTGTGGTGTGCAACGTCTGCTTGAGTCGAGGCAGTTCCACCGGTGACACCGCGACTTTCGTTCGAGGAGAGATCCGTGAGACCACAGACCCAGCCCGTCCCGCGACACCGGTGGCCGACATGAAAGCCCTGGTCCTGGCGGGGGGCACCGGCAGCAGACTGCGGCCGTTCACCCACACCCGCGCCAAGCAGCTCCTGCCCATCGCCAACCGTCCGGTGGTGCACTACGCCCTCCAGGCGATAGCCGATGCGGGCATCGAGGAGGTGGGCGTGGTGGTCGGCGGCCACGGCGACGCCATCCGCCGCGCGGTGGGGGAGGGATCCGCCTTCGGACTCCGCATCACCTACCTGCACCAGCCCCGGCCCCTCGGCCTCGCCCACGCGGTGACCGTCGCGCGGGACTTCCTCGGCGACGACGACTTCCTGCTGTACCTGGGGGACAACCACCTCGAGGACGGCGTGACGGGATTCGTCCGCCGGGCCACCGCCGAGCGCGACGCCGGCCGGCTGCTGCTCACCCCCGTGCCCGACCCCACCGCCTTCGGCGTCGCGGAGGTCGACGGCGAGGGGATCGTGCGGCAGCTGGAGGAGAAACCCGAACGGCCCCGCAGCGACCTCGCCCTGGTCGGCGTCTACGCCTTCACGCCGGCCGTCCACGAGGCGGTCCGCGCCATCAGCCCCTCCGGGCGGGGCGAGCTGGAGATCACCGACGCGGTGCAGTGGATGATCGACCGCGGTTGGCGGGTGCGGGCGGAGACGACCACCCGGCCGTGGCGCGACACCGGCAGCGTCGACGACCTGCTGGAGGCCAACCGGTCCGTCCTGGACCGGATGGAAGGGCGCGTCGACGGCAAGGTCGATCCGCACAGCGTCCTGGTGGGCCGGGTGAGCATCGCCGAGGGAGCCGTGGTGCGGGGTTCACGGATCGTCGGACCCGTGGTGGTCGGGGCGGGCGCCGTCATCACCGACTCGCACGTCGGCCCGTACACCGCCATCGGCGAGAACTGCCGGATCCAGGACAGCGCGATCGAGTTCTCGGTGCTCCTCCAGGGCGCCAGCGTGGAGGGCGCCGCACGCATCGAGCGGTCGCTCATCGGCCGCGAGGCGGTCGTGGCCGCGGCGCCGCGCCCGCTCCAGGCCCACCGTCTCATCATCGGCGACCACAGCAAGGTACAGCTCATCCCATGACCTCACGCATCCTCGTCACCGGGGGAGCCGGCTTCATCGGCTCCGCCTACGTCCGCGCGCTGCTCGGCCCCTCGGGACCGCCCGGCGTGACGGTCACCGTCCTCGACAAGCTCACCTACGCGGGCAGCCTCACCCGCCTCGACCCGGTGCGCGGCCACCCCGGGCTGACCTTCGTGCGGGGGGACGTCTGCGACACCGCGACCGTGCGGCGGCTGGCGGCCGGGCACGACGAGATCGTCCACTTCGCGGCCGAGTCGCACGTGGACCGTTCCATCGAGGACGGTTCCGGCTTCACCCTCACCAACGTGGTCGGCACCCAGACCCTGGTGGACGCGGCGCTGCGGCACGGGGTGCGCACGTTCGTGCAGATCTCCACCGACGAGGTCTACGGTTCGCTCCCCGAGGGGGCCGCACGGGAGGAGGACCCGCTGCGGCCCAGCTCGCCCTACGCCGCCTCGAAGGCCGCCGCCGACCTCATCGCCCTGGCCCACCACCACACGCACGGCCTCGACGTCAGGGTCACCCGCTGCTCCAACAACTTCGGCCCCTACCAGCATCCCGAGAAGGCCGTGCCCCGCTTCGTGACCACCCTGCTGACCGGCGGCGACCTGCCGGTGTACGGCGACGGCAGGCAGGTGCGCGACTGGCTGCACGTGGAGGACCACGTCCGCGCGGTCGAGCTGGTGCGCACGGCGGGACGGCCGGGGCGGACGTACAACATCGGCGGCGGCACCTCGCTGACCACGCTCGACCTCGCGCACCGCCTGCTGCGGTGGTGCGGGGCCGGCCCCGAGCGCATCGCGCACGTCGCGGACCGCAAGGGCCACGACCGCCGTTACGCGGTGGACCACGGCAGGATCGGCGCGGAGCTGGGCTACCGGCCGCGGGCCGACTTCGAGCCGGCGCTCGCGGCGACGGCCGACTGGTACCGCACCCACCGGTCGTGGTGGGAGCCGATGCTCGCCCCGGTCTGAGCGGCGCCGGACGGGTCCGGACGGACGTACCGGACCGTCCCGCGTGCCGTCGGCACCGCCGCCCGCCCGGTCGGGGCGCGAGGCACGGTGCCGCACGGTGCGGTGAGCACTCCGGCCGACCGGCCGGGCGCGTCGGGAACACACCTGGGGTGCGCCCCGCGGCCGGGAGCCGGAGTTCGTTGAAGGTAACACCGCTGAAATGCTTGCGAAAGAGTTTGCGACGAGGGAGATCACCGGTCGCCTGCTCAACTGGTCGTTCTGCGAGAGGGGTTGACCTACGGTGAGCGGCGCCGTACGGTCTCGATCGCAATTTCTTGCAGCAAGAATCAACGAACGGCTTCCCTGGCACGGCGCGTTGTCAACCGAGGCTGTCCTCCGGATCACCCCACTTCCGAACTGGAGACACCATGGCCAGAAAGACCGTGGCCGCTGCACTCGCCCTGGTGGCGGGAGCCGCTGTGGCCGTCACGGCACCGACGCCGGCGCAGGCCAGTGCGCCCGGCGGCAAGGACGTCACCGCGGTGATGTTCGAATGGAACTTCGCGTCCGTCGCGAAGGCGTGCACCGACGAACTGGGCCCGGACGGTTACGGGTACGTCCAGGTCTCCCCACCGAACGAACACATCCAGGGCCCCTCCTGGTGGACGTCCTACCAGCCCGTCAGCTACAAGATCGGCACCAAGCTCGGCAACCGCTCGGACTTCCGGAGCATGGTGGACACCTGCCACGCCGCGGGCGTCAAGGTGGTCGCCGACACCGTCATCAACCACATGGCGAACAGCTCCGGCACGGGAACCGCCGGGTCGTCCTTCACCAAGTACGACTACCCCGGCACCTACTCCGCGGCCGACATGGACGACTGCAAGGCGAGTATCGCCGACTACGGCGACCGCTGGCAGGTCCAGCACTGCGAGATGGGCGGCCTGCCCGACCTCGACACCGGCGAGGAGTACGTCCGCAAGACCATCGCGGGCTACCTGAACGACCTGCTCTCCCTCGGCGTCGACGGCTTCCGCATCGACGCGGCCAAGCACATCCCCGAGGACGACCTCACCGACATCAAGTCCCGGCTCACCGACCCGGGCGTCTACTGGAAACAGGAGACGATCGGCGGCACCGGCGAGGCGGTCCAGCCACCCGAGTACTACAACACGGGCGACGTCCAGGAGTTCCACTACGCCTACGACCTCAAGAGGGTCTTCACCGGCGAGAAGCTCGCCGAACTGAAGAACTTCGGCGAGGCCTGGGGCTACGTCCGCGGCGACAAGGCGTCCGTGTTCGTCACCAACCACGACGCCGAACGCAACGGCAGCACCCTGACCTACAAGGACGGCGGCGCCTACACCCTCGCCCACGTCTTCATGCTCGCCTGGCCCTACGGATCGCCCGACGTGCACTCCGGCTACGAGTTCAGCGACAAGGACGCCGGCGGGCCGAACAACGGCCAGGTGAACGCCTGTTACACCGACGGCTGGAAGTGCCAGCACGCCTGGCGCGAGATCGCGAGCATGGTCCGCTTCCGCAACACGGCCGCCGGCGCCGCGGTGACCGACTGGTGGGACGACGGCAGCAACCGGATCGCCTTCGGCCGTGGTGCCAAGGCGTACGTCGTCATCAACCACGAGGGCTCCGCCCTCACCCGCACCTTCCAGACCTCCCTGCCCGCCGGCGCCTACTGCGACGTGCAGAGCGGCAAGGGCGTGACCGTGAACGCGTCCGGACAGTTCACGGCCACCCTGGGCGCCGACTCGGCCCTCGCCCTGCACGTGGGGGCGCGGGACTGTGACACCGGCACCGTCCCCGTCGACCAGCCCGCCGGCGCCTCGTTCGACGTCCGCGCCACCACCCGGTGGGGCGAGAACGTGTACGTCGTGGGCAGCACCCCCGCCCTCGGCGGCTGGAAGACCTCCGACGCCCTGAAGCTCGACCCCGCGAGCTACCCCGACTGGAAGCTCGACGTGTCCGTGCCCGCGGGCACCTCGTTCGAGTACAAGTACCTCCGCAAGGACGCCGACGGCAACGTCACCTGGGAGACCGGGGCCAATCGCACCGCCACCGTGCCGTCCAGCGGCACGCTCGCGCTGAACGACACCTGGCGCGGCTGACCGCCGTCCCCCGCCGACAATCCCCGGTCACCGGCACCAGCGGGTGACCGCCGACAGTACCGCCCGGCCCGTACCACCGGCCGACAAGGACCGCCCGGCCCGTACCACCGGTGCCGGGCGGTCCCGCTCCCCGCCGTACGACGGGGTCCCGTCCCGTCCGAACCCGAGATCCCGAGGAGACGCGTCACGTGGCCGGCAGACCCAGACCCCACGCAACCGCCCTGGCCGTCGCGCTGTTCAGCGCGGTGCTGCCACCACTGGCGCCCCGGGTGGAGGCTGCCGACGGGCCACCACCGCCGCCCACGGACGCCCGGCTCGCGCACCAGCCGGCCCGGCCCGCCGCGAGCAGGGAACAGTTCTACCTCCTGCTGCCCGACCGGTTCGCGAACGGCTCCGCCGCCGATGACCGGGGCGGGCTGACCGGCGACCGCACGGTCACCGGCTACGACCCCACCGACAAGGACTTCTTCCAGGGCGGCGACCTCAGGGGCGTCATCGACCGGCTCGACTACATCAAGGGCCTCGGCACCACCGCGATCTGGCTGGCACCGGTGTTCAGGAACAAGCCCGTGACGGTCCGCGACGGCCGGGCGACCGCCAACTACCACGGTTACGCCATCACCGACTTCACCCGGGTCGACCCGCACTTCGGCACCGACGCCGACCTGTCGGAGCTGATCGACAAGGCCCACGCCAAGGGCATGAAGGTCTTCTTCGACGTCATCACCAACCACACCGCGGACACCGTCGACTACGCCGAGAAACGGTACGGGTACCGCGGCAAGGGCGCCTACCCCTACCTCGACACCGAGGGCCGCCCCTTCGACGACAGCGAGGGCATGCGCCCCACGGACGCGGCCGGCGCCCCGTACACCCCGGAGGTCTCCACCGACCCCGGGGACCGCAAGGTGCCCGGCTGGCTGAACGACCCGGCCATGTACCACAACCGCGGCGACTCCACCTTCGCCGGGGAGAGCGCGCTGTACGGCGACTTCATGGGCATGGACGACCTGTGGACCGAGCGTCCCGAGGTCGTGCACGGCATGGAGAAGATCTACGAGCAGTGGGTGCGGGACTTCGGCGTCGACGGCTTCCGCGTCGACACGGCCAAGAACGTCGACATGCCGTTCTGGACCCAGTGGGCCACCGCGCTCCACCGGTACGCGGTGCGGCACGGACACCGCGACTTCCTCCTCTTCGGCGAGGCGTTCTCGGCGGACCCGTCCATCACCGCCCCCTACGTCACGAAGGGCCGGCTCGACGCGACGCTCGACTTCCCGTTCCAGGCCGCCGCCCGCGACTTCGCCTCGCGCGGCGGCCCCGCGGACGACCTCGCCCACGTCTTCGCGCAGGACTACCGCTACACCACCGACAAGGCGAACGCCTACAGCCAGGTCACCTTCCTCGGCAGTCACGACATGGGCCGCATCGGCACGTTCCTCGCCCAGGACAACCCCGGCGCCGACGACACCGAACTCCTGCGGCGTGACCGCCTCGCCGACGAGCTGATGTTCCTCTCCCGCGGCAACCCGGTCGTCTACTCCGGCGACGAACAGGGCTTCACCGGCTCGGGAGGCGACGTCGAGGGCCGCCAGACGATGTTCGCCTCGAAGGTGCCGGACTACCTCGACGACGACGAGATCGGCACCGACCGCACGGCCGCCTCCGACGCCTACGACCCCTCCCACCCGCTGTACCGGGCGATAGCCGCGCTGTCCAGGCTGACCAGGCGCAACCCGGCCCTGCGCGACGGCGTGCAGACCGAGCGCCACGCCCAGGGCTCCGTGTACGCCTTCTCCCGCACCGACGTCGCACGGGGACGCGACTACCTCGTCGCCTTCAACAACGCCACCGAGGACCGCACCGTCACCCTGCCGACCGGTTCGGCGGACACCCCGTACCGCGCGCTGTACGGCGCGACGGGCACCGTCCGCAGCGACACCGTCGGAACGGCCACCGTGACCGTCCCGGCCCTGTCGTCCGTCGTCTACGAGGCGGGCCGGCCGCCGCGGCCGCCGGCCTTCCGCCCCGCCCTCGGCCTCACCGCCCCCGACGCGGGCGCCACCGGAACCGTGGAGATCTCCGCCGACGCCACCGGCGGCGGATATCGCCGCGTCGTCTTCGCCGCCCAGATCGGCGACGGCCCCTGGCACACCCTCGGCACCGCCGACCACGCCCCGTACAAGGTCACCCAGGACATTCCCGCCGGCGTCCCCGCCGGGACGCCGCTGCGGTACAAGGCGGTCGTCGTCGACAGCGCCGGCCGGACCGCCGGCGCGCTCGCCTCGACGACCGCCGGCCAAGCACCGGCGGCGCCGAGACCGACGGCGGCACGCCACTGGGCCGTGGTGCACTACCGGCGTTCCGACGGCGACTACGCGGGTCTTCGGCTGCGGACCGCCGACGGCCGGACGGCCGCCTTCACCGGCCGGGACGCCTACGGGGCCTTCGCCTGGCTCGCCCCGCCCGAGGGCGCCACCCGGATCCCCTTCACCGTCGAGCGCGACGGCGTCGCCGACGGACCCGGGCGCACCCTGGACCTCACCGCCGCGCCCGAGGTGTGGACCGAGCGGGACAGCGCCACGGTGACCGGAACCAGGCCCGCGGACGCCTACCCGGCGCAGGACCCGACGAAGGCGGTCATCCATTACCACCGTCCCGACGGCGACTACGACGGCTGGGGCCTGCACGCCTGGACGGGGGCCGCCCACCCGCCGGAGTGGAACGACCCGATCCGGCCGGTGGGCCGGGACTCCTTCGGCCTGGTCTTCGAGGTCCCGCTGACGGGACACGCGGACTCGCTCAGCTACCTCCTCCACAAGAAGGAGGAGAAGGACGTCGCCACCGACGAGACCCTGGACTTCTCCCTCTACGGGCACGAGGTGTGGCGCGTCGCCGGGGAACCCGCCTACCTCACCCCCACCCTCGGCGGCGCCTTCCCCCTGGACCTCGGCACCTCGGCGGCGACCTGGCTGGACGACACCACCGTCGTGTGGCGGGGGACCGGCGCCGGGGTCGCGGGCCAGCAGCTGGTGTACGCGCCGGACGGCGGCATCACCCTGAAGGACGGCGCCCTCTCCGACGAGGGGTACTGGCTGCGGCTGGTGCCCACGCGGCTCACCGACGCCCAACTCGCCGCCCACCCGGGGTTCTCCGGTCACCAGGTCTTCACCGTCGACCCGCGGGACCGCGACCGGATCGCCCGGGCCCGCGCGAGCCGCCAGGTGATCGCCACTCAACGGGGCGAGGACGGGGCCCTGCTCGGCGCCACCACCGTGCAGGCGCCTCCCGGCTGACCCCCACCACCGAACGAAAGGAACGAGCCGCAACGTGACCGCATCACCCACCGCCCGCGGCAACCCGGGCGGACGACCGGCGGGCCGCCGCCACGGCCTCGCGGGCACCATCCGACGCTCCGCCACCGTGGCCGTCACCGCCGTACTCCTCGCCACCGCCCTGCACGCCGCCCCGCCGGCCGCCGCCACGGAGCGGACCCCCGCCCCGCCGTCAAACGCCCGGCTGGCCGCGGTGGCGAGCCGGCACGACCTGACCCGCGAGCAGTTCTACTTCCTCCTCCCGGACCGGTTCGCCGACGGCTCCGCCGCCAACGACCGCGGGGGGCTGTCCGGCGACCGCACGGTCACCGGTTACGACCCCACCGACAAGGGCTTCTACCAGGGCGGCGACCTGAAGGGACTGATTCGCCGGCTGGACTACGTCAAGGGGCTCGGCACCACCGCGATCTGGCTCGCCCCGATCTTCAAGAACAAGGCGGTGCAGGGCAACGGCGAGAGCGCCGGCTACCACGGCTACTGGATCACCGACTTCACCCACGTCGACCCCCACTTCGGCACCGACGCCGACCTCGCGGAACTCATCCGCAAGGCCCACGCCAAGGGCATGAAGGTCTTCTTCGACGTCATCACCAACCACACCGCCGACACCATCACCTACGCCGAGAAGACGTTCGGCTACCGCGGCAAGGGCGCGTACCCCTACCTCGACACCCGGGGCCGCCCCTTCGACGACGGCAAGGGCATGCACGAGGTCGACGCGCGCGGCCTGCCGTACACCCCGCGGATCGCCCCCGCCGAACGGAACGCCAAGGTCCCCGCCTGGCTGAACGACCCGACGATGTACCACAACCGCGGCGACTCCACCTTCGTCGGCGAGAGCGGCCTCTACGGCGACCACACCGGCCTGGACGACCTGTGGACCGAGCGTCCCGAGGTCGTGCACGGCATGGAGCGGATCTACGAGAAGTGGGTCAGGGACTTCCGCGTCGACGGCTTCCGCGTCGACACCGTCCGCAACGTCGACATGGCCTTCTGGACGCAATGGGCGACCGCCCTCGACGCGTACGCCGCGCAGCGGGGCCGGAAGAACTTCTTCGTCTTCGGTGAGACCCTGTCCTCCGACCCGGCCGTCACCTCGCCGTACGTACGCCAGGGCCGCCTCGACGCGACGCTCGACTTCCCCCTCCAGGACGCGATCCGCCAGTACGCCTCCCAGGGCAGGGCCGCCGACCGGCTCGCCGACGTCTTCGCGCAGGACTACCGCTACACCACCGACAAGGCGAACGCCTACGAACAGGTCACCTTCCTCGGCAACCACGACATGGGCCGCATCGGCGGGTTCCTGCTGAAGGACAACCCGGGCGCGGACGACGCCCAACTCCTGCGGCGCGACCGCCTCGCCGACGAGCTGATGTTCCTCTCCCGCGGCAACCCGGTCGTCTACTCGGGCGACGAACAGGGTTTCACAGGCGCCGGCGGTGACAAGGACGCCCGTCAGACGATGTTCGCCTCGAAGGTGCCGGACTACCTCGACGACGACGAGATCGGCACCGACCGCACGGCCGCCTCCGACGCCTACGACCCCTCCCACCCGCTGTACCGGGCGATAGCCGCGCTGTCCAGGCTGATCAGGCGCAACCCGGCCCTGCGCGACGGCGTGCAGACCGAGCGCTACGCCCAGGGCTCCGTGTACGCCTTCTCCCGCACCGATGTCGCACGGGGACGCGACTACCTCGTCGCCTTCAACAACGGCTCCGCGGCGAGCACCGTGCGGATCCCCACAGCTTCGGCCGGACTGACCTACCGGGGCCTGTACGGCACCGGTGCCACGGCGACCAGCGGCAGCGACACCCGGGTGACCGTCACCGTGCCGCCGCTGTCCGCCGTGGTCTGGAAGGCGACGAAGCGACTCGGCGCCCCCGCGACCCGGCCCTCCCTCACGCTGCGCGCCCCGGCGGCCGGCGCGACCGGGGAGGTCGACGTCTCCGCCGACGTGAGCGGCGGCGGCCTGAACCGGGTGGTCTTCGCCGCCCAGGCCGGCGACGGCCCGTGGCACACGCTGGGCACCGCCGACCACGCCCCCTACAAGGTCGTCCAGGACCTGCCCGACACCCTGAGGGAGGGCACCGCGCTGCGCTACAAGGCCGTGGTCGTCGACCTGGCGGGCCGCACCGCCGGTGACACCGCCACGACCACCGCCGGCCGGCCGGCCACCCCGCGGCCGCCGAGCGCCGTCCACCGCGATTACGCCGTGGTGCACTACCTGCGCCCGGACGGCGACTACACCGGCTGGAAGTTGGACTCCTCCGCCGGTTCCGCGGAGTTCACCGGACGTGACGCCTACGGTGCCTTCGCCTGGGTCAGGCCGCAGGACGGCGCCGGGGACCTGACGTACACGGTCACCAAGGACGGCGCCACGGACGGCCCGCGGCGCACCGTCGATCTGGCCAGGACGGGCGAGGTCTGGATCCGGCAGGGCGACGACGGCGAGTCGGAGACGGCACCGGACGGCGCCCGTCCGACCCCCGACCCGGTCAAGGCCGTGATCCACTACCACCGGTCCGACGGCGACTACGACGGCTGGGGCCTGCACACCTGGACCGGGGCGAAGAACCCCACCGACTGGACGACTCCGCTCACACCGGTCGGCAGGGACGCGTTCGGCCTGACCTTCGAGGTGCCGCTCGCCGACGGCGCGACCTCGCTCAGCTACATCGTCCATCGGGGCGACCAGAAGGACGCCGCGGCCGACCGGTCGCTGGACTTCGGCACCTACGGCAAGGAGGTGTGGCTGATCGGCGGCGACGACGACTACCTGCTGCCGACGGTGGGTGGCGCCCCCGACCTGGACCTCGGCACGGCCAAGGCCCGGTGGATCGACACGGACACGGTCGTGTGGAAGGTGAAGGCCACCGACTCCACCAGCCAGCAACTCGTCTACGCCCCGCACGGCGGCATCACCGTCGAGGACGGGCGGCTCTCCGACGAGGGCCAGTGGCTCCGCCTGATCCCGGCCACGCTGACCGACGCGCAGAAGGCGGCGCACCCCGAGCTGGCCGGGGACCCGGCGTTCACCATCGACCCCCGGGACCGGGACCGGATCCCGGCCGCACGGACCGGGCAGGTGATCGCGACGCAACGGGCCGCGAACGGCGCGCTGTCGGCGGCCACCGGGGTCCGCGGGTCCTGACACCTCCCCGCAGCGCGACCGCGGCCGGCGGACGCCCCTCTTCCAGGGGTGCCCGCCGGCCGTCGCGCTGCAAGTGACGTGAAATCTCCAGCAAGAATCTGCATCGATCGGCCCGACGGGCTCCGTGAAGCCCGGACCGACGGCCCTGTTCGGGGACCGTTCGCCACCCGGGGCGCCCGTCCCCGGGGGTGCGGGCCGGCCCGGCGGCGCGGGGCCCGGTTCGCCTCCCGACTTACCTGCTGACACAAGTGCGCAGCCACACGGGCATGTTGTGGCCATGTGTCGAGCAACTGCACGCACAGGTAACGAGGTTGTCACGCTCACGAGATCGGGCGGGAATCTTCCTGCAACGTCTTTCGCAAGGGATTGCAACCTTGTTATGTTCAACTCGCGCCCGGCGGCCGTCGATTGGGACAGACGGCACCCCGGCCCCCTCTAGGGATGATTCCGGGCCCCCACTTCAAGGAGTTCACATGCGACGTGGCATATCGATCGCCGCCGCAGTCACCGTGGTCGCGCTCACCGCCTCTGCCTGTGGCGGCTCGGACGACGAGGCGTCGTCGGGCGGATCGAAGGACCCGAAGGACATCTCCGGGACGATCACGTACTGGGACACCTCCGACGCGGCGACCGAAGCCCCGACGTACAAGGCGCTGATCGGCAAGTTCGAGGCCACGTACCCGAAGATCAAGGTCGACTACCAGAACGTGCCCTTCACCGACGTCGAGCAGAAGTTCAAGTCGGCCGCCAAGAGCGGCAAGGGCGCCCCCGACGTCGTACGCACCGACGTGGGCCTGATGGCGGAGTACGCCTCGCTCGGCTACATCGCCCCGCTCGACGGCACCCGGGCGCTGAAGGACACCGCCGACTTCCAGTCCGTGCCCCTCAACACCACCAAGTACAAGGGCAAGACGTACGGGGTCCCGTCGGTCACGGACACCCTCGGCCTGCTGTACAACAAGAAGCTGCTGAAGAAGGCCGGCATCGCCCGGCCGCCGGCCACCTGGGACGAGTTCATCGCCGACGCCAAGACCGTCAAGCGGCGGACCGGGGCCTACGGCACCTACCTGAACCCCGACTCCTACTTCCTGCTCCCGCTGCTCTACAGCAACGGCGCGGACCTGGCGGATCCGTCCGCCAAGAAGATCACCGTCAACGACGCGGCCGCCGTCAAGGCGCTCACCGTCGCGAAGAAGATCAACGACGAGGCGTCGATGAAGGTGGACTTCGCCAACGCCTACCAGAACATGCAGGCCGCCTTCAAGAACGGCAAGGTCGCCATGCTGGTGCAGGGCCCCTGGTCGGTCGGCGACGACCTGTCCGGCACGGCCTTCAAGGGCGACGAGGGCAACCTCGGCTTCGCCCCCGTCCCGGCCGGCGCCGGCGGCAGGGCGCAGGCCCCGACCGGCGGTCACAACCTCACGGTCTACCAGGGTTCCCGGAACCTGGACGCCAGCTACCTGTTCACGCGGTTCATGACGTCCACGCAGAGCCAGATCGCCATCGCCAAGGGCACCGGCACCCTGCCGACCCGCAAATCGGCGTACACCGGTGAGATCACCGCCGACCCCAAGATCGCCGGATTCCAGCCGATCGTCGAGCACACGGCCCGGGCGCGCGTGGCCCTGCCGCAGGTCGGTTCGCTCTTCACCCCGCTCGCGCAGAACTACGTGAAGATCCTCCAGGGCGACGTGTCGGTCAAGGGCGGTCTCGACGCCACCGCCGACAAGTTCAAGGACCTCCTGCCCGGCTATTCCATCGGCTGACCCGCACCGGCCCCACCGGTAACCACAGGACACGCAGCCCCGGGGACCGTTTTCCCCGCTGCCGCCCCGACCGGGGCGCCCCGGGGCTGCGGAACCACCCGACTCCGTCCGCGAAAGAGCCGATGAGTATGACGACCGCAACGGGCACCGGTAAGACCGACGAGACAGCACGCGGCCGCGCGACCCCACGCGGCGCACGACGCAGGGCCCTCAGGCGTTCGTGGGACAAGTACTGGTACGCCTGGGCGATGGTGGCCCCGGTCGCCGTCGTCATCACCCTGCTGGTGCTGTATCCGCTGGGGTACGGCTTCTACCAGTCGCTGACCGACGCCAACGAGTCGAACGTCGCCACCACCATCGGCGCCTTCCACCGCCCGGCCACCTACGACTTCGTCGGGCTCCACAACTACTGGCACATCCTGTCGGGCGCGGACGGCGACTTCTACCCGCGCCTGTGGTGGACGGTCGTGTGGACGGTGTCCTGCGTCGTGGCGCAGGTCGGCCTCGGCATGGCGCTCGCGGTACTGCTCAACCGCAAGATGCGGCTGCGCGGCTTCTACCGCGCGATGCTCATCCTGCCGTGGGCCGTCCCGTCGTTCATCGGGGTGTTCGCCTGGCGGCTCATGCTCAACTCGCAGTACGGCGTCTTCAACGAGATCATCCAGGCCGTCGGCCTGCCGGCGCAGAACTGGCTGGGCACCCCGCTGTCCCAGAAGATCGCCGTCATCATGGTCAACGTCTGGATCGGCATCCCCTTCAACATGGTCGCCCTGCTCGGCGGACTCCAGTCCATCCCCAGGGAGCTGTACGAGGCGGCCGAGATGGACGGCGCCTCACCCTGGCAGCGCTTCGTCAACGTCACGCTGCCCGGACTGCGGCCGGTGTCGAACACCGTGGTCCTGCTGGGCTGCATCTGGACGTTCAACATGTTCAACGTCATCTACCTGCTGCTGGGCAACAACACGACCGGTGACACCGACATCCTCGTCACCTTCGCCTTCCGCAAGGCGTTCAACGGGGTCTCGGACTACGCGGGAGCGGCGACCTACGGCATCATCATCCTCGCTCTCCTGCTGGCCTTCTCGACCTTCTACCGCCGCAGCACCCTGAAGTCCGAGCAGGCGTAAAGGAGCCATCGTCATGACCGCAGCAACGCAGCCGACCGCGGCCGTGCCCGGCGGCACGGCGCCCGTCCCCGCCCCGGCCCCCGCGCCCTTCCGCAGGGTCCGCGGCCGGGAGGAGCGCGGCCCCGGCGCCTCCGTCGCCCTGCACGGCACACTGCTCCTCACCACCGTGATCGCGGCCTTCCCCGTGGTGTGGATCCTGTTCATCTCCCTGGGCCCGAAGAACGCCTGGCAGCAGCCGGGCGAGGTGCTGAGCAACCTCAGCCTGCACAACTACACCGACGTGCTCGCCCATTCGGACCTGAAGCAGTGGTTCGTGAACACCGTCGTCGTGGCGGCGGGCACCACACTGCTCGGCGTCTTCCTGGCCGCGACCGCCGGCTACGCCGTGTCCCGGATGCGCTTCCCGGGCAGCCGGCAGCTGATGTGGACCTTCCTGGTCACCCAGATGTTCCCCAGCATCGTGCTGATCGTGCCGCTGTACCTGCTCATGTCCGAACTGCACCTGCTGGACAACTACCTCGGACTCATCCTGGCCTACGCGACCACCGCGGTCCCCTTCTGCGCCTGGATGATGAAGGGCTACTTCGACACCATCCCCAAGGAGATCGACGAGGCGGGCCGGGTCGACGGCCTCACCCCCCTGGGCACGTTCTGGCGGCTGATCGTGCCGCTGGCCAGGCCGGGCCTCGCGGTGACCGCGTTCTACAGCTTCCTCACCGCCTGGGGCGAGGTCGCCTACGCGACCCAGTTCATGCAGTCCGACCACTACACGCTCGCCGTCGGCATCCGCACCTTCGCCCAGGACCAGCGGCCCGACTGGGCGTGGACCTCGGCCACCGCGATCATCATCACCATCCCGGCCGCCCTCGTCTTCATCCTGGTGCAGCGCAGCCTCGTCTCCGGACTGACGGCCGGCGGCACCAAGTCCTGAACGGCGGCGCACCGGCCGGCCCCCGTGGACCCGCGTCCGGTCCCGCGAGCGCCCCCGCCCTCCCCCCCCCGCGTCCCCCGAGGAATCCCATGACCCAGCACGCCACCGACACAGTCCCCAGCGACGCCCCCGACACCTCCTACGGCCACCGCCAGTGGTGGCGCGACGCGGTCATCTACCAGGTGTACCCGCGCAGTTTCGCCGACAGCGACGGCGACGGGATCGGCGACCTGCCCGGCATCCGCGCCCGCCTGCCCTACCTGAGGAAACTCGGTGTCGACGCCGTGTGGCTCTCGCCGTTCTACGCCTCACCGCAGGCGGACGGGGGCTACGACGTCGCCGACCACCGGGCCGTGGACCCCATGTTCGGTACGCTCACCGACGCGGACGACCTGGTGCAGGAGGCCCACGCACTGGGCCTGCGGGTGATCGTCGACCTGGTGCCCAACCACTGCTCCGACCGGCACGAGTGGTTCAGGCAGGCGCTGCGCGAGGGACCGGGCTCCCCGCTCCGGGAGCGCTTCCACTTCCGCCCGGGCAAGGGTGCCGGCGGCGAACTCCCGCCCAACGACTGGGAGTCCATCTTCGGCGGCCCGGCCTGGACCCGCGTGACCGAGCCGGACGGCTCCCCGGGCGAGTGGTACCTGCACCTCTTCGCCCCCGAGCAGCCCGACTTCAACTGGGACCACCCCGCCGTCCACGACGAGTTCCGCTCCATCCTGCGGTTCTGGCTGGATCTGGGCGTGGACGGTTTCCGCGTCGACGTGGCGCACGGTCTGGTCAAGGCCGCCGGCCTGCCGGACGTCGGCCACGACGGACAGGTCAGGCTGCTCGGCACCGAGGCCGTGCCGTACTTCGACCAGGACGGTGTGCACGAGATCTACCGCAGCTGGCGGCGCATCCTCGACGAGTACCCGGGCGAGCGCATCGCCGTCGCCGAGGCCTGGACGCCCACCGTGGAGCGCAGTGCCCGCTACCTCCGTCCGGACGAGCTGCATCAGGCGTTCAACTTCGCCTTTCTCGGCACCGGTTGGCACGCGCCCGAGCTGCGTGACGTCATCGACCGCTCGCTGGACGCCATGAAAGCCGTGGCCGCGCCCGCGACCTGGGTGCTGTCCAACCACGACGTCGTACGGCATTCCACGCGCCTCGGCGGCCAGGACACGGCCCGCGGGCTGCGCCGGGCACGGTCGGCGACGCTGCTGATGCTGGCGCTGCCGGGCTCGGCCTACCTCTACCAGGGCGAGGAACTGGGCCTGCCCGAGGTGGTCGACCTGCCGGACGAGGTGCGCCAGGACCCCGCGTACTTCCGCGGTGCCGGCCAGGACGGCACCCGTGACGGCTGCCGGGTGCCCCTGCCGTGGTCCGGCGAGCTGCCGCCGTTCGGCTTCGGCCCCACCGAGGGCGGCCCGAGCTGGCTGCCGCAGCCGGCGGACTGGAAGCACCTCACCGTCGAGGCGCAGGAGGGCGACCCCACCTCCACCCTGGAGTTCTACCGCAGCGCGCTCGCCGTCCGCCGCGAACACCCCGCCCTCGGCGCGGGCCAGGACATCACCTGGCTGGACGGCCCCGACGGCGTGCTCGCCTTCCGCCGCGAGCACGAGGACGGCTCCTTCGTCTGCACGGTCAACCTCACCGCCGCCCCCGTCACGCTGCCCACCCCCGGCGCGCTGCTGCTCTCCAGCGCCGACGTCGCGCCGGCCGGCGACGTGACGGTGCTGCCCGCGGACTGCGCGGTCTGGTGGGCGGCCTGACATGCGACCGGTACAGTCCGTCCCCGTCACCATCCGGCTCGCCGACATCGCCGCGCAGGCGGGGGTGAGCGAGGCGACCGTGAGCCGTGTCCTCAACGGGAAGCCGAGCGTCGCCTCCGGCACCCGCCAGTCCGTGCTGGCCGCCCTGGACGTGCTGGGCTACGAGCGTCCGCTGCGGTTACGGCAGCGCAGCGAGGGCCTGGTCGGCCTGATCACCCCGGAGCTGGACAACCCGATCTTCCCCGCGCTCGCCCAGGTCATCGGGCAGGCGCTGACCCGGCAGGGCTACACCCCGGTGCTCGCCACGCAGACCCCGGGCGGGTCCACGGAGGACGAGCTGACCGAGATGCTGGTGGACCGGGCGGTGGCGGGCATCATCTACGTCTCCGGGCTGCACGCCGACACCACCGCCGAGATGGAGCGCTACGGGCGGCTGCGCGCCCACGGGGTCCCGTTCGTGCTCGTGGACGGCTTCTCGCCCAAGGTGCAGGCCCCGTTCATCTCGCCCGACGACCGCGCGGCGACGACCCTGGCCGTCGCCCACCTGGTGTCGCTCGGACACACCCGCATCGGCCTCGCCGTCGGCCCCCGGCGGTTCGTCCCGGTGCAGCGCAAGACCGAGGGGTTCGTCCGAGCCATGCAGGACCAGCTGCACCTGTCCGCCGAGGTCGTCGAGGCGCAGTTGATCCAGCACTCCCTCTACACCCTGGAGGGCGGGCAGGCGGCCGCGGCGGCCCTCCTGGAGCGCGGCTGCACGGCGGTGGTCTGCGCGAGCGACATGATGGCGCTCGGTGCGGTACGGGCGGCGCGGCAACGCGGTCTGGAGGTGCCGCGGGACTTCTCCGTCGTCGGCTTCGACGACTCGCCGCTCATCGCCTTCACCGACCCGCCCCTGACCACGGTCCGCAAACCGGTGCCGACGATGGGGCAGGCCGCGGTGCGCACGCTGCTGGAGGAGATCGGCGGGACCCCGGCGCCGCACAGCGAGTTCGTGTTCATGCCGGAACTGGTGGTGCGCGGCTCCACGGCGTCGTCGCCGAGGGCCTGACGGGGACGGCAGGCCGCAGCGGGCGGACCGGACACGGCGACGGCTCCCCCCTGCACCTCAGGGGGGAGCCGTCGAGGGGCGTCCCGGACGGACGCGTTCGCCGTCAGCGGGTCACGCGTGACGGTGCGAGTGCCGGTTGCCGGTGATCACCCGGTACAGGGCGAGCAGGATGAGCGAGCCGACGATCGCGGCGATCCAGGTGGACAGTTCGAAGAAACCGTCGACGGAGTCGACGCCGAAGATCACCTTGCCGAGCCAACCGCCGAGGAGACCGCCGGCCACGCCGATGAGCATGGTGATGATGATGCCGCCCGGGTCCTTGCCCGGCATGATGGCCTTGGCGATGGCACCGGCGAGCAGGCCGATGATGATCCACGCGAGTATGCCCATGGTCCGTCTCCGTCTCATCGTGTAAAAGCTGTGTTAGCTCTCGTGTGCACCGTCTGCGCCCGTACAAACGTCTCCGTTGTGTTGCGGTCCAGCGGCGCCCGGGGTGAGGGGGCGGAGCGCACGGTCCGTCGGCGTGACGGGGCGGTCGTGCGGCGGCGGGTCGGTTCAGCAGGTGGAGTTGGTCTGGGTGAGCAGGCCGAGCCGCCACGGCAGGCCGTCGTAGTCACCGCTCGCGTTGGGGTCCTTGCCCTGGTACAGGTGCTGGAGCCGGCAGGCGGGGATGGTCAGCGTCTGGTCGTGACCGGCGCGGATCATCCGTTGCTCGCCTCGAACAGCGCGTACCTGTCGACGTCGGCGCCAAGTCGACTGCCTGGAAAGCGACTTGGCTCCGTCGCGGGCGTTGACACGCCCGCCCTTGTCGCCGAACATCCGTAGGGCTCGCCGGCCGGACGGTGTTCGGAATGGCGAACGAATCATTCGCCGTGGCGGACCCGCGGGTGGCGGACGCCCGCTCCCGGGGCCGCTCCACGGCGCCCCCCTCCGGGAAAGGAACCCCAGGTGCCCAGACGCTCGGGCAGACGACTTCTGCACCTCCTGGCCGTCGTGGCGTTGACGGTCGCCGGGTCCGTCACGGCCTCGGCCGGGACCACCGCGTCGGCCGCGCCCGGCAGCCCGGCGCAGACGCCGCCGCTGGGCTGGAACAGCTGGAACAGCTTCGGGTGCGGGGTCACCGAGGCCCAGGTGCGCGGGGCCGCCGACGCGATGGTGTCCTCGGGCATGCGGGACGCCGGCTACCGCTACGTGGTCGTCGACGACTGCTGGTTCGACCCGCAGCGGGACGCGGCGGGCGCCCTGCGGGCCAGTCCGTCCCGGTTCCCGAGCGGCATGAAGGCACTCGGTGACTACCTCCACGGCAAGGGCCTGAAGTTCGGCATCTACGAGGCACCCGGCGAACGCACCTGCGCGCAGGCCGTCGGCACCTACCCGGGATCCACGGGCAGCGGCGGCCACGAGGCCCAGGACGCCGCCACGTTCGCCTCGTGGGGCGTCGACTACCTCAAGTACGACTGGTGTTCCTCCGGCGGCACCCGTGACGAGCAGGTCGCGCGGTTCACGGTCATGCGCGACGCCCTGCGCGCCACCGGCCGGCCGATCGTCTACAGCATCAACCCCAACAGCCTGCACGCCATCACCGGCGCCACCTACGACTGGGGCCAGGTCGCCGACCTGTGGCGGACGACCGAGGACCTGCTCGACATCTGGCAGAACGGCAACACCAACAGCTACCCGATGGGTGTCGGCAACGTCCTCGACGTCACCGCGCCCCTGGCGGCGCAGACGGGCCCCGGGCACTGGAACGACCCCGACATGCTGGTCGTCGGCCGCCCCGGCCTGACCACGGCCGAATCACGTACCCACTTCGCCCTGTGGGCGCTGCTGGGGGCCCCGCTCATGGCCGGCAACGACATCCGCACCATGTCCGCCGACATCAGTGCCGTCCTGCGCGCCCCGCGGCTGCTGGCGGTGGACCAGGACCCGCTGGGCGCCGGCGGACGCCGGGTACGGGACGACGGCGCCACGGAGGTCTTCGCCAAACCCCTCTCCGACGGCTCGGTCGCCGTGGGCCTGTTCAACCGGGGGGCGAGCACCGCGACGATCGCCACCACGCCCGCTCAGGTCGGACTGTCCGGCGGGTCCCTCACCCTCACGGACCTGTGGACCGGCGGCACGTCGAGCACCTCCGGGCAGATCTCCGCGAGCGTGCCCGCGCACGGAGTCGCCGTGTACCGGGTGACCGGTGGCAGCCCGCTGGCCGCCACCACCTCGCGGCTGCGGGGCAAGGCCTCCGGCCGCTGCGCGGACGTGGACGACGCCTCCACCGCCGCCGGGACCACGGTACTGATCTGGGACTGCCACACCGCCGCCAACCAGCTGTGGACCACGTGGGCCGGCGGTGAGATCCGCGTCTTCGGCGACGCGTGCCTGGACGCCTACGAGCAGGGCACCACCGACGGCACCCGCGTCGTCACCTGGCCGTGCAACGGCCAGGACAACCAGAAGTGGACGCTCGGCCCGGACGGCTCGGTCCGCAACGTGCACGCCGGGCTGTGCCTGGGCACCGACCGGTCCGGCACCGCCGACGGAACCCCGCTGGTCCTGCGGGGCTGCGACGGCCGAGAGGACCAGAAGTGGACCCGGACGTGAGGCACTTCCGCACACGTCGGCGTTGGCCGGAGCGCGGGCCGGGGGCGTGTCGGGTGCGGGTGTGACACCGCGACTCCGCCGGAGGCCCCGGCTCGTGTGGGGGAGGGGAGGCGACAGGGGCCGCGGGCGGTGCCTCGCGCGCCTGCGCGCACGCTCTGGTGACCGCCCTCGGTGGCCCATGACACTGGCAACCGTCGTTCCGGGGACCGGGACGACGGAAACCGTGGAAAGGAGACGACTCCATGCGCCATGTCACTTCGCTCGCCGTCGCCTCGGTCGCCTTCGCGGCGGCCCTCGTCACCGCCCCCGCCGCGTCCGCCACCACGTCCGCCGCCGCCTCACCCTCGGCCGCTCCCGGGGGCGGCGCCGTCGCGGCGGCCTACCGGTGCGACCCGGGGCACTTCTGCATCTACAGCGGCTGGAGCGGCGGCGGCAGCCGCTGCCAGTGGACGGCCTCGAAGGTCGCGAACACCGCCGACCAGTGTTCCTTCATCCGCAACGGCAGGAAGGTGCTGTCCGTGTGGAACGGGACCGGCCACCGCGTCCAGTACTACACGCAGACCAACTACCACGCGCGCGTGGGCTCGACGCCCGCCGGCAAGGGGGGCAACCTCCAGGGCAGCTACCAGATCCGCTCCTTCAAGAAGCAGTAGGCCGCCGGGCGCGCACGCGGCCTTGCGCCCCGGGCGGACCACCGGGTCCGCCCGGGGCGCGGGCCGCGCGTCAGCAGTAGAGGTTGGCGCCCGCGGAGGTGCCCAGGATCTGCACGAACCGCTGGTAGGCGTCCACACGGCTCTGCACCTGCGCGGGGTTCTTGCCGTCGCACTCCAGGGAGCCGTTGATGCTGCGGATGGTCTGGCCGAATCCGGCACCGTTGACCATCGCGTTGTGCGGAGTCATCGAGCCCGGTCCGGTCTGGGTGTTCCAGTACCAGAGCCCCGTCTTCCAGGCGACCGAGGCGTCGGTCTGCACCAGGTTCGGGTTGTGGAGCAGGTCGATGCCGAGCGCGTCGCCCGCGGCCTTGTAGTTGAAGTTCCAGCTGAGCTGGATGGGCCCGCGTCCGTAGTAGGCGGACTGGCCGGCCGGACAGCCGTACGGCTGGCTCCAGTCGCAGTAGTGCGGGTAGTTGGCGGTGTTCTGCTCCACCACGTAGACCAGGCCGCCGGTCTCGTGACTGACGTTGGCGAGGAAGGCCGCGGCCTCCTGCTTCTTGACGGTGTCGCTGCCGGTGTTCGCGAAGCCGGGGTAGGCGCTGAGCGCCGCCTTGAGACCGCTGTAGGTGTAGAAGGAGTTCCGGTTGGGGAACATCTGGTTGAACTGCGCCTCGCTCACGACGAAGCTGCCGGAGGGGTTGGTCGGGCCGCCGCCGTCGCAGGCGTACGGGTCCCAGTACCAGGTGCTGATGGTGGGGTCGTAACCCGGGTTGTCGTGTTCGGCGATGTACGTCTTGCCGTCGGTGTAGCGGACGATGTCGCCGGTGACGTAGGCCTTGCCGGCCGTCCAGCTCGGGTAGCTGGAGCAGGACGCGGCGGAGGCCCCGGTGGCCGGCAGAAGCGCCGGTGCGGTGGCTCCGATCACGATCGCGGCCATGAGTGCGGACAGGCGGCGCTTCGACATTGAGCAACTCCTTTGCCGGGCCAGGCTGCACCGGGGGCGAGGCAGTGCCTTGCGTACGCTGTCCCAGGGGACGGCGATGCCGTCCGGGCGCCTTGGGCGGGGGGTGTGGGAGCCATACTCAACGACTTGGTGTGTACCGGTCAAGGTATAGACCAATACTGCTGACAACGTTGGCGGAGAAAATCGATCGCGCCGGTACGGGATGCGGTGGGCCGTGGGGGGCGTGTGCGGCCGGTCACCCGGCCGGCGCGGCGCCGCGTGTGACGGATGCGCCCAAGTACCCTGCGTCGCGCGGGAATCCGGTCCGGCCGGTGGTGAGGGGCGCGGCTCCGGGGTGTGGTGCGGGGCGGCCTGCGGGTACCTTCCGCCCCGGCGGGGCCGGCGCCGTGCGGCACGTCGGCCGCGTGCGCCGACGTACCGTCAGGCGGAGCGGAACTCCCGCACCTCGGCGGTCTCGGCGGTCTCGGCGGCCTCGGTGATCGCGGGACGGCGGGCGGCGTCCACGGTGGGGTACACGGTGAACAGCGCGTCCAGGCCCAGGAGGCGCAGGGTCTGCTGGTAGTGCTCGCTGAGGGCCGCCAGGCGCAGCGTGCCCGCCCGCTCGTCGAGGAGGCGCAGCAGCAGGATGAGCATGCTGATGGCCGACGAGTCGAGGTACTCGACGCCGGAGGCGTCCAGGATCAGGGTCCGGCAGCCGCGTCTGATCAGGTCCTCGCACTGCGCACCGACCAACGACGCGTTGTCGTAGTCGATCTCCTGCGGCAGCTGAGCCACCGTGGTGTCCTCATGCTGCATCCGCACCGTGATCATGCCGACGCGCTCCCGTCTCGACCGATTCGATCTCTTTGTTCCGCTGACACACCTACCCACGACCCGGCTTTCCACCCGGGGGTCTTCGGGTACGGGGGTGTGCCCGCACGCGCGGAGCCCGCGACTTGCGCCCGTCGGCGGGCCCGGCGTACGCGGTGAACCCTAGCCGCCCGTAGGGGAGACGAGACGCCCGGGGAGCCGGTCGGGCAGCCAGCGGGCGAGGCCGCACACCCACAGGGCCAGCCAGGCGAGGCCCAGCAGCCAGCCACCGACCACGTCCGTGAACCAGTGCACTCCGAGAAAGACGCGACTCAGCCCCGTCAGCGCCCCCCAGCAGCCCGTGGCGGTGGCCAACAGGGTCCGCCCGCGTGGCTCGCGCAGGCATATCGCGAGGACGAGCAGCCCGGCGGTGAGGGTCGCCGTGGTCGCGTGCCCGGAGGGGAAGGACCAGCCCGAGGCGTGCGTTCCCCAGTCCGCCCGGGGCGGGCGGGCCCGGGCGACCACCGTCATCACGCCGTACCGCACGGCCTGTCCCGAGGCCAGGCACAGGACGGCGAGGCCGGCGGCCGCCAGCCGGAGACGCACGGTACGAGCGGCGACCACGCCGGCCAGCGCGGCGAGCGCGTACGGGACCGGGCCCGTCCCGGTGGCCGTGAGGCAGCGGGCCGGCAGCAGGACCACGCCGGGGCGGTGGGTCACGGACCAGGCGTGCAGTCCCGCGTCGGTGAACAGCGGGCCCCCGTCGCCGAGCACGCACAGGGTCAGCACACAGAGCCCCGCCAGGGCCCCGAGGGCGACGCTCACCGCCAGGTCGGCCACCTCGACCCGGCTCACGACGCCACCAGCAGCGCGCGCAGGCGGCCGGCCGTGACCTGCCCGACCAGGGCGTCCGAGGGGCGCCGCAGTACCGCCGCGGCGAGCAGCGCGACCAGTGCGCCGACGGCCGCGCCGGCCACCACGTCGTGCGGGTAGTGGACCCCGACCCAGACCCGGGACGCCGCCATCGCGCAGGCGGCGACGGCCGCGACCGCGCCGAGCCGACGGGAGACGAGGAACAGCGCCACCGCGGCGGCGAACGCGATGGCCGCGTGGTTGCTGGGGAACGACCAGTCACCCGGTGCCGGACACGCCTCCAGCGTGGCGACGCGGAGGTGCCGGCAGGGCCGGTCCTCGCGCACCGCCAGCTTCAGCGCGGCGTCCACGCCGTACGCGAGGACCACGACCACCGGGACCGCCAGCGCCCGCACCGCCGTGGCGGCGTCGACACGCCTGGCCCGCCACCAACCCACAATCATGAGCACGGCGAACAGCCCGAGGCCGTACGCCGACCAGGCCGCCACCAGGCCGTCCAGCCAGCCGGGGGAGCGGTGGGCGAGCCGCACCACGCCGGTGTAGGCGGAGCCGTCGATCGACGAGCCGCCCAGCGCGAGCGTCATCCGCGCGCCGCCTTCGCGGCCGGCAGCGGACGTGCGTCGAGCGCGCCGGAGGCGAGCTGCGACCATAGGGGGAGGGGTGTGGTCATCGTCGTGGACCCTTCGTGCTGGCGACGCGGAACCGGCGGTAGGCGGTACGGCGACGGCGATACGGCATCCGACCGGTGACTACAATCCTGTAGACGGTCTACTGAACTGTAGACGACGATGGGGTGAGGATCGTTCCCATGAGCGACACCAACGACGAGCGACGGCCGGCCGGCGAGCTGGAGGCCGCCGTCATGGCCGCACTCTGGGCCGCCGGTACCCCGCTCACACCGAGCAGCGTGCAGCGGGAACTGGCGGCCGACCTGGCCCGTACGACCGTGACGACCATCCTGTCCCGCCTGCACGAGAAGGGCGCCGTCGACCGTATGCAGCAGGGCCGCGGCTACGCCTACTACCCCGTCCACGACGCGGCGGGACTCACCGCCCGGCGCATGCACGGCGAACTCGACCGGGACACCGACCGCGAGACCGTGCTGGCCCGCTTCGTCGCCCAGCTCAGCCCGGACGACGAGCAGGTGCTGCGCCGGCTGCTGGAGGCCGACCAGACATGACCGTCCTGCTGCTGGTCCCCCTCCTGGCACCCCTGGCGGCGCCGCCCCTCGCGCGGCACGCCCTCGACCGGCTCCGTCCCGTCACCGCCCTGTGGGTGCTCACCGCCTCCTGCCTCGCACTGGCGGCCGCGTGCGTGACGGCGCTCGGCGTCGTCGTCCTCACCGCCCTGCTGAAGATCCCGGCCTTCGCCTCGCTCGGTGAACTCGTCCACCCCTTGCGGACCTTCTCCGACGGCGTCCTCGTCCCCGCCGCCGCGGCGGCGGCCGGTGGACTCACCGTCGGCGTCCTGACCCTCGGCCGCTCGGCGGTACGACAGGCCGGCGCCTTCCGCGCCGCCCGCACCGAGGCCGGCCGGCGTCCCGCCGCGGGTGACCTGTCGGTCGTCGACTCACCCCATCCGGACGCCTACGCCCTGCCGGGGCGGCCGCACCGCATCGTCGTCACCACCGCGATGCTCCGCAGCCTCGACGCGGCCGAGCGGGAAGCCCTCTTCGCCCACGAGCGCGCCCACAACGCCGGTGGCCACCACTACTTCCTGGCCGCCGCGGAACTCGCTGCCCACTGCCACCCCGCCCTGCGCGCGGCCCGCGCCACCGTCCGGTTCGCCGCGGAACGGGCCGCCGACGAGGCAGCGGCCACCGCTGTCGGCGACCGGCGCCTGACCGCCCGGGCCATCGCCCGCGCCGCTCTCGCCGGCCACGACTCCCACGCTCCGCGCCCGGTCTTCGTGCCCGGTGCGACCACCGGACCCGTCCCGCGCCGCGTCGCCGCCCTCCTCGCACCCGCCGGCTCCCGCCCGCGTGCCACCCGCTGGATCGCCCTGCTCCTGGCCGCCTGCGCGGGGCTCTCCGTCACCGCAGCGGCCGCCGGGGTGCTCACCGTCCATCACGAGGTGGAGGTCGCCCAGGGCGAGGAGAGCCCCTGACCCGGTCAGGTGCCCGCCGCACGGCTCGCCGCCGAGCGCGCGGTGTCCTCCCGGGACGCCCGGGGGACCGGTGCGCGCGTCGGGCGGTCCCCCGGTCCCGGCCGGCACTCACCGGCGGTGCGGGGCTCCGTCCTGGCGACCGGCTCCGCCGTGGCGCGTCGGCCGGTCCGCGACGCACACCCGCCCGCCCACCTCGGTCGTCCCGTCCGGCCCGGGAGCGGCCATGAGCCGTGAACCCCGGCCCTGGATGATCGTCACGGCCCGCCCCAGCCGAGCGGCGAGCAGGAGCGCCGCCGCGCCGGTGGCCTCGTCCTCGTCGATGCCGTCGCCGCGGCCGGGGAACGCCCGGGCCCGGATCCGGCCGACGGCCTCGTCCTCCCAGGCCCAGGCGTACACCTACTCTCCCGGCTCCGGCACGGCGAGCGACTCCACCTCGTGGCGACCGCCGTACCGCCGCAGGGTGCGCGGCGGGATCCACTCCGCCCGCGCGCCGATGAACGTGAGGCCGTCGGCGCGGCGCACGGGCACGTCACCCACGGGGAGTTCGAGCAGGTCCAGGCCGAGGAGCCAGGCCACGCCCACGAGGGGGTACCCGGCGAAGGGCAGTCGGGCCCCCGGCGTGTAGATGTCGACGACGCCGCGTTGCTCGTCGTCGACGAACACGGTCTCACTGAGTCCCAGCCGCCGGGCCAGCGCCTGCCGGGACCCCGGGTCGGGGAACGCGGGGCCGTCGCGTACGACACCGAGGACGTTGCCGTGGTCGCCGTGTGGGTCGCAGAAGACGCGGAGGAACGTCACGTCAGGGGTCATCCGGTCATTCAAGCAGCGGCACGGTGTCGGATGCCAGGTCCCTCTCGTGGGTGGCCGCCCAGGAAGCGAGCAGGGCCAGCGCCTCCGCGGACGGGGAGCCGGGTTCCGCGGTGTAGACGGTGAGGGTCAGGCCGGGTTCGGCGGCCATCTCCAGGCCCTCGAAGGCGAGGGTGAGGTCGCCGACGACCCGGTGGTGGAAGCGTTTGGTACCGGTGCCGTGGTGGCGGACGTCATGGGCGCCCCAGCGGGTGCGGAACTCGTCGCTGCGGGTGCACAGCTCGCCGACGAGGTCGTGCAGTTCCTTGTCATGGGGGTTGCGGCCGGCTTCGGTGCGCAGGATCGCCACCGCGACGTCGGCGAAGGTGTCCCAGTCCGGGTAGAAGCCGCGTGCGGAGGGGTCGAGGAAGTTGAACCGGGCGAGGTTCGCCTGGTTGCCCGGGGAGGCGTAGACGTCGGCGTAGAAGGCGCGGGCGAGCTGGTTGGCGGCGAGGAGGTCCATGCGGCCGTTGCGGACGAAGGCGGGTCCCGCCGTGATGGCGTCCAGGGTCCATTGCAGGCTGCGCCGGGGTGTCCACTGCTGGGCGGTGCGGCGCCTGGCGCGACGGGTGAGGGCGTCGGAGCCGTCCGCGGCACGCGCCAGGTTCAGCAGGTGGGCGCGTTCGGCGTCGTCGAGCTGGAGGGCCCGGGCGACGGCTTCCAGGACGGCCGGGGACACGCCGGCGAGGTTGCCGCGTTCGAGCTTGGCGTAGTACTCGACGCTCATGTCGGCGAGGGCCGCCACCTCGCTGCGGCGCAGGCCGGGCACGCGCCGTCGGCTGCCGGAGGGCAGTCCGGCCCGTTCCGGGGTGATCTTCGCGCGCCGCGAGGTGAGGAACTCGCGGACCTCTTCACGGTTGTCCACTCCTCGACGGTACGTCGAGCGGGCGACCGCAGGGATGTACTGCCGGTACACCCCTCGACGGTGCCTCGCTCACCGCGCCGGGCGCGGGTTACCTGGATGACGTGGCGGTCTCCGCCCGGCCGTGCGGCCCGTCGGCCGGCGGCTGCCGGTCCGCCCCCACCCCAGCCCCAGCACCAGCACGCGAAGGAGTTCCTGATGCGAGGAGCAGTGATCCACGCCCCCGGTGACGTCCGTCTCGAGACCCTGGACGACCCGAAGATCCTGAACCCCACCGACGCGATCATCCGTACCGCCGTCACCTGTGTGTGCGGCTCCGATCTGTGGCCCTACCGGGGTGCCGAGCCGATCGGGGTCCCGCACCCGATGGGGCACGAGTACGTCGGCTTCGTCGAGGAGGTCGGCTCCAGGGTGACCGCCGTCGAGCCGGGCCAGTTCGTCGTCGGCTCGTTCGCGACCTCGGACAACACCTGCCCGAACTGCCTCAACGGTTTCCAGTCGAACTGCCTGCACCGCGAGTTCATGAGCACCTGCCAGGCCGAGTACGTGCGCATCCCCGACGCCCAAGGCACCCTGGTCGCCACCGAGGGGATACCTGACGAGGAGTTCTGGCCGGGGCTGCTGGCTGTCTCCGACGTGATGGGCACGGGCTGGTGGGCCGCGGACGCCGCAGAGGTGCGGCCCGGCTCGACCGCCGTGGTGGTCGGTGACGGCGCGGTCGGCCTGTGCGGCGTGATCGCCGCGAAGGAGAGGGGCGCGGAGCGGATCATCGCCATGTCCCGCCACGCCTCGCGGCAGAGGCTCGCCCGCGAGTTCGGCGCCACCGACATCGTCACCGAGCGCGGCGAGGAGGGCGTGGCCCGGATCAGGGAACTGACCGGCGGGATCGGTGCCGACAGCGTGCTGGAGTGCGTCGGCACCGCCGAGGCCGTGCGGCAGGCGCTGCACTCGGCCCGCCCCGGCGGCAACGTCGGTTTCGTCGGCGTCCCGCACGAGGTCTCCGTCGACGGACAGGAGCTGTTCTTCTCCCACGTCGGCCTGCGCGGCGGTCCCGCCCCCGTACGCCGCTACCTGCACGACCTGATCGAGCGCGTCCTGACCCGCCGGATCGACCCCGGCAAGGTCTTCGACCTCACCCTGCCCCTGGAACAGGTCGCCGAGGGCTACCGGGCGATGGACGAGCGCCGCGCCGTCAAGGCCCTCCTCAGGCCCTGACCCACTCGCCGACCGGCCCATACCGCCGCCGCCCCGCACCCCCACCCCGTCGATCAAGGATCATCCGCATGCCCATCGCCTCCGGGACCACCCCCGGCAAGCTGCCCTTCGTCGTCCGGGTGCTCGCCGCCGGCACGTTCCTGATGGGGACCACCGAATTCGTCGTCGCCGGACTGCTCCCCGAGATCGCCTCCGGCCTCGGCGTCGGCGTTTCCCACGCCGGCCTGCTGATCACGGCCTTCGCCATCGGCATGATCATCGGTGGGCCGGTCATGGCTCTGGCCACCCTGCGCCTGCCCCGACGCCACACCCTGACCGGCGCCCTGGCCGTCTTCGCCCTCGGCCACGTCGTCGCGGCGCTGAGCGGCTCCTTCACCGTCATCCTCACCGCCCGTGTGGTCACCGCCCTGGCCACCGGCGCGTTCTGGGCCGTCGGATTCGTCATCGCCACCGCCGCCGCCGGCCCCGGTGACTCCACCCGGGCCGTCGGCGTCATGATGGGCGGCCTGACCCTGGCCAACGTCGTCGGTGTACCCATCGGCTCCTACGTCGGCCAGTACACCGGCTGGCGCGGCCCGTTCTGGGCCCTGGCCGTCCTGGCCGCCCTGGCCGCCGCGTCCGTCGGCCGCTTCGTCCCCCGGACGGACCGCCGGGGCCGGATCTCGGTACGCGCCGAGGTCGGTGCGCTGCGGCAGGGCCGGCTGTGGCTGGCGCTCGCCGCCGCGATGCTGATCATGGGCGGAGTCCTGGCCACCTACACCTACATCACGCCGCTGCTGACCGATCGCGCCGGCATCCCGGCCGGGGCCGTCCCGCTGGTCCTGATCGCCTTCGGCGCCGGTGCCCTCGGCGGCACCGCCATCGGTGGCCGGCTCGGCGACCGCCGTCCCATGGCCACGACGATCACCGCCGCCGCGGCGACCGCCCTCACGCTGCTGGCGCTGATCCCGCTGTCGGCCGGCCCGGTCACGGCCGTCGCCCTGGTCTTCCTGATGGCCCTGGCCGGATTCACGGTCAACCCCGTCGTCACCTCCCTCGCCGTCCGCTTCTCCGGCGACGCCCCCACCCTCACCTCGGCCCTGACCACCTCCGCGTACAACACCGGCATCGCCGCCGGTTCCGCACTCGCGGGACGGACCCTGGACTCCTCCCTGGGCCTCACCGGACCGGCCCTCGTCGGCGCCGTCTCCGCGGCCCTCACTCTCGTGCCGCTCGTCACCCTCGCGCTCAGAGGCACGGCCCGCCCGGCACGGACGTCCGAATCGGTCGGTCGCCCCAGCGATCATCGCGCGATGGAGGCGCCGACCGTGAACGTCCGCTGACTCCCCCCCCACGTCCGCATCGCACAGACCTGTTGAAAGAGAGAGAAGAGAGACCGGTATGAATCCCACGTACGACTTCGACGGGCAGGTCGCCTTCGTCACCGGCGCCGCCTCCGGCATGGGCCTGGCCACCGCCCGCGCCTTCGCCGCCTCCGGTGCCGCCGTCGCCCTCGCCGACATCGGCGAGAAGGCCGTCGACAGCGCGGTCCGGCAGCTCGAGGACGAGGGCCGCCAGGTCCTCGGCCTGGTGTGTGACGTCACCGACGAGGAGCAGGTGGCCGCCGCGGTCGACCGTACGGTGCGGACCTTCGGCCGCCTCGACATGGCCTACAACAACGCCGGCATCCAGATCCCGCCCACCGACGCCGCCGACGAACCCGTCGAGCAGTTCGAGCGCGTCCACGCCGTCAACCTGCGCGGCGTCTGGGCCTCCATGAAGCACGAGCTGCGCCACATGCGGACCCAGGGCAGCGGCGCCATCGTCAACTGCTCCTCCCTCGGCGGCCTGGTCGGCCTCCCCGGCCGCGCCTCCTACCACTCCACCAAGCACGGCGTGATCGGCCTGACCACCAGCGCCGCCCTCGAATACGCCCCGCGCGGCATCCGCGTCAACGCCATCTGTCCCGGCACCATCGACACCCCCATGGTCAGCGACATGATCACCAGGGGGGAACTCGACCGCGCCGAGGCCGAGGCCGGCCAGCCCATCGGCCGCCTCGGCACCGCCGACGAGATGGCCCAGGCCGTCCTGTGGCTGTGCAGCCCCGGCGCGAGCTTCGTCGTCGGCGTGGCCCTCCCCGTCGACGGCGGCTACACGGCCCGGTGACCGCACGGCACCCGACCGGCCCGGCGCCACACCGCGGACCGGGCCCGCACGACCCCTCCCCCCTGACCGCACGACACCCCAGCGGGAGCAAAGAATGACACCCCGGTGGTCCGACCCCGTCCGCCACGCCTACCTGCCGACGGAGAAGGGCCGCGACTTCTTCGGTGTCCTGGCCGCCCTCAACGCCTGGGGCGACCGGTGGCTGGCCGACGACTCCGGCGCGCCGGTGATCACACGGCACACGGCCTGCGGCCATGACACCCACGCCCAGGTGGTCTGCTCCGCCTGCGGCGAGCCGCTGCGCCCCGACGACGTCGACGTGCGCACCGGCCCCGGCTACCCGGCCCACCTGCTCAGGACCCCGCGGTGCGGGCCCGCTTCGACCGGGACGGCCGTACGGAGGTGACCGCCGAGCGGTGACGCCGAGGGCCCCCGCCGACCGCCACGGCCCGCCCCGACTCAGATCTTCAGCGTGAACCAGGTCGTCTTCCCCTCGTCGGTCGGCCGCACCCCCCAGCTCCGCGCGAGGGTGCGGACCAGCAGCAGACCCCGGCCGGACTGCTCGTCCTCGGCCGCCAGACGGGGCTGGGGCAGGTGCGGGCTGTGGTCGCTGACCTCCACCGTCAGATCGGTGGCGGTGCGGCACAGCCGGAGACCCAGCGGACCCTGGGCGTGCTGCACGGCGTTGGTGAGCGTCTCGGACAGCAGCAGGAGGGCGTCGTCGGCCGACGCCACGCACTCCCAGGAGGCCAGCGTCCGCCGCAGGAAGGCGCGGCCCTCCGGGACGGAGGACGCGGTCGCGGGCAACTCGGTGGTCACGGCGGCCAGCGGGGCGGCCGGGAGCTGGGCCAGCAGGAGCGTCACGTCGTCGTTGTGGCCCTCGGCGTCGGGCAGCAGCGTGGCCAGCACGTGGTCGGCCGCCTCCTCCAGCCCGCCGGCCCGGGGGAAGAACGTGTCGAGGACGGTGGTGAGTTCCGCCAACCGTGCCTCGATGTCGCTGTCGGGCGTCTCGATCAGTCCGTCGGTGTACAGCACGAGCGTCGCACCGGGCGTCATCTCGGTGCAGGACTGCTCGTAGAGGACGTCGCCGACACCGAGCGGCGCGTTCACCGGTGCGGACAGCGCCCGGACGCCCTCCCAGGGGCCGACCACCAGCGTCGGCAGGTGCCCGGCGGAACAGGTCGTCACGGTACCGGCGTCCGGGGCGACGATCAGGTAGCAGCAGGTGACGAGCTGGTCCGGCACGTCGAGGTCGGTGACGACCGTGTCGAGGGCCTGCATCAGCTGGCGGGGCTGCATGCCCGTCTTGGCGAGCGCGTGGGCGGCCGAGCGCAGCTGGCCCATCACGGCGGCCGCCTCCAGTCCGCGGCCCATCACGTCGCCGATGAGGACCCCGACCCGCCCGGCGCCCAGCGGTATCAGGTCGAACCAGTCACCGCCGACGCCGGCGCCCTGGGTCGCCGGCCGGTAGCGGCTGGCGGTGGCCAGGCCGGGGATGGCGGGCGGGGTCCCCATGAGACTGCGCTGCAACGTCAGCGCGATGTGCCGCTGCTGCTCCAGCAGGGCCGTGAGTTCGGCCTCCGCGCGCTTGCGGTCGCTGATGTCCCGCACGATGGCGCAGGCGCCGACGACCTTCCCGCAACTGTCCCGGGTCGGCCACAGCGTGACGTCCACGTCCAGCAGCGCCCCGCTCCTGGTGACCCGCAGCGTCTCGAAGTGCTCGACCTTCTCGCCCTTGCGCAGCCGTTTCAACAGGGCCCGGATGTCGTCCTGCATCTCGGCCGGGGCGAGCATCGAGAGGTGCCGGCCGATCGCCTGCCGGGCGGTGTAGCCGTACAACCGTGCCGCGGCGGCGTTCCAGTAGGTGATGTACCCGTCGAGGGTCATGGCGAGGATCGCGTCCTGGGACGACTCGACGAGCGCGGCGAGTTCGTTGATGCGGGCCTCGGCCGCCTTCCGGTCGCTGACGTCGCGCACGGCGGCCGACACCAGCAGTCCGTCCGCGGTCTCCATCGGGCTCAGGCTGATCTCCACGGGGAACTCGCTGCCGTCCTTGCGCAGCCCGTGCAGCTCCAGCCCGGCCCCCATCGGACGCACCTGGCGGTTGGCGGCGTAACCGTCGCGGTGGCGGGTGTGATGGGCGCGGAAGCGGTGCGGCACCAGCAACTCCACCGGCCGGCCGAGCAGTTCCTCGCGCCGGTAGCCGAACAGCGCCTCAGTCTGCGCGTTGACCAGCCTGATGGTGCCGGTGTCGTCGACGATGACCATGGCGTCCGGCGCCGCCTCCAGCAGCCCGCGGAACCGTTCCTCGGCCGCCGACGGACCACCCCGCCGTACGTCGGCGCCGCACTGGCACCGCCCGGCGGCCGAAGGTGCCGCGGAGCGCGCCGGCCCGTACACGAAAGCGTTCATACGTACCCGCCAGTTCGTTCGTGATGCTGCGGCCATCCCAGCGCATGCCGGCCGTGACGGCCGCGACTTGTCGCGTCCTGCCCGGACGGCGCCCGGAAAGCTTCGAACATTGGCGGCGATGTCCGTTCACCGCACCCCGCTGACCGGACCCGGTCATGCGGCGCGCCGTCCCCACGCCGACCGCCACCGGCGGGGCCGCCCCCCGGCAACGGACCGACGCGTCTTGGCGGTTGACTCGGTGCGGTCCGCTTGTCCTGCTGCGCTCCGTCGAGCAGGAGCCGGGCGCCCTCGGCCGCCCGCCCCGGGGTGATGGACGGACGTGCCCTGGGGATTCAGTCGGTGGCGGTCCGCCTGTCCTGCCCCACCTCGTCGAGCAGGAGCCGCGCGGCCTCGGCCGCCCCGCGCGGGGCAATGGACCGACGCCGCCCAGGGGGTCCAGTCGGTGGCGGGTCGCTTGTCCTGCTGCGCTCCGTCGAGCAGGAGCCGGGCGCCCTCGGCCGCCCGCCCCGGGGTGATGGACGGACGTGCCTTGGGGATTCAGTCGGTGGCGGTCCGCCTGTCCTGCGCCGTCGAGCAGGAGCCGCGCGGCCTCGGTCGGCTCCCCGGTGTAATGGACCGACGTGCCCAGGGGGTTCAGTCGGTGGCGGGTCGCTTGTCCTGTCGCGCTCCGTCGAGCAGGAGCCGCGCCGCCTCGGCCGCCCCGTCGGGGCGGATCGTGCCGGCCACGGCCCGTGCCCGGTCCCGGGTCCCGGGAGCCAGGGCCGGTGCGAGTGCGGCCGACAGGGACTCGGCGGTCGGCGCCGACCCCTGGTGAGCCGTGCCGATACCCAGCTCGGCCACCCGGTCGGCCCAGTACGGCTGGTCCGCGATCCGGGGGACCACCACCTGCGGCGCGCCGGCCCGGGCCGCCGTCGTCGTGGTGCCCGCGCCGCCGTGGTGCACGACGGCGGCGACCCGGCGGAACAGCGCCTGCTGGTTGACCTCGCCCACGACGAAGCAGTCGTCGGCGCCGTCGATCGGGGTCAGCCCCGCCCACCCGCGGGCGAGCACCACGCGCCGACCGTGCGCCCGGCTCGCCTCGATGGCCGACCGGGCGATGCCCTCCGGGGCGTGTGCGGCCATGCTGCCGAACCCCACGTACACCGGCGGTTCCCCCGCGTCCAGGAACGCCTCCAGCTCCCGCGGCAGCGGCCGGTCGTCGGGCAGGATCCACGCCCCCGTCTGCACGACGTCGAGTTCCGTCAGGCCCTGCGCCGGGCACAGGGCCGGGTCCGCCGCCAGCCACGGACTGCCGGTGAGGACGTGGTCGCGGACGTTGTCCACGGGCGGCAGACCGATCGCCGCCCGGTGGCTGTTCAGCGCCTCCCCGTACAGCGCGTTCACCCGCTGGGCGTCCTGCTCCCACAGCACCCGCTTGTCGGTCTCGTCCGGCGGCGACTGCGCGCCCGGCCGCGCGCCGGGACGGAAGTGCCGCGAGGGCAGCCCCAGGGTGTGGAAGCACGCCAGGACGTAGCGGATGCCCAGCTTCTCGGCCACGTCCCGGGCGCCGGCGGGCATCAGGCCGGTCGCCAGCAGCGCGTCGCACCCCTCGGCCGCCGCGGTCAGCGTCTCGAACCGCGCGGCGACCAGCCGGGGGGCGAGACGGAAGGCGTCCTGCGCCGTCGGCGGCTTCGGTCCGGAGACCACCGAACGCACCGAGGGGCCCAGCGGCACCAGCGGCACACCGGCCCGCGCCAGCAGCTCGGCGAACTCCTCGTCCGGCGGCGCGCACACCCGTGCCTCCGCCCCGAGTTCCCGCAGTGCCACCGCCAGGGCCGCCAGCGGTTCGACATCCCCGCGCGACCCCCACGTCGACAACAACACACGCATGGACAGCTCCGATTGTCGCAGGTCAAGGCTTTCGGCCGCCGATTCTGCGGGATGACCGGGGCCTTGCCGCAAGCCCCCCGGTGCGCTATAAGTTAAGAGTGGCGAGGAGAGGATTCTCCTTGCCCCTTCTGTTTTCCGCGCCCTTCCCGGTCACGGGGTCGGCGGTGTCCCACCGGCCGGTGCCCGCACCATGAACCCGTCCACCGCGTCCTCGGACTCCACCCGGAACCCGTGCCGCTCGTACAGCCGCCGGGCCGGACTGCCCCGGAGCACGTTCAGCCGCACCGGCGTGCCGTCGCGGTCGCAGCGCTCCAGCAGGCCGCGCAGCACGGCGGCGCCGATTCCCTCGCCCTGCACGCGCGGGTCCAGGTAGAAGTGCTCCAGCCAGTGGGCGTCGTCGGCCGGCCGCTGGGCCACGCTGCCCGCGAACACGCCGCCCACCTCGATCACCCAGGTGTGCGCGGGGGAGAACCCGTCCCGCAGCCGTTGCCGGACCCGCTGCCCGTCCTCCGGCCGAGCCGCTCCGGATCGGCCCGCAGGACCACCGCCCGCAACTCGTCCACGTCCTCGACGTCCGCCGCCGACGCCGGCCTCGGCCCCCAGTCCGCCATGATCGTCACACCAGTGGTTTTCCCGCCCCCGGCCCGGGTGACTCCCGTCGCTTCCGGTGCCACGGGCCGCGGGCGGGCTGGTCAGGGCCAGGGGGTGTGTGCGACGCTGCCATGAGCCAGCCTGGTCTGGTGAGAGACCCCGCGCTGTCTCCAGGCCACCGACTCCGGTGACCGGAGAACGGTACGGGTGGTCTTGCTCGGCTGTGCGTGGCCCGACGCCGCGCGCTTGACGGCCCGCCCCTGCGGCAGCCGTGAGAGGCTCGATCCCGGAACTGGGGAACGAACCATGCCCGACTTCACCGTGACAGTCACCCATTATCCCGGCGAGAGCGTCATCGCGCTCGCCGGTGAGCTGGACATGAGCACCTGCCCGCAGGTGGACGAGGCCACGACGGCCCTGCCCGCCGGCGCCACGTCGCTGCGCCTCGATCTGTCCGGCATATCGTTCATGGACTCCATGGGCCTCAACCTGCTGCTGACCCTGCGGCGCCGTATCCGGGCCGACGCCGGCCGCCTGGCCCTGGCCGGTGTCCAGGAACAGCCGGCCGGCCTGCTGCGGCTGACCGGGGCGTACGCCCTGTTCGACATCACCGAGGCCGCCGACAGCCTCGCCGGCTCGGGTCGCTGACCCACGCCGAGCAGGGCCCCGGCGACGCGTCATCGGCCCGCCTCGCCCGCGCCGGCCCGCCGCCCCGTACCGGCCCGCCGCCCGGGTGCGCGCCGCCGTAGGGCGGTCCGCGCGTCCGCGCCCGGCCGGCCGCCCGCCACCGCGGCAGGAGGACGAGCCCCCCGGCCCCTCCCGCCCCCCGGCCCCTCCCGCACCGGAGCGCGTCTCGACGCCCCGCCCGCCCCACCGGTCCCCGACAGTTGCCACCCGCGAGCCGGGGTACTGGAGAGGCGAACAAGGCGGAGAGCGGCGGACACCCGTCGGCCGCCGTACGGGAAATGGGGACCGTCGTGCCGGATCGTGACCAGGCGGTGCAGGACATGCTGGCGGGCCTGCTGACCGAGAGCCACCTGACCCCCTTCGAACTGCTGCCCTCCCGCGTCGCCGACCACGCCGCCCGGGCGGGCTTCCACGACGTGCGGATCTACCTCGGCGACCTCCAGCGCAACGTCCTGCGGCTGCTCACCGGCAAGGGGACGGACGCCGCCGCGGACCCGCCCGGGGACTCCGGTGAGCTGACCGTCGAGGGCACCGTCGCCGGCCGCGCCTACGTGCACGGCGAGATCGTGGCCACCGCCACCGGCGAGCCCGGGGCACACGGATGGTGGGTACCGCTGCTGGACGGCACCGAGCGGCTCGGCGTGCTGCACCTGACCTCCGCGACGGACGACACGCGGGTACGGCGCGACATGTACGCGCTGGCGTCACTGGTCGCCATGCTGGTCGTCGGGCACCGCGAGGTCAGCGACTCCTACGCCCGGCTGACCCGCGTCCGGCCGATGAACGTCGCCGCGGAGATGCAGTGGACGCTGATGCCACCGCGCACCTACGCCGACGGCCGGGTCGTCATCAGCGCCGTCATGGAGCCGGCCTACGAGGTCAGCGGGGACGCCTACGACTACGCCACCGCCGACGACGTCGTCCACCTGTCGATGTTCGACGCGATGGGGCACGACACCGCGGCAGGCCTGACCGCCAACCTGGCCATGGGCGCCTGCCGCAACCGGCGCCGGCAGGGAACCCGCCTCCCCGACCTGGGCAACGGCATCGAGGAGGTGCTCCTGGAGCAGTTCGGGCCCAGCCGGTACGTGACCGGGATCCTCGCCGACCTGGACACCTCCACCGGCCTGCTCACCTGGACCAACCACGGTCATGAGCCGCCGATCCTCATCCGCGACGGTCGCTGGAGCACCCTGCTGAAGTGCCGGCCCGCCCATCCGATGGGCACCGACCTGCACCTGCCCACCACCGTCTGCCGGGAGCAGCTCCAGCCCGGCGACCGGCTCGTCCTGTACACCGACGGCATCACCGAGGCGCGCACCGCCGACGGCCGGGAGTTCGGCGTCGGCCGGTTCACCGACTTCCTCGTCCGCCACCACGCCGACCACCTGCCCGTGCCGGAGACCCTGCGCCGGCTCATGCGCGCGGTCCTCCGGCACCACGACGACCGGCTGCGCGACGACGCCAGCATCCTGGTGTGCGAATGGCTCGGCCTCGGCTCCGACACCCCCCGCGCCGCGCCGCTCGCCGGCGTCCCCGGCCCCGACGGCCCGCACTGAGCGGCGGCGCGCCCCGGGAGCGGGAACGCGGCGAAGCCCGCCGTGGGAACGGCGGGCTTCGGGACGACAGGGCAGGGAAGGACGCGTCAGTCGCGGGCGAGCATGCCCTCGCGCAGCCGGGCCAGGGTGCGGGACAGCAGCCGGGAGACGTGCATCTGGGACACGCCCAGGCGCTCGCCGATCTGGGCCTGGGTCAGCTCCTCGACGAACCGCATGTGGATGATCTGCCGGTCGCGCTCGTCCAGCTCGGCGATCAGCGGGGCCAGCGCGTGGAAGTCCTCCACCAGCTCCAGGGCCGCGTCCTCGGTGCCGATGAAGTCCTGGAGCGCGGTCTCGCCGTCCTCGCCGGTGCCGAGCGTGGCGTCGAGGGAGGAGGAGTTGTAGCCGTTGGCGGCGAGGCGGGCCTCGCGCACCTCGTCCTCGGGCAGGCTCAGCAGCTCCGACAGCTCGCGGACCGTCGGGGTGCGGCCCAGCCGGCTGCGGAGCTCCTCGGTGGCGCGGGCCAGCTGGACCCGGGCTTCCTGGAGGCGCCGCGGCACGTGCACGGCCCACGTGGTGTCCCGGAAGAACCGCTTGATCTCGCCCACGATGTAGGGGATGGCGAAGGACGTGAACTCCGCCTCCCGCGACAGCTCGAACCGGTCGATCGCCTTGATCAGTCCGATCATGCCGACCTGGACGATGTCCTCCATCTCCTCCGGGCCCCGGCTGCGGAACCGGCCGGCCGCGAAGCGGACCAGGGACATGTTCATCTCGATCAGCGTGTTGCGGGCGTAGCTGTACGCGGGAGTGCCTTCCTCCACGACCGCCAGCTGCTCGAAGAACAGCCGCGACAGCTCGCGGGCGTCCTTCGGTGCCACCTTGGAGGGGTCGGCGACCTCCGGCACCCCGGCTGTCCGTATGTCCGTCGCCGTCACGCTCATGAGCGCCATACTGTTCCCCTCCCGCATTCGGATCCATCGCTGCCGCCCGCCTGGAACGGCCGTCGGCGCAGCGCTTACCCCCTCATCCTGCACCCATGCACGCCATCCGCACCAATATTGCGGCGGCGGTCTCGCGGCGGCGGGCCCCGAGGCGGTCCCGCGGGAGTCCGGGAAAAAAACCTCCGCGGTCATGTCGAGATCCCGGAACGTGCTCCGTCCCCGTGGTGAACGCGACCACAATGGGTCGCGTCGGCACCGAGGAGAGACACGATGGCCAAGTACCTGCTGCTCAAGCACTACCGCGGCGCCCCGGCCCCCGCCAACGCCGTCCCCATGGACCGGTGGCGGCCCGAGGAGGTCACCGCGCACATCCGCTACATGCAGGAGTTCGCGGCCCGCCTGGAGAGGACCGGCGAGTTCGTCGACGCCCAGGCGGTCGCCCCCGAGGGAACGTGGGTCCGCTACGACGGCGAGGGACAGCCGCCGGTCACCGACGGACCGTTCGCCGAGACCAAGGACCTCATCGCCGGCTGGATGGTCATCGACGTCGACAGCCACGAACGCGCCGTCGAGCTGGCCGGGGAGTTGTCGGCCGCCCCGGGGGCGGACGGGAAGCCGATCCACGAGTGGATCGAACTGCGCCCGTTCCTCGCCGCGCCGCCCACCGTCACCGAGTGACCACCCCGATGGACGAGGCCCTGCTCAGAAGCCTCACGCCCGGCGTCCTCGGGATCCTCGTCCGCCGCGGAGCCGACTTCGCGGCGGCCGAGGACGCCGTGCAGGACGCGCTGGTCGAGGCGGTCCGCGTCTGGCCGGCCGACCCGCCGCGGGACGCGAAGGGCTGGCTGGTCACCGTGGCCTGGCGCCGGTTCCTGGACGCCACCCGGGCGGACGCCGCCCGCCGGCGGCGCGAGGACCGCATCGAGGAGGAACCGGCGCCCGGGCCGTCTCCCGCGGCGGACGACACCCTCCAGCTCTACTTCCTGTGCGCCCACCCGTCGCTGACCCCGGCGTCCGCCGTCGCGCTCACCCTGCGCGCCGTCGGCGGGCTGACCACCCGCCAGATCGCCGAGGCCTACCTGGTGCCCGAGGCGACCATGGGCCAGCGGATCAGCCGCGCCAAGCGCACCGTCTCGGGGGTGCGCCTCGACCGGCCCGGCGACGTCGCCACCGTGCTGCGCGTCCTCTACCTCGTCTTCAACGAGGGCTACTCCGGCGACGTCGACCTGTCCGCCGAGGCCATCCGCCTCACCCGGCAGCTGGCGGCCGTGATCGACCACCCCGAGGTCGCGGGCCTGCTCGCCCTCATGCTCCTGCACCACGCCCGCCGCGCCGCCCGGACCGCGCCCGACGGCAGCCTGGTGCCGCTCGCGGAGCAGGACCGCGGCCGGTGGGACACCGCGTCGATCGCCGAGGGCGTCGGCATCCTCCAGGCCGCGCTCGCCCGCGACCGGCTGGGCGAGTTCCAGGCCCAGGCCGCCGTCGCGGCGCTCCACGCCGACGCGCCCACCGCCGGTGAGACCGACTGGGTGCAGATCGTGGAGTGGTACGACGAACTGGTCCTGCTGACCGACAGCCCGGTCGTCCGCCTCAATCGGGCGGTGGCCGTCGGCGAGGCCGACGGACCGCGCGCCGGCCTGGCGGCGCTCGCGGCGCTGGACGACTCCCTGCCCCGCCACAGCGCGGTGGCGGCCTACCTCCACGAGCGCGACGGCGACCTGGCGACGGCGGCCCGCCTGTACGCGGAGGCCGCCCGGAGGGCGTCCGACCTCGCCGAGCGCGACCACCTGACGCGCCAGGCGGCCCGGCTCAACACCCGCCGGTCCGGCTGACGCCGCGTTGCGGCATCCGCCGATGACCGACGGCGGCCGAGGTGGTCAGTCGACCGTCACGTGCAGGCGCACGGTCAGGCCGGCCGGCAGGGTCCGGATCTCCACCAGGTCGCAGAGCTGGTGCATCATCCACACGCCGCGGCCGCCGGCCGGGGAGAGCGGATCGGGGCGGCGCCGGCCGACGAGCGGGTCCGTGAGCCGGCCACGGTCCTGGGTCTCGGCGATCAGCGTGTCGGCCCAGCGCCACAGCCGCAGGGTGCCCTGTCCGCCGCCGTGGCGCACCGAGTTGCCGGTGGCCTCGTTGACCGCGAGCAGCCAGTCGGTGCGCCGGCGCGGTGACAGGCCCGCCGCCTGCGCCCAGTCCCGGGCGGCGTCGCGCACGCTGCCCAGTTCCCCCTCACCGAAGCGGAGCACGACCGGGTCCGCCGGTTCGGGCAGCGGTGTGTCGCAGTCGCGGCCGACCTCGTGCGGGTCCACGTGCTCCGTGCTGTGCCGGTAGTCGCCGGGGCCGCCGACGACCGGGTGGGTGCGGTACGCCTGGGACAGCACCTCTTCGGGCAGCGCCGTGTCGTACGGGCACAGGATGGTCGCGGGCCGGCCGGCGAACGCCAGGTTGATGAGCGCCTCGTGGCGGGTGGCCTCGCGCGCCTCGGCGGCGGTGCGGCCCACCCAGATCGGCTCGCCGACGATGGAGGGGCGCCGGTCCGCGTGCCGGTCGGCGAACTCCTGGAGCATCGACAGGATCCGCCCGGGGTTGCGCCCGGCCTGCCGCATGTCGATCCAGGTGACGTCCCCGGCCTCCGGCCCGAGGTGGTCCCGCAGCAGGTCCAGGCGTTCGCCGGGCACGGCGACCAGCTGGGGTCGGCCGTGGACGGCCTCGGCGCGGAGGAAGCCCCCGACGCCCTTCAGGTAGTCGTCGCGCGTGGTGTAGAAGAGGGCCGGGTGGGTGAAGGCCGCGTGCCGGTCCAGCCCGGAGGAGGGGCGTGTGTACGTGGTCATCGGCCCGCCGTCTCCATGCCGGCGCCCAGCTCCGGGAAGAGGTCCAGCAGGCGGTGGAGCGCGGGCGGGGCCCCGAGGAGCCGCACGGGCGTGTCCGAGGGGCGCCGCAGCGCCGCCCGGGCTAGGGCCGCCAGAGCCGCCACGTCGAGATGGCCGAGGGCGGAAAGGTCCAGGGTGACGTCGTCGGCGGGGGACGCGGAGAGCGCCGCCGCCGCCGAGGCGGTGACCCGGCGGTTCTCCCAGCCGGCCGATCCGGCCAACCGGAATCCCGGCGGCCCGGCGAGCGGCGCGACGGACAGTCCCGGCTCGGCCGGCGGGCACGTGGGGGAGTGGGACCGCGCCAGGTGGGCCGCGGTCAGCACCGCCAGGTCCTCGCGGGGCACCAGGCGCCGGTCGTAGAAGCAGAGGGCCCGTAGCGGCAGCCGCTCGAAGACCTCCTGGTGGATCCGCAGCTCGTACTCGAGGAGGCGCTCGGCGCCGGCCATCCCCCGGGTGCCCCAGGACATCTCGCCGACGGCCCGCAGCCCCCGGTACCCCCGCGCCGCGGCCGCGTCCACCGCCTGCTCCCAGAGCCCGATCATCGCGTCGGGGTCGAACCGGCCCCCGGCCAGATAGGTGTCGGCGGCGGTGGTCACCACGAGCTGTCCCCGCCGTACGGCGGCAGGGGCGTCGACGCCCCGGTCGAGGAGCGTGCGCGTCACGAGGTCGGGCGCGGTGGTGTCGGCGAAGTACTGCACCTGTTCGCCCCGGTCCAGTCCGTCCCGGACGAAGCCCACCAGATGGCCGGCCCATTCCGCGTCGGTCGTGTACTCGACAGCGGCATGCCGTTCCGCCGCGGTCCCACCCCCTGCGTTCACGGACGTGGCGCGCATCGAACCACCCTGCCTCTCCCGGTGCGACCGCATCCGCCACACAGTTTCACCAGGCTACCGCAGGGTCTTCACCCGGCCTCCGCACGACGGTGGCCGCATCGGGCGGGGGCGGCGTCCGTCCCGTCGCCGGGGCGGGCCGGGTCAGGAGAGCGCGGCGTTCTCGCTGCCACTGCCGTTGTCGCTGCGGGGCAGCAGGGGGAAGACCTGGTCGAGGCCGACGATGCGCAGGATGCGCATCGTGTGGGCGGGGACGGCGGCGAGGGCCATGTCCGCGCCGGCGGCGAGGGCGTGATTGTGCGCGGCGATCAGGGCGGTGATGCCGCTGGAGTCGCAGAACGTCATGCCGGCCAGTTCCAGGACGAGACGTCGGCCGGGCCGGAGGTCGAGCGTGGGGAACAGGTCACGCAGCTCGGTGGCGCTGCCGTAGTCGAGGTCGCCGCTGATCTCCAGAACGGGACCGGTCGCGGCGTCTCGGATGGTGATCTTCAGCGGACTCATCGTTCGTCGTTGGTCCAGGGGCCGGGGGCGGGGACGCCGAGGGCGAGCAGGGCGGTGTCGTCGTCGAGGCCGTCGCCGAAGCCGTCCAGCAGGCCGGCCAGGGCGTCGATGACGGCTTGCGGGGACTTTCCCGCCTGGGCGGTGGCGAAGGCGAGCAGGGCCTCGTCGCCGTACAGACTGGTGCGGTCCTCACCGGTGCGGGCCTCGGTGAGACCGTCGGTGTAGAGGAGCAGGGTGTCGCCGGGGCCGAGTGTGGTGGAGGCGGTGACGAAGCGCGCGGTGGGCAGGATGCCGACCAGGAGCCCGCCCGGGGTGGGCAGGAAGTCGGCCGTGCCGTCGGCGCGCAGCACGAGAACCGGGGGGTGCCCGCCCGACGCCAGGCGGACGGTGACGCGCCCGGTCGCGGTGTCGGGCTCGAGCGTGCCGAAGACGGCGGTGCAGTACCGGGGGTCGCCGCTGCCGGAGTAGCGCTCGTGGAGCACCTGGTTGAGGGTCGTCAGGGCGGAGACCGGGTCGGAGTCGTGCAGGGCGGCGGCGCGCAGCGTGTAGCGGGTCAGTGAGGTCACCGTGGCGGCCTGGGGGCCCTTGCCGCACACGTCGCCGAGGAAGAAGGCGTAGCGCGGGCCGCCGATGGGGAACACGTCGTAGAAGTCGCCGCCGAGCCGGTCGGGGGAGGCGGTGTGGTAGTAGGCAGCCGTCTCCGCTCCGGGCACCGGCGGCAGCGCGTCGGGCAGCAGCGACTGCTGGAGCACGGCGAGGGCGTCCTGGAGCCGGGCCCGGTCGGCCTCCGCCTGCCGGCGCGCCTCCTCGGCGGCCTTCCGGCCGCGCAGGAGTTCCTCCTCGTAGGCGCGCCGGTCCCGGGCGTCGAAGACGGTGGTGCGGATCAGCAGTGGCTCACCCGTGCTGCCGTGCTTGACCACGGAGGAGACCAGCACCGGGATCCGGCTGCCGTCGGCCCGCTTGATCTCCAGGGCGATGCCACTGATCTCACCCTGCATCCGCAGCAGCGGCGCGAAGTGCGTCTCGTGGTACAGCTTGCCGCCCACGGTCAGCAGGTCGGTGAAGCGCTTCCGGCCCACCACCGCTTCGCGCTCCATGCCGAGCCAGTCCAGCAGGGTGGTGTTGATCTTGGCGATGGTGCCGTCCATCAGCGTGGACAGATACCCGCAGGGCGCGCTCTCGTACAGTTCCTCGGCACTGTCCTCCAGCAGGGCGGCGAATGCCGCGTCGGACGTCGTCTCGTCACCGGCTTCGAACGGGTCGGGTTGCTGGCCGGTGCGGCACATCACCGCAGGCCTGCCAGGAAGTCGGTGATCGCCGCGTTGGTGGCCTCGGGCGCCGACAGATGCGGGCAGTGCCCGGTCGCCTCCAGGGTCACGAGCGTGGAACCGGGGATCGCCCGGTGGACGAAGGCGCCGACCTCGCGCGGGGCGATGGCGTCCTGGGTGCACTCCAGCACCAGCGTCGGTACGCGCACGCTCTTCAGGTCGTCGCGCGAGTCCGACAGGAACGTGGTCCGGGCGAAGACGTGCGCCATCTCCGGGTCGGTGGCGCAGAAGCTGTTCCTCAGCTCCTCGCCGAGTTCCGGCCGGTCCGCGTTGCCCATGATGACCGGGGCCATCGCCGCCGACCAGCCCAGGTAGTTCGACTCCAGGGACTCCAGCAGTTCGTCGATGTCGGGCGCGCTGAAGCCGCCGTGGTACCCCTCGTCGTCGATGTACCGGGGGGACGGCGCGACCATGACCAGTGCTCCGATGCGCTCCGGAGCCGCCGCGGCGGCCAGGACGCCGATCATCGCGCTGACCGAGTGCCCGACGAACGTGGCGTCGCGCAGGTCGAGCTCCTCGCACACCTCCACCACGTCCCGGGCGTAGCCGTCCAGCGAGGCGTAGCGGTCCGCCGAGAACGCGGCAGGGTCCGAGCGGCCCGAACCGACGTAGTCGAAGAGGACCACCCGGTAGTCGTCCGCCAGGGCGGGCACGGTGAGCCGCCACATGTTCTGGTCACAGCCGAACCCGTGGGCCAGTACCACCGTCGGCCCCTGCGGGTTGCCGGTGACGGTGACGTTGTTCCTGCGACCGATGTTCATGGCCTCAGTCTCTCAGGTCACGACGGCTACTCCCGAAGGGCCCCCGATCGCCCCACACCCCGTCCTTCACACCCACCCGGTCCCACCTGCAACGACGCCCTGCGGGGCAGGGGCTGCGTCGCCACCGCGCGCTGCCCGCGGGTGAGTGGGATCACCTCGCGGCGGTCCCGGGCGGGACGTGGTCACGGCCGGGGGCGCAGGGGCGGCGGGGGGCTCGGGGGCCGGCCGGCGATGTCCGTCAGGCGGGCGCAGATGTCGCGGAGCTCGAGGTTGGTCCGCTGGGACAGCCGGCGCAGCAGGTCGAAGGCCTCCTCCGCGGTGCAGCGCCGCTGCTGCATGACGCTGCCGATGGCCTGGTCGATCACGCTGCGGGAGGCGAGCGCGCTCTGGAGGTCGCGGGTGAAGTCCTCGGCGTCGGCCGGCCGCTGGGCCAGGGCGATCGCGCCGCCGGCCCGGGCGGCGAACAGCGCCGGCTCCTGCCGGTCGTGGTCGGTGAAGGCGTCCGGGGCGGCGGCGCAGAAGTTGAGGGCGCCCGCGGTGTGGTCGCGTACCGAGATCGGCACCGACAGCGAGGAGCGCACGCCCAGGCCGGCCGCGAACCGGGGGTAGGTGCCCCACCGGGTCTCCTCCAGCACGTCCGGCACGTGCACGACGTGGCCGGTGCGCAGGGCCTGGAGACAGGGGCCGTCGTCCTGGCCGTACTGCTTCTCGTCCAGCTTGTCCGCGACGCCCCCGGTGCTGACCACGGTCAGGGGCCGCTGCCGGCGCCGCAGGGTCACCCCGCAGCCGTCCGCCCCGGAGACCTCCACGGCGTCGTCGATCAGGTGCTGGAGGAATTCCGTGAGGGAGCCGGTCTCCACCAGCCGGTCGATCAAGTCCGTCTTCGGCTGAGCGCGGTCGGGCCGGTCCACCGCCTCTCACCTCCCGCAACCGACGTCGTTCCCTGGCTCGGCCTCGCCGCACTGATACCCCGTCCGCCGAGGTCTCCACACGGCGCGGCCGCGCGGCGCCGGGACCCCGGCGGCCGGGGTCCGCCGCCCGCGCGGGCCCCGGCCGCCGCACCGGTCAGGCCACGGTCAGGACGATCTTGCCGGTGGTGCGGCCCCGCTCGCCGATCTCGTGCGCCTTCGCGGCCTGCGCCAGCGGCACGACCGTGTCGACGACCGGCCGGAGCGCGCCACGCTCCACCAGGGCGGTGATCTCCCGCAGCCCCAGGCGGTCCGGCTCGACCAGCATCCAGACCGCCCGCACTCCGTCCGGCACGGTGGCGGGGACGTCGTCCGGGCCGGGCAGGGTGATGAGCCGGCCGCCGGGCCGCAGCACTCGCAGGGAGCGCTCGGCGGTGTCCCCGCCGACCCCGTCCAGCACCACGTCGACGTCCCGGACGACGTCCTCGAACCGCACGGCGCGGTAGTCGACCACCTCGTCCGCGCCGAGTCCGCGCACCAGGTCGTGCTTGCCGGCGCCGGCGGTGCCGATCACGTGCGCGCCGCGGGCCTTCGCGATCTGGACGGCGAGGTGGCCGACCCCGCCGGCCGCCGCGTGGACGAGCACCCGCTCGCCGGGCCGTACGTCCGCCGTGTCCACCAGCGCCTGCCAGGCGGTCAGGGCGGCGAGCGGCAGCGCCGCCGCCTCCACATGCGTCAGGCCGGCAGGCTTCGGGGCGAGGTGCCGGGCCGGTGCCACCACGTACTCGGCGTAGGCCCCCGCCTGGCGCGGGAACAGCGGCATGCCGAACACCTCGTCACCCGGGCGGTACACGCCCACCCCGGGGCCGACGGCCGCCACCGTGCCGGACACGTCCCAGCCGACCGCCGGCACGGCGCCCCATTCGATGAGGGCCCCGCCGGCCCGGGTCTTGAAGTCCACCGGGTTCACGCCGGCCGCGTGGACACGCACCAGCACCTCGTTCAGCCCGGGCTCCGGGCGCTCGATCTCCCGCTCGACCAGGTTCTCCGGTCCGCCCCACCGCTCCACGACCACCGCGCGCATGTTCTCCGCCTCGCTCTTCGATTTCCGGTCGGCCGGGACCTCCCCGGCGCGACGCGTTCCACGATCGGGCACCGCGGCCCGCGACGGCTTTGGCCGGATGGCCAGGATGTGTCAGGATCTGGCCATGAGCAATCGGTGGTGCGAGGTGGCGGAGGACGAGCCGGACGAGACGGGGCAGGCGCCCCGGCGGCACCGGATCGCGGTGCTCGCGCTGCCCGGGGTCCCGCCGTTCGAGCTGGGCATCCCCTCGCGGGTCTTCGGCAGCGTCCAGGACGCCGAGGGGCGCCCGCTCTACACCGTCACCGTATGCACCGCCGACGGCGCCCCCGTGCTCAGCGACGCCGGCTTCACCGTGCAGCCCGCGGCGGGGCCCGAGGCCCTGGCCGCCGCCGACACGGTGATCGTCCCACCCACGCACGCCATGCCCGAGCTGGGCCGCGGCGGCCCGCTGCCCCCCGAGGTCACCGCGGCCATCGCGGGCATCCGCCCCGGCACCCGGCTGGTCTCCATCTGCACCGGGTCCTACGTGCTGGCCGCGGCCGGGCTGCTCGACGGCCGGCCGGCCACCACGCACTGGAACCTCGCCCCGCAGTTCCGCCGGGCCTACCCCACGGTCAAGGTCGACGAGGACGTCCTCTTCATCGACGACGGCGACGTGCTGACCTCGGCGGGCGTGGCCGCCGGCGTCGACCTGTGCCTGCACATGATCCGCCGCGACCACGGCTCCGCCGCCGCCAACCGGGCCGCCCGCATGTGCGTCGTACCACCCTGGCGCGACGGCGGGCAGGCCCAGTACATCGACCGGCCGGTTCCCGCCCCCACCGTCGCCGGCACCACCGCCACCCGCGCCTGGGCCCTGGAGCACCTCGGCGAGCCGCTGTCCCTGACCCAGCTCGCCGGGCACGCCCGGATGAGCCTGCGCTCCTTCTCCCGGCGGTTCCGCGACGAGGTCGGCATGACCCCCGTGCAGTGGCTCACCGCGCAACGGCTGGAGCTGGCCAAGCAGTTGCTGGAGACCACCGACCTGTCGGTCGACCTGGTCGCGCACCGGGCCGGCTTCGGCTCCGCCAACTCCCTGCGCGCCCACATGCGCACGGCGTTCGGGGTGTCGCCCACCGCCTACCGCCGGACCTTCAGCCCCACCGACCTCATCGGCGCTCGCGGCTGACCTCGGCGAAGCGGCACCCGCTCGCGACGACGGCGCGCGGACCGGGGGCACGGGGGACGCGGGCCTGGGTACTGGTTTGGGGCACGGGGTGCGGCGGCCGGAGCCGGCCGCCGGGCGGCCCCCACCGCGGCCGGCCGCCCGCACCCGCCGTCCGAGCCGAGCGGAGACCACTCATGCGAGCCACCTTCATGTACGGCAGCGGCGACGTCCGGGTGGAGGAGGTCCCCGACCCGGGGATCGAGCAGCCGACCGACGCGGTGGTACGCGTCGTGCGTTCCTGTGTCTGCGGCAGCGACCTGCACCCGTACCACACCATGGAGAAGTCCGACCGGGGCGCTCCGATGGGCCACGAGTTCCTCGGCGTCGTCGAGGAACTCGGCACCGAGGTGACCGGCCTGAGCCGCGGTGACCTGGTGGTGGCGCCCTTCGCCTTCGCCGACAACACGTGCGCGCTGTGCCGGGAGGGCCTGCACACCTCATGCCCCCGGGGCGGCTTCTTCGGCCCCGGCAGCGGCTGCGGCGCCCAGGCCGAGGCGGTCCGGGTCCCGCAGGCGCGGGGCACCCTCGTGCGGCTGCCCGTCGGCGAGGACTCCGCGCTGCTGCCGTCCCTGCTGACCCTGGCCGACGTGTACGGCACCGGCCACCACGCCGCCAGGACCGCGCACGTCGGCCCGCGCACCACCGTGACCGTGATCGGCGACGGCGCGGTCGGTCTGCTGGCGGTCCTGTCCGCCCGGCAGCTCGGCGCCGAGCGGATCATCCTCATGGGACGGCACGAGGACCGCACCGACCTCGGGCGCGAGTTCGGTGCCACCGACGTCGTCCCCGAGCGCGGGAAGGAGGGCGTCGAGCGGGTAAGGGAACTGACCGGCGGGGCGGGCACGCACGCCGTCCTGGAGTGCGTCGGCTACCTGGACGCCTACGAGACGGCCGTCGGCGTGGTGCGTCCCGGCGGTGTGATCAGCCGCGTCGGCGTCCCGCAGTACGAGGAGGCGCCGGTCGGCCCCGGCAGCCTCTTCCGCCACAACATCACCCTGACCGGCGGTCCCGCCCCGGTCCGCGCCTACATCGAGGAACTGCTGCCGGCCGTGCTGGACGGGACGGTCGATCCGGGGCGCGTCTTCACGCGCACGATCGGCCTGGGTGAGGTGCCGGAGGGCTACCGGGCGATGGACCGGCGCGAGGCCCTGAAGGTCCTGGTCGAACCCGGCCGGTGACAGCGGGAAGCCCCGGCCGGCTCGGGGGAGGGCCGACCGGGGCGGTCAGGGGTGGGGCGGAGGGCGGTCGCCTCGCGGCGAGTGGCTCCGTGGGGCTTCAGCCGGACGATCTTCCCCACGGGCCGGAGGTGAGGCCCGGGGACACTCTCCCCTCCGCACCCGCAGTCAGTTGAACGTCGAACCACACTGGATGCTTTCCCGGCCCGGTGTGAGCCGCGTCCCCGCCCCGGGCGCCGGCCGGCACGGCGCACCGGCGGGGACGGCGCGAGCCGGTTCGGACGCCACCGGGCGAGAGACTCGGCCCCTGACCAGGAGGGCGTCCACGGCCCGCGGGCGCATCGGCGCAGAGAGCAGTCCTCATGCCCGATGAGAAGACCGGGACGCACCAGCCGGGACACCACTCGCTGCCGCTGCCGGACTACGACCACCTTCCACCGGGAAGCCTCCAGCACCGCGTCCGTACGCTCGACGAGCCGGGGCTGCGCAAGGTGCTGGCCTACGAGGAGGCACACGGCAACCGGCTTCCCGTCGTGGAGGTGCTCCGGGCCCGGCTCCAGGAACCGCGCGGGGACGCGCAGCCGTCGGGCGGCTCACCGCTCGCGCCGGCCCCCGAGCGCGCGCCCCCGACACCGGCTCCCCGGTGTCGCCCGCCACCACGGGCCCCGCGATGAACCCGCCGTCCCACGGCACACCCGAGAATCCCGCGCAGCCCCGACCGACGGGCTGACCCGCGGACCGGCGTCCGCGGCGGACCGGCTGCCCGGTTCCCTGTACGTCCCACCCGTTCGGTGACAGTGTGGAGGGCGAGCGAGACCCGGGCCGGCTGTCACAGCCGGCCCGGGTCTTGTCAGGGGTTCGCTTGGGCAGTCAGGCGAAGGCCGTCACCTCGTGAGAGCGACGGCTGTGCGCCCGCCTGTCCTGGCACCGCCGGTCGGCGGACGCATCCCCGCCCACCACCACCGCACACTTCGGAAGACGGCCGCCGGCCGGTCAGGGGCGGACGGCGATCGCCGCGGCGTGCAGGTGTTCCAGGGCGTCCAGCACCACGGTGCCGCGGTGCCACGACAGCCAGCGCCCCGCGTCCGCCCCCGCGCCCTCCAGCGCCGCCGTCTGCGCCCGGGTCAGCCCTCGCAGCGGCCGTTCGTGGTGGGACGAGACCATGCCGAGCACCGCGCCCGAGGAGCCGATCAGGGGAACGCTGTGCGCGGCCCGGCTGCCCGCTTGGAGGATGGCGTGCCGGGAGGCCTCGTCGAACACGGCCGCGGTCGCCACATCGGACACGGTGACCTGCCGGCGCTCGGCGGCGGCCTGCGAGCAGGCGGTCGTCGGGGTGTCGACGAAGGCGAAGAAGTCGGTGAAGTACTTGTTCAGCCCGGTGTGCCGGGCCAGGTGCAGCCGCCCGTTCCCGGCCAGCTGCACGTTGCCCATGGGCGTCTGCGTGAGGGACAGCACCCGGTGCAGCAGCGCCTTCAGCACCGCTCCCTGACTGCTGCGGGCACCCCGGTCGAGGGCGATCCCGGTCAGTGGGGGAGGGGTGTGGCGGGCGCGGCCCGGGAACCACAGTGCCGCCCCCCGGTCGGGCGCGGGCGTGCGGACGACCGCCTCGGCCAGCGAGTGCAGCTTGATGTTGAACCGCTGGGAGGTGTTGCGCAGCAGACCGAACGCCTCCGCGCCGGAGGCGAGGCCGTACCGCGCGAGCAGGACCTCCTGGGCACGGGCGACCCCGGCATGCCCGAACAGCCGGTTCCTGGCGTCCAGTTCCTCCTGCGGCCGGAGTGGGACCCGGGCCTGGCCGCGGACGGCGCTCGCCACGTGGACGGCTTCATCCCCGGGGGACGAGGGCAGCTGGGTCATGCGGGCACTCCAGACGGAACGACGCGGACAGCACGGACCGACGCGGCCCGGCCGAGCGCGGCCGGACGCTGGTGCCTGCTTCCCGAACACTCCTCCGGAGCCTAACCGCGCCCCCGCGTCACGAACACCCGGCCCCCCGGCACCGGGGCGCGGCGCCGGACCGGGCGGAATGCCCGTCGAATTACCGAACACCAGGGGTGAATCGGGCGAAATGTGGGGACCCGAGCGCCAGTACAGCGATCTGTGAGGAGTCGAGATGAGCAGTCCTCAGGAGAACGAGGCCTCCAGCCCGCTGGAGGAGGTCACCGGCGAGAAGGACGTGCACCCCGAGGAGGAGGGCCGGCGGCCCGAGTCCCCGTCCGGCGCGACCCGTGAGGACACGGAGGACGCCACGGGCACCGGGGAGACGTCCACGCAGGCGGAGACATGACCGTCTCGATCGCGCGGCAGGACGCCGCGGCACTCGGCGGCGACGGCAGCATCCTGATGCGCCAGCGCCGCGACCACGCCCGGCTCGACGCGATGATGCGGCGCTACGCCGCCGCCCAGGGGTCGAGTCGTGAGCTGGAGCGGCTCTGGCAGGACATCGTGCAACTGGTGTTCGGCCACGCCTTCGCCGAGGAGACCGTGCTGTGGCCGGTGCTGCGCCGCGTCGCCCCCGACGCAGAGGGCCTGACCGGCCGCGTCGAGGATGAGCACCAGGCGATCAACGACCTGATCGCACAGGTCGAGAGAGCGGTCGACGACCCCCGGCGCGCGGCCTGGATCGAGGAGTCGTTCGACCTCATCCGCCAGGACATCCGGGACGAGGAGGACGAACTCCTGCCGCGCCTGCGCGAGGCCTTCGACGACCGCCGGCTGCGGCGGATCGGCGCCGCCTGGGAAGCCGTCCGGGCGACCGCCCCGACGCACCCGCATCCCGGCGTGCCCCGCCGTCCGCCCGGCAACGCGGTGCGGGGCGTCCCCCTCAGCCTCTTCGACCGGGTCCGCGACGCCGTCTCCGGCATCAGCCCCACCGCCCGCAGGGCCGTGACGCTCACCGGCGCGGCGACGGCCGGGGCCGTGCTCGCCCTCGTGGTACGTGTCCTGCGGGGCCGCCGCGGGCAGGGCTGCGGATCCACGTGACCGACCGCCGGGCCGCGCCCGTCCGGCCGCGGCCCCGGCACTCCCGACCGACAGACCGGACAGACCCCCTTCGTGAAGGTGAGGATCATGGCAACTTCCCCGAAGCCGTCGATGGAGACCCACCCGGACATCATCGACATGCGCGAGCGCCACGAGATGGCCGAGCGCGCGACCACCACGCCCAGGGGCCAGGCCGTCGAGACGCTCGCGCTGCTCACCGGCCTGTACCTCGCCGCGTCGCCCTGGATCACCGGGTTCAACAACCTGTCGACGCTGGCCGTCACCAACCTGGTCACCGGTATCGCCTACGCGCTGCTGATGAGCGGCGGCTTCGGCCGCGCCTACGAGCGCACCCACAGCATGGCCTGGGCGGCCTGCGCCCTGGGCGTGTGGGCCATCATCGCGCCCTGGGTGGTGGCCGGTGACGTCAGCACCACCAGGACCGTCTGGAACAACGTGATCACCGGGGCGCTCGCCCTGCTGCTGGCGCTGGCCGCCAGCGCCGCCGCCCGCGCGGCGGAGAAGTCCCACTCCCGGGGCGACATGTCCGCGCGGTACGGGTCGGGCCGCGTCTGACCCTCCGGCGCCGCACCGATGAGGGGCGCGTCCCCGGGTGAACCGCCCGGCGACGCGCCCCTCAGCCGTGCACAGGCCGTGCACGAGCCGGTCAGGGCATGCCGCTCGTCTCGACCAGCATGTCGATCACGGCGTCGGGGCCGCCGTCGGCCAGCGCCTGCCGCTGCCGGTCCGCCCCCGTCCCCTGCTGGAGCAGCCGGTGCACCAACGAGGTCACCTCCCGGGTGTCGCCGGCCGCGTCCAGGGCCGGCCCGATGTGCGCCAGCAGCCGGTACACGGCGTCGCCGGCCCGGCAGCGCTCACCCCCGGGCAGGATCAGATCGCCGCCCAGCCCGTACCGCGCCGCCTGCCACATCGCCACGTCCACCAGCTCCGGAGGACTCTCCGGTGCCTCGCGGCCCGCAGCCGCCTCCTGCCGGGCGGTGTCCACCAGGGCGCGCACCAGCCCCGCGAACATCGCGGCCTCGTCGGTGCGCAGCTGCACGTCGAGACAGCGGATCTCGACCGTCGGGTAGGTCTCGGACAGGCGGACCTGCCAGTACAGCTGGCCGGTGTCACCGATCACCCCCGTCGACAGCAGCCGCCGCACCCGCAGGTCGTAGTCCGCCTCGTCGGCGAAGCACGGCGGGACGCCGCTGACCGGCCAGCGGTCGAAGACCACGGTGCGCCAGCTGGCGAACCCCGTGTCGTGCCCCTCCCACAGCGGGCTGTTCGCCGCCATCGCCGTCAGGACGGGCAGCCACCCCCGGATCCGGTTGAGCACCTGGACGCCCACCCGCCGGTCCGGGACGGCGACGTGCACGTGCATGCCGTTGACCATCTGCTCGGCCACCAGCTGCGGCGCCTGCTGCTGCATGGCGCGGTAGCGGGCCTGGTCGGTGACGGGCACGGGCAGCGCCTGGCGCAGCGGAGGCGTCCCGCTGGCCACCAGGCGGCAGCCGTGCGCCTCGGCCGCCCCGGCCACTGCGTGCCGCAGCCGCAGCAGGTGGCCGCCGACCTCGTCCAGCGACTCGCAGACCGGGGTGGCCACCTCGACCTGGGCCTGGAGCAGCTCCGGCTGGATCTCCCGCGGCGCGACGAACGGTTCGAGGCCCGCCGCGGCGCGCACCTTCTCCGCGCGCGCCGCCAGCCGGCCACTGGCCGGCTCCACGAGCAGGTACTCCTCTTCGACACCGACGGTGGTCATCCTGGGCCTCCCGTTCCCGCGGCGCGCTGCCCGAGGGCAACGGGCACGCCCCTGGAGCCGGGGTGCCGCCGCTCGGTCCCCGGCGCCGCCCCGATCGTGTGCGGGGACGATCCAAGTGCCACCATGGTTTCGCCCTCAAACCGCCCGCGCATCCCGGTGCCGGGCCGGCGGCGGCCCGGGGCGCCCCGGGCCGCTCCCCGGCACCGCCTCCGGGCACCGGCCTCCGGGCACCGCCCGACGCCTGCCGGCCGCCGCATCGCCGTCAGCGTCCGGCAGGCCCGTGCGGGCGGTGCCGCGGGCGCCGGGCGCGGTTCAGTGCTTGCCCATCGCCTTGCGGACGGCGTCCTTCGTTCGGTCCATGAGGGCGGCGACGGGACCGAGGGCCATGTTCGCCGCGGCCGTCTGGACGCCGGGGTGGGGCCGCGTGGGCGCCATCGCCTCGGCCGCCTTGACGGCCTTGGCCATGGTGGAGAGGTTGGTGACGTCGGTGCTGCGGCGGATGTGGGAGAACTCGTAGCGCTCCTCCGCCCGCGCGTGCTCCTGCACGTCCGTGCGCAGCTCCATCAGCCGCGGCATGAACGACGGGTCGTCGGTGTCCATGTCGTCCAGCGCCGCGAGGGTCTCCTTGGCGGCCTTCTCCTCGGCGAGCCGATCCTCGACGACCCGCTCCCCGCCCGACACCGCCCGCCGGACGAAGGGGTGCACGACCTCCTCCTCGGCGGTCTCGTGCACGGCGAGCAGCCGGACCAGGCGGCGGAAGGCCTCGCGGCGTTCCTCCCCCTCGCGCCGCTCCACCTCGTCGAACAGGTTGCGGATGTCACCGTGCTGACGCATCAGCAGGGCGACGACGTCGATGTCGGGCGCGTGGTCGTCACCCGCCTGCGGGGTGTGCAGCTCGGACATGTGCGGCCGCCTCACTTCTCACGCTGGGCGGGGTCGGGGTGCTCGCCCTCGGTCTGCACGCGGTACTCGCGGCCGAACATGGCGTCGTGCTCGGCCATGACCCGGTCGCTCGGCGGTTCCTCGCCGCCGTGGATCCGCTCCTGCATCTTCTCGAACCGCTCGTGCGCGTCGCGGACGTAGCCCGCGCCGAGGGTGGTCAGGTCCATCTGGGTGTCGAGGAGTTCACGCAGGTACTGCTTGTTCGGCTCGAAGGTGAGCACGTTCGGCAGCTCCGGGGCCAGGACCTCCTGCGGTTCGCGGCCGTCGTGGCGGCGCATCAGGTCGCAGGCGATGTGGAGGTGCTCCAGCTCCATGTTCAGGTGCAGCTCCCAGATCGCCTTGACCCTCGGGTCGCTCTCCTGCTCCATGAAGGAGTGGTACAGGTAGCACTCGTTGTACTCGTGGTTGACGAGCTGCTCCCACCAGGTCTCGCCCGGGTCGACGAGGGACTCGTAGTGGGTGACGTGCTCCTCCTCGATCAGTCCGATCTCCTGGTAGAGCTGCCGGGCGATCGGCTCCATGTAGGTGGGGCCGGTGTTCATGTAGAAGTTCATCGTCTGCTGCTCCGCCGACATGATGGTCAGCGCGTGCAGCTTCGACAGCGGGTTCGTCGTTTTCCTGTCGTACGGGTCACGGACGTTGTCGACCGGGTCGCGGTGGTGGAACCGGGTGGGGCGGCCCGGCATGACCTCGGTGAGGTTGTCGACGATCGACTCCGCCTTGCGGTGCTCGATCATCTCGTACAGGTTCGCGTACCGGTACAGGTGGTCGAAGTCCTCCAGCACACCGAACTGGTAGGCCTGCTTGAGGTACGGGTCCGGCTCCATCCGGGCCACCCACGCCGTCAGGTCCACCGCGACCTGCTCGTAGGCGATCGTCGTCTCGAGCACCGAGGAGACACCCGGCAGCAGCCAGTTGACCACTTTCTGCTGCTGCGCCTCGATGTACCGGGTCCGGGCGAGCTGGCGCTTCAGCTCCGGGTCGGGGGTGTGACGGGCGAGCTGGTGGCTGAAGAGGATGGCCTCCACCTCGATGCCGTTCATCGTGATGATGCGGCACCGGGTGTACGGGTCACAGCGGTCGGGGTCGATCGGCTGCACGTTCAGCTCACGCCAGCTGCGCAGCTGGCGGTCGAGCGGGATACCCCGCTGCTCCAGTGGGTTGAACGTCATGGAAGATGCCTCCAAGAGCAGAGCTGGTGGTGCGCCGGCGGGTACCCCGCCCGGGACGAGGGCCACAGGCCCGTCATCGAGTCTGGGCGCAACCGGTACTTTTCAGCTACCGGTGGGGCTCGGGGGACACATGGTTCGCCCAGCTGGGCCAGTTGGAGTGGCATACCGGACCGCGTACGAGATGTCCGGATCGACGCTTTCGTCGAGCGGTCCGGAGCCGACCCGCCCGAGGGGTCGCGGGCACCTCACGCGCGCAGGCCCGCGGCGGGCCTCTCGCCCGCCGCGGGCCTGGTGTCCGCGTACGTCTGTGTCAGCTCTCCTGCCCGCCGGACCCCCGGTCCGCCGGTGCCCCGTCGTCCCGGCCGGCCCGGCGCAGCCGCACCTCGACGTGGCCGTCGACGGTCCGCGTGTCGAAGGCGGGCTGGGGCGCGGTGGCCGGACCGCGCACGTTGAGACCGTCCGAGAGCCGGAAGACACTGCCGTGCCAGGGGCAGCGGACGCAACCGTCCTCGACCGTGCCCTGGGCCAACGGTCCCGCGAGATGGCTGCACCGCTCCGCGAGCGCGTGCACCGTCCCCGCGTCCTCGCGTACGACGAGCACGGGGACGTCGTCCACACTGCGCCGTACGGGCCGCCCGGTGGGGAACGCGTCGACGGGGCCGACGCGGTGCCACCCGTCGGTCACCACGTGCGGGACCTCCTCGGTGTGGTTGGCGCCGGAGGCCTGGCGGTAGGCCAGGTGCCCGCCCAGGGCGCCGCCGAGCCCGACCGCGGTGAGCCCGGCGAACCCGTAGGCGCGGCCCACCACCCCGCGTCCCTGCGCGCGGCGGACCAGCGAGACGCCGTACAGGCCGAGGGCCGCGGTGTTGGCCAGGGCGTGCACCAGGCCGACGCGCTGCTGCTCGGGGTGCAGCTCTGCCCAGTCCACGGCGCCGGCCAGGGCGGCCGGCGCGGCCGCGGCCATCCCGACACCGATCAGCAGGGCCGCCCCGGGGGAGCGCCCGGGCCGCAGGTCCAGCACGGCGGCCGACAGCCAGGTGCCGATCGGCACCTGCACCATCAGCGGATGCACCGGGTGGCCCAGCCACCGGCCGTGGAGCGCGTCCCGTGCCGCGCCGAGCGGCAGCGCGCGCGTCCCGGTGCGCAGGACGTCGATCACCCGGTCGGCGCGCGGGTCGCGCTCCAGCCGGTCCAGCAACCTGAGGAATGTGTTCTGCCGCGGGGCACGGCCGCGGCGACCGGACGAAGTGCTCATGGGCGGCCGGGTCCCCCTCTGCCCGGACGGCAAACGGAGGCGGCTGCCGGTCCGGCAGCCGCCTCTCCCGTCCACCGCCCGCCCGGCGGGCAGGGTGTCGCCGTCAGCTCACCGCCGGGCCGGCGTCCTCGGAACCGGACAGTTCGGCCAGGAACCGGTGACAGCGGGCGGCGCGCTCGGAGTCCTGCTCCATGACACCGCGGAAGAACTCGGCGATCTCCTTCTTGCCGGCGTTCTCCGCGTCGCGCACGTACTGGCCGTAGTCGTGTCCGGCCTTCAGGGAGTGGTACTGCACGGAGATGAGGTCGAACACGACATCGCTGAATCCGGTCTCGCCTGTGGCCATGAGTCCTCCTGGCTCATCTCTTCATCGGGACAACAGCTGGGTTTCACCTTTTCCCGGGCCGAAACACCCCGTACACGAAGAAGTCCCCGGCAGCGGGCGGGGACTTCTCACGCGGGGGTTCACGCGTGTCGTCGGGCCCAGAGCGGGGTGACGAAAGCGATGAGGAGGGCGGCGACACCTACCTGGAAGATGTGGCGGATCCAGTCGATGCCGTTGGTCGCGCCGACGCCGAACGCGCTGGCGAGCAGGTTGCCGACGACGCCTCCGATGATGCCCATGATGACCGTCAGCCAGAGCGGGATGGGCTGGCGCCCGGGGAGGACCAGCTTGGCAAGCAGTCCGATGATCAGTCCCGCGATGATGGCCCACAAGAACGACACGACTTCTCCTTCCGCAGTGCACGAAGTCCGTTGCTCCTCGCGTGCCCCTGGACGCGGCGCTTACGCCTGCGTGTGGCGAAGACGTCCGCGCGCGCCCGCGTGGAGGGATCACCGGCCCGGCAACACCCTTCAGGGAGCGAGGAGTTCGCTGAAGCGCCGGGTGTCGATGTTGCCGCCGGAGGCGATGAGGCCGATGCGGCGCGGGGGGTTGTCGACCCGGCCGGCCAGCAGGGCGGCCAGGGGGGTCGCGCCGCTCGGCTCCAGGACGACCTTCAGGCGCTCGAAGGCGAAGCGCATGGCGGTGACGATCTCGGCGTCGCTGACCAGCGCGATGCCGTCGACCAGGCGCTGGTTGACGGGGAAGGTGACCTCGCCGGGCGTGGCCAGTGCCTGCCCGTCGGCGATGGTACGGGGGACCGGGACGGTGACGCGCGCGCCGCTCTCCAGGGAGCGTCGGGTGTCGTCACCGGCCTCCGGTTCGACCCCGATGACGCGGATGCCGGGGTGCAGGGTGGTGGCGGCGGTGGCGCTGCCCGCGATCAGGCCGCCGCCCCCCACGGGCACCACGAGGGCGTCCAGCGGGCCGGTCTCCTCCAGGAGTTCGAGAGCGGCGGTGCCCTGTCCGGCGATGACGTGCGGGTCGTCGTAGGGCGGGATCAGGGCCAGCCCGCGGTCCGCGGCGAGGGCGTGGCCGAGCGCGGTCCGGTCCTGCGTGTAGCGGTCGTACGTGACGATCTCCGCCCCGTATCCGGCGGTCGCCTCCCGCTTGGAGCGGGGCGCGTCCTCGGGCATCAGGATGACGGCGGTGGTGCCCAGTTCGCGCGCGGCCAGGGCGGTCGCCTGGGCGTGGTTGCCGGAGGAGTAGGCCGCGATGCCCCGCGCCAGCCGCTCCGGCGGCAGCTGGGCGGCGGCGTTGTAGGCGCCGCGGAACTTGAAGGCGCCGACCCGCTGGAAGTTCTCCGCCTTGATGAACACCTCCGCCCCCACCAGGGAGTTCAGGGTGCGGGAGGTGAGCACCGGGGTGCGGTGGGCGATGCCCTTCAGGCGGGCGGCGGCCTCACGGACGTCCTCGAAGGTAACGGGCGGTACGGCGGCCATGCGGGGTCCTTGGTGGTGAGGGGGCGGGGGTGCGGGGAGGGTCCGGTCCCGGGTCACCAGCCGTCGATCCGGGGCCAGAACGCCTCGACGGCGGGTGCGCCGGCCGTGTTCCGGGAGCCGTCGACGACGTGGTAACCGCGGTGCTGGGCGGCGGTGGCGCAGGCGTGGTTGGGCAGGACGCGCAGCCGGGTGCCGACGGGGAGGGCGGGCGGCGGGCCGCCGTCCCGCATGGTGAGGGTGCCGTGCTCCTGGCTCGCCGCGGTCATGACGAGACCGGGGACCAGCGCGCCGGACAGGTCGGCGACCAGCCCGTACCCCTGGTCCTGGGCCTGCGCGGCGGTGCCGCGGTCGCGGGACATGGCCATCCAGCCGCCGTCGGTGAGGACCCACCCGTACTCCGGGCGGTGACCGATGACGGTGACGACGACCGACAGGGCGAGGTCGTCGACGGCGCACACGCCGAGACCGGCCATCACCAGGTCGAAGAAGACGTAGTTGCCGGCGCGCAGTTCGGTGACTCCCGTGAGGTCGTCGGCGGCGTGTGCGGTGGGCGTGGAGCCCACGCTGACGGTCCGCACCGGCAGTCCGGCGGCGCGCAGCCGGCCTGCCGCCGCCACCACGCTGTCGCGTTCGCCGCGCGCCGCCAGGCGCCGCTCCTCCTCGGTGGACGCCGAGTACGACTCGCCCGCGTGGGCCAGGACCCCGTCCAGGCAGCCCGCGTCGTGCAGGATGCCGCCGATGACGGTGAGTTCGGGGGCGTCCGGCACCAGCCCGCCGCGGTGGCCGTCGCAGTCGATCTCGATCTGGGCGGGGACGGCCGTGCCGGCCTCGCGCGCCGCGGCGGCGACGGACCGCGCCTGCTCGGCGCTGTCCAGCAGGACGCGCAGGGTGACCCCGCGCCGCGCCAGGGCGAGGACCCGCGGGACTTTGTGCGGGGCGATGCCGACGGCGTACGTGATGTCGCTGTGGCCCGCGGCGGCGAACGCCTCGGCCTCGGCGAGGGTGGAGACGGTGACGGGGCCGGGGACGCCGTCGTGCAGGAGCGCGGCGACGTCGAGGCTCTTGGCCGTCTTCACGTGGGGCCGCAGCGGCACCCCGAGCCGGTCGGCCCGCGCCCGCAGGCGGGCGATGTTGCGCCGCGTCCGGTCGACGTCGACGACGGCGAACGGGGTGTCCGGGCCGGACAGGTCCGTGGCGGGGGAGGGGGCGGAGGTCATGGGCGGCCCTTCACTTCGCGTAGTTGTAGACCGTCGCCCGGGACACGCCGAGCAGGTCCGCGATGGTGTGCGCGGCGTCGCGCGAGGCGAAGTAGCCGTCGTGCCGGAGCCGCCGGACCAGCGCCTTCTTGTCCTCCCGGCTCAGTGAGCGGGGAGTCGCGGCCCGCTCCGCGGCGTGCGCCTCCACCGCCCGCCGCAGCTCGCGCGCGTCGCGGTCCCGCAGGGTCTCGAGCGGCTCGTCGCGGTGCCCGGTGTCCGTGGCCACGAGGTTGGACAGCGCCAGGGTCACCGGGGACAGCACGGACACGTCCAGGTTCAGGCACAGCGCCGCGATGTACTCGCCGGCCGCGTTCCTGATGCCGATGGACGTGCTCTTCGCGGGGCGGCCGTCGGGGAACCGGTTGGGGTAGTTCTGGAGCACGCTCGGGAACTCCGGGTCGGCGATCCGGGCGAGGCCCAACTCCGTGACGGAGTCGCCCACCTGACGGCCCGACAGGTTGTTCTCGATCACCCGGACCGCGTGGCGCGGGGTCCGCAGGTCGTGCAGTACGACCTCGCACAGCCCCGGGAACATGCGGCCCAGGGCCACCGCGATCTTCTCGGCCTCCCGGACGAGGTGCTCGTCCGCATCCCCGGCGGGACGGGCGGCGGCGGGGTCGTGCGGACTGCTCAACGGACCCTGACTCCCCTCGGTGGGCGACCGGACGCCGCCTTCGCGGCCGGACGCCGGTCGTCGGCCCGACGCCGGGCTTCGACGAAACGTCCAACTCTGGACTGGCAAGGCTAAGAAGTCTCGCGGCAGCTGTCCAGCCCGCTGATCACCGTTCTGCCGCGCGAGGGGCCGCCGTCTTAGTACCGTCTCCACCAGCACGTCGTCGCACAGCCGGTCAGCACAGTCCGACGAGGGGGATCCATGGCCGAACAGCCAGGCGCGCAGCACCGATTGTGGCTGCGCAGCTTCCACCGGCCGACGCCGGGCGCGCCCCGGCTGATCTGCCTGCCGCACGCCGGGGGCTCCGCCAGTTTCTACTTCGGCCTCTCCCGGGCACTCTCCCCGGCGGTGGAGGTGCTGGCGGTGCAGTACCCCGGCCGCCAGGACCGCTACGACGAACCCCTGGCCGGCTCCATCCAGGAACTCGCCCGGGGTGTGTTCCACGCGCTGGGCGAATCGGACGGCACACCGCCGGTGCTGTTCGGCCACAGCATGGGCGCCATGGTCGGCTTCGAACTGGCCCGGCTGCTCCAGGCCGCCGGCCGGCCCCCCGCGCTGTTCTTCGCCTCCGGGCGCCGCGGCCCGTCCCTGGTGCGCACCGAGACCGTCCACCAGGGCGACGACGCGACGCTCATCGCCGAGGTCACCAAGCTCGACGGCACCGACGCCGCCCTGCTGGAGGACGAGGAACTGCTGCGGATGGTCCTGCCCGTGCTGCGCGCCGACTACCGCGCGGTGGAGACCTACCGGCGGGTCCCCGGGCCACGCCTGAGCTGTCCCGTCGTCGCGATGACCGGCGACGCCGACCCCCGGGTCTCCCTCGACGAGGCCCGGACCTGGGCCGAGGAGACCGAGGGCGGATTCGAGCTGCGGGTCTTCCCCGGCGCCCACTTCTACCTGGTGGCGGCGCAGGAGGCCGTACTGGCCGAGGTCAGGACCGCGCTGCGGCGGCTGGGGCCCGCCGCGGGGGCGTCGGTCTGAGGGGCGCAGGCGGCCCGGGACGACACAGGCGGCACCGGCGCAGCGGTGCCGCCCGCGTGGTGTGCGTCAGCCCAGGACCTTGGCGGACTCGATCACCACGGGCTCGGCGGGAACGTCCTGGTGGCCCTGGCGGCTGCCCGTCCTGACGGTCGTGATCTTGTCGACGACCTCCGTGCCCTCGGTGACCCGGCCGAACACGGTGTAGCCCCAGCCGTTCGGGGTCTTCGACGTGTAGTTGAGGAAGCCGTTGTCCGACACGTTGATGAAGAACTGGGCCGTCGCGGAGTGCGGGTCGCTGGTACGCGCCATCGCCACCGTGTAGGTCTGGTTCTTCAGGCCGTTGTCGGCCTCGTTGGGGATCGCGGCGAGGGTGGGCTTCTGGGACATGTCCTGGGTGAAGCCACCGCCCTGGACCATGAAGCCGGGGATCACCCGGTGGAAGATCGTGCCGTCGTAGTGGCCGTTGCGCACGTACGTCAGGAAGTTCTCGACGGTCTTGGGCGCCTCGGCGTCGTTGAGCTCCAGCACGACACGGCCGAAGTTGGTGTTCAGCTCGACGGACGACATCACAATCTCCTTGTTCCCGTGGGCGCTGCCCACGCGTACGGTACGGCCCGGACGGCCGCTTCTGCGGTGCGACCGAGGATCACGCGCTCGCGCGCACCAGGGAATATATGACCACAGAGGGCACACCCCGCGCGGCAGCGCCCCGGACGTCGAACGGCCATCCGGGTCAGGACCGGCGCCGCCCCGGCGGCTCAGGACGGCCACGCCGCGTCGTCGGGCGCCGGCGGCATGGCGAGGTGGGCCAGGTCGGGCGGCGGTGGCGTCGTCACCGGCCACAGCGGGGCCGCCGCCCCGTCGGCGAGCGCGGCCGGCGCGTCGGTCAGGTTCATCCGCTCGCGCAGCCGGCCGTAGAAGTCGGTCGGGCCCAGCCGGACCGCACGCAGTCTGCGCTGCGCGGCGTACACGCCGACCCAGTCCCCGGGGCTGAGCACGCCACGCAGCTGGCCGTCGATGCTGACCGCCGCCTGGCCCGACCGTTCCAGCACCCGCAGCGCGATCGGCTCGTCCGGCGCCGCCACGACCGAGCGGTTGAACACCATGTGCGGCGCGACCGGCGTGAAGACGAGGCCCTCCACCCGCGGCGAGACCACCGGGCCGCCCGCGGCGAAGCTGTACGCGGTGGACCCCGTGGGCGTGGCCACCAGCAGCGCGTCGGCCGAGTAGGCGGCCAGCAGCCGGCCGGCCAGGTAGACCCCGACCGACACCTGCCGGTCGCGCGCCAGCTTCTCCACCACCACGTCGTTCAGCGCGGTGACGTTCAGGGCCACCCCCCAGTCCCCGCCCGCCGTGCAGTCCGTCCGTACCCGGGGCGGGGGCAGCAGCGGCCCGCGCCCGTACCGCAGCAGCGCCTCCATCTGCGCCGGCACCTCCAGCCGGCACGACGCCCGCAGGGTGAGCAGCATCCGGCTCTCCACGGTGATCCGCCGCTCCCGTACGGCGTCCAGCGCGGCCCGCACCGCCGTGGCCGGCACCTCCGTCAGGAATCCGACTCGGCCCAGGTCGACGCCGAGCACCATGGCGTCGTTCTCGGCCGCCAGCCGGGCGCCGCGCAGGAACGTACCGTCGCCGCCCAGGGTGACCACCAGGTCGGGATCGCCCGCGGCATCGACCTCCTCCCGGGCGCTGTGCCGCGCGCCCTCCCGCCACACGTCGATGTCGGCGCAGGCCACCGCGTGCTCGGCGCACCACTCGCGCACGGCACGCGCGGCCGCCACCGCCTCGGGGCGCCCGCCGTGCACGACCAGGCCGACCCGGTTCACCGTCATACCCGACACTCCCGCACATCCGCCTCCCGGCCGCCTCGTCCCCGGCTGCCATCCTCGCCGCGGACCGGACCCGCCCGGCGCGCGCCACGCCGCCCGGAGCACGTCGTGGGACCCGTGACCCGCCCGGCGCGGCGCCGTACCGAACGGAGGGGCCCTGCTCACGTCACCGTCGTGTCACAGCACCGCCGCCCCGGGAACCCGTGGCCCCCGCCTCCCGGTCTGTGCACGTGAGTACCGGCACCACGCCGGTCGTCCTTGACCCGCACCGCAGATCTCGGGGGATCCCATGAAGAACCGACACGCCGGCCACGTCACCGCGGCGGCCCTGGCCGCCGTCGCCGCAACCCTCTCGCTGACGGTCTCCCAGTCGGCCAGCGCGGCACCCGCGGCCGGGACGGCCACCGCCGCGACCACGCCCACCTGCGCGGCGAAGGCACTGAAGGTGACGGCCCGACAGGCGACCGTCCGGCCCCGGGGAACCGGCACCGGCGCGGCCGTCGTCCAGTTCGCCAACACCGGCACGAAGGCCTGCGTGCTGCGGGGCCACCCGACGGTGGCCGGAGCGGCCAACGGCTCGCCCCGGCACTCCGTCCCGCTGAAGGTGACCCGCAAGGGCACCGCGTCCACCGTGCGGGTGGCGCCGGGCGGCAAGGCGTGGCTGAAGCTGACCTTCGTGCAGGTCCAGGGCGAGGGTGACGGGTACTGCGTGTCCGGCGCGACGCCCTCCGTCTACCCGACGCTGGTCGTCGGCCTGCCCGGCGCCGGAGCGCACCAGGTCGCGCTGGCCGACGGCCAGTTCGCCGAGTGCGACAACAAGGTCACCGCGACGGCGGTGTCCAAGGTGAAGCCCTCCTGAACCCCGCGGGCACCGGCGCGGCCGGTGCCCGTACCCGGCCGGTGCCCCGGTCCGGCCGCGACCGCGCGGCCGGCCGGGGCACCGCCGTCGTGTGATCTTCTCCATTGCGGCCGGGGCGCCGCCCCTGTGAGTCTCACGTCGAACGATTTTCCGAAGAACTGTTATCGGCACCGCACCTCGCGGTCTCCCAGGTAACGGACAGCATCGTTCGGCGTCGAGGACAGGGAAGCTCTGATGAGGACACAGCACACGGTGGACACGGCGGCACTGGTCGACGCCGCCCGAGCGGGGGACCCGGCCGCCCAGGACGCGCTGGTCAGCGCCTACCTCCCGCTCGTCTACAACATCGTGGGCCGGGCCCTGAACGGTTCGGTCGACGTCGACGACGTCGTCCAGGACACCATGCTCCGCGCCCTCGACGCGCTCGGCGACCTGCGGTCCCCGGGCAGTTTCCGCTCCTGGCTCGTGGCCATCGCGATGAACCGGGTCCGGGCGCACCGGCAGGACCGGCAGCACGCCCCCGGCGCCGTCGAGGAGGCCACCGATGTCGCGGACCCGGGCGCCGACTTCGTGGACCTGACCATCGTCCGGCTCCAACTGTCCGGCCAGCGCCAGGAGACCGCGCGGGCCACCCGCTGGCTGGAACCGGACGACCGTGAGGTGCTGTCGCTGTGGTGGCTGGAGTGCGCCGGTGAACTGACCCGGGCCGAGGTCACCGCGGCGCTGGACGTGCCGCCGCGGCACACCGCCGTACGGGTGCAGCGGGTGAAGGCGAGACTGGAGTCGGCCCGGGTGGTCGTACGGGCGCTCGACGCACGGCCGGTCTGCGAGGAACTGCGCGGTGTCCTCGGCTCCTGGGACGGAGCGCCGTCCCCGCTGTGGCGCAAGCGAATAGCCCGGCACGCCCGCGACTGCGCGCGCTGCGCCGGGCTGTGGAGCGGTCTGCTGCCGGCGGAGGGGCTGCTGGCCGGACTCGCGCTGGTCGGCGCGGCACCGACGCTGCTCGCGGCGGTCCGGTCCGCGACGGCCGCCCCGGCCACGACCGGCGCGGCGGCGGCCGGTTTCGCCCCGGCCGCCTCTGACCCGCTGGCGGCCCGTCCGGCCGCCTACGCCGAGGACACCGGGCACACGGCGTACTCCGGTGCGGACGCGGGTGACACGGGTGTGGGACCGGACGAAGCCGGCGGTACGGACGGTACCGGTCCCGGCAACACGCGCACCGGGACCGGTACCGGCAGGGGTTCCGGCACGCGCACCGGGCTGCGGGGCGCCCGCCGGCGCACGACGGCCCGGGACGAGGCGCGCCGGCGCCGGCGGAACCGGCGCCGGGCCGTCGGGGGAGCCGTGGTGGCCGCCTGCGTCGCGGGCGGCGGCCTCTGGTACTTCGGGACCGGCTCCGGGCCGCACACCGGGGACGTCACCGCCGAGCACACCCAGGGCGCGCCCGTCGTCGACATGGCGGCCCCCCGTCCCGTCGAGACCTCGGCGTCACCGACGGCCTCCCCGTCACCGTCCGCGTCGCACTCGAAGAAACCGAGCGCTTCCAAGAGCCCGCGCCCGGCCGGCGGCAGCCGGACACCCGAGGCCCGGCGCACCGCGCGCGTCACCCCGAGCGCCACCCCGGCCCGGCCGGCCCGGACGCAGCCGGCACCGCAGCCGGCGCCCGTGGGAACGGTGGCCCAGGTGATCGCCCTGGTGAACAAGGAGCGGTCGGCCGCCGGATGCGGTCCGGTCAGCGAGGACGCGCAGCTGGACAAGGCCGCACAGGGCCACTCCGACGACATGGCCGCCCGGAACTTCTTCGACCACACCAACCCGGACGGCGCCGGCCCCGGCGAGCGCGTCACCGCGGCCGGCTACCGCTGGTCCACGTACGGCGAGAACATCGCGCGGGGCCAGCAGACCCCGCAGGCCGTGATGGACTCCTGGATGCACAGCGCCGGTCACCGCGCGAACATCCTGAACTGTTCGTTCAAGAACCTCGGAGTGGGCGTCCACAACGGTTCCGGCGGCCCGTGGTGGACCCAGGACTTCGGCGCCCGGATGTGACGCGGGCGCCCGTCACCGGGCGGTGGCGAAGTCCTGCGTCCAGTAGCTGCCGGGCTGCGCGAGACCGACGCCGATCTCCTGGAACGAGCAGTTGAGGATGTTGGCCCGGTGGCCCGGGCTGGCCATCCAGCCCGCCATGACCTGCTCCGCCGTGCCGTAGCCGTAGGCGACGTTCTCGCCGTAGCTGCTCCAGGCGTAGCCGGCAGCCGTGATGCGGTCGCCCGGGGACGACCCGTCGGAGCCGGTGTGCGACATGTTCTGGTGGGCCGCCATGTCGGCGCTGTGCGCCTGGGCGGCCTTGGTCAGCACCGGGTCGAGGGTCAGGGCCTGGCAACCGGCCCGGGACCGCTCGGCGTTGACCAGACCCAGGATCTCCGCGGTGATCCCGGACGCCGTGGCGGCGGGCTTCGGGGTGGCCGGCGTGGCGGGGGACGCGGGGGCCGGCGCCGAGGCGGTGGCGCCGGGGGCCGCGGGAGCGGTGGTCCGCCGGGGCTCGTGGGCGGTGGCCTTTCCGGTGGGGCCCGGCCGGACCGCCGTCGTCCGCGGGGCGCTGGGAGCGGCCGTCGCCGGGGGGGCGGGCGCCGTGGCGGTCGCGGACGGGGTCGCGGTCGCGGACGGGGTGGTCCCAGGGGAGGTGGTGTGCGGCGTGGGGGCGCCGTGGCCGTTGCGGTGGTGATGTCCGCGCGTGTGCTGCCACTGCCCGGCGGGGATGCTGCTCGCGGTGGCCTGCGGCTGCCCGTCGGGGCCGTACGGCCACTCCGAACAGGCCAGGGCGACGGTCGGTACGCCCACGGCGCCGATGGCGGCGGCGGTGATGGCTATCCGCCGGTAGTGCTTGGTTCTGCGGTGCTGGCCCATACGTCAACCTCACTCGGTGATCGCCGAGCGCTCATTGTCCGGACGCCTTCACAGACAGCGCAAAGAGGCCGTCCCACTACCGTCTCTAGTAGGCCGGGGCGCCCCTTGTCAGACGGACCGGGAGGTGTTGACTTCGCGGCAGCGATGTTTGCACTCGTCTGTGGGTCCGTCAGTTGCGCGGCATCGGCGGGGAACTGGGTGAGCGGTCCGACGGCCGGTGCTTCACCGCGTACTCGGCAGTCGTGTCCACGGCAAGCCGGACAAATCGCTTATGTCAGCGGCGCGGGTTCTACTACCCGGGCCGCTTAGTGGCCGAGGCGGGTGTGACGCATATCTCGCGGGAGTCCCGTCGCCGAAAGTGCCGGCCCGCCGTGGGGGCGCAGATGTTGCCAGGTGAGGGAGGTGTGACGGACGGGTACTCGGAGGCGCGTGAGAACCCTGCGATCCATGCACGAGGAGACCTGATGAGCGAGACCACCCCGTCCCAGGCCGAGGGCGAGCCGGAGGACGACGCCCCCGAGGCGGAGCAGCCGCCGCGCACCACCCCGTCCCAGGCGGAGGGCGAGGACCCCGACGACGACGCGGAAGACGTGTGAGGGGAGGGGGCATGGGCACGGCGCACACCGGCGTCGCCGAGGTGCTGGACGCCCTGACGGACGTGTCCTATCCGGCGGACCGGGGCCGGCTGCTCGCGGCCGCGCGTGAGGCGGAGGCCCCGGACGAGGTCGTCGAGGCCCTGCGGGCCATCCCCGCCGCCGAGTACGACGGCCGGGAGGAGGTCGCGCGGGCGCTCCGGACGGCCCCGGCCGCCGACGGCGCCACCGCGCGTCGGACGGAACGAGCGCGACGCGGCGGCAGGCCCGGGGTCGCGCAGCACCTGCGTGAGGAACCCAGGACCCCGATCCACGAGGAGTTCGACCGCTGAGACCGAGCCCCGACCGGCCCGGCCGTCAGCGGTGACGTCTCGCTGCCGGCCCCGCCCGCTTCCTCACCGCCTACGGCCGTCGGCTGCGGGCCGGTCACACGGCCACTCGTGGTGGGGCGCCCTCCGGGCGCGGGTCGGCCGCGAGGGCGCCACGAGCTGGGTGGAGGCCCGGCGCCGCCGCCGCCGTCGTGCAACGAGCGCCCGGCGATCAGGCCATGTCGCCGGCTCGCCATGCTGTCGGTGGACCTGGCCGCGACCGCTCAGTCGAGGCAGAACTCGTTGCCCTCGACGTCCAGCATCGGGAGGCAGGACTCGTTGAACCCGTCGGCGCGCAGCAGCCGCACACGTACCGCGCCGAGCGCGACCAGTCGCGCGCACTCGGCCTCGAGCGCGGCCACGCGCTCCTCGCCCACGAGCCCGGTGCCGACCCGCACGTCGAGATGGACCCGGTTCTTTACGGTCTTGCCCTCGGGGACGCGCTGGAAGAACAGGCGCGGACCCACGCCCGAGGGATCGACGCAGGCGAACGCCGCACCCTGACGCTCGGGCGGCAGCGAACGGTCGAAGTCCTCCCAGGAGGCGAATCCCGGCGGTGGCGGCGGCACGACGTACCCGAGCACCTCGCACCAGAAACGCGCGACGCGTTCGGGTTCCGCGCAGTCGAAAGTGATCTGGACCTGCTTGATCGACGCCATCGGGCCATCGTAGAGCCGGCCTCCTCCGCCGTCTCCCGATATTCGCACCCGGTGCCCGGGGCACGAGGACGTGCCCCGACGCATGCCGCGCACCCCACCGGGTACGCGAGGCGGAGCACGCTCGGGCAAAGCCCTACGGCTGGCCCGTACCACCGCCGCTATCTGGGGATCTGCCATGGAGACACCCGCACACGACGACCTGCCGGCCCCTACACCGGCCCAGCGGGCGCTGGACGCGCTCGCCGTGAACGCCGAGGACCAGACCGCCCTGGACACCCTCGCCCACAGCGAGGTGCTCGTCCCGGTGCCGGACGACGCGGTCAACGGGGAGGGGGCCGACGCCTCGACGGTGGCGCTGCCCCTCCTCGAACAGCCCGGGGGTGATCCGATCGTCCCGGTGTTCACCACGGAGGGCGAGATGGCCGAACTGCTGCCGTTCGTGTCGCGCTACCGCCTGATCCCGCTCGGCGCGCTGGCCTCGCAGTGGCCCGAGGAGGACCTCTCCCTCGCCATCGACGGCAGCTCCGCCCACGGACTGACCCTCACCTCGCAGGGCGTACGCACACTGCTCGCGCGCTGAGCCCGCGACCGGTCCCCCGGGGAGGGCGCCAGAAGGCGCCTGCCGCCGGGCGGATCACCGGGTGTCCGTCCGCGTCGGGGTGGAAGGGGCTCAGCCGCCGCCGGGGTCCTCCTGCTCGGCCAGCATGCGCCGCAGCACCGCGCGCTGGAGCGGCAGCACCTCGGCGTGCAGCGCGCGGCCCCGCGCGGTCAGCGCGACCCATACGCCGCGCCGGTCCTCCGCGCACACCGAGCGCTCCACCAAGCCGTCCTTCTCCAGCCGCCCGATCAGCCGGGACAGCGCGCTCTGGCTGAGATGGACCCGTCCGACCAGGTTCTGCACCCGGCACTGGTCGCCCTCCGCGGGCGACTCGGAGGCCAGGATGTCCAGCACCTCGAAGTCGCTGGCGCCCAGGCCGTGGGGGTGCAGGGCGCGGTCGATCTCGCACATCGTGCGCGCGTGCACCGTGAGAATGTCCCGCCAGCGTTCCTCTAGCCGGGTCTCGGCCGTCTTCACTGCCATACCGGCACGGTAGCACCGATCCGGCCAATTGTTGAGTATGCAACTAATGGTCGGGGCGTGGCCGGCCCGGCCCTCAGGCGGCGGGGTCCTGGAGCAGTCCCACCAGGTTGCCGTCGCCGTCCCGCACCGAGGCGATCAGCCGGCCGCCGCCGACGTCCTGCGCGCCCTGGAGCAGCTCCGCGCCGGCGTCCACCAGGGCCGCGAGCCGCTTCTCGAGGTCGGTGACGTGCCAGTACGGCACCGGCCCGGTCATGCCCTTCGCGTGCCCGTTCGGGTCCAGGCCGACGTCCTGCCCGGCGGCCTTGTAGCCGACGTAGTAGGGCTCGTCCGCGTACGGCTCGACGCCCAGCAGCGCGGAGAACAGGGCCTTGGCCCGGTCCAGGTCCCGTACCGGATAGATGATCGTCTGGAGACCTGCGGTCATGGGGCTCAACTCCTTGCGGAAGCGTGACCCGGCGGGTTCCCGCCGGTGCTCCCAACCTAGGCCCGCGGTGCCCGCCACGGCTTCTCCGATCCTGACCGCCTACGGGCCCCCGCCGATGATCCTGACCGCCCGCCGGCCCCCCACCGATGCCGTCAGGCGGAGTCGCGCCGGACCAGCTCCGTCGGCAGGATCACCGCCGCCGGGTCCTCGCCGCCGATCTGCGCGAGCAGCACCCGCACCATCTCGGCGCTGATCCGGTCCCACGGCTGCCGGATCGTGGTGAGCGCCGGAGTGGCGGCGGTGGCCGCCGGCGAGTCGTCGAAACCACCGACGGCGATGTCCTCCGGCACCCGCTTCCCGGCCCGGTGCAGGGCCGCCAGCACGCCCCGCGCCATCAGGTCGGAGGCGACGAACACGGCGTCCATGTCGGGCGTCCGCGCCAGGAGCCGCTCCGCGCCCGCCTCACCGCTGGCCCGGCTGTAGTCGCCGGGGACGACGAGGCGCTCGTCGGCCGCGATGCCCGCCTCGGCGAGGACCTCGCGGTACCCGGCGAGGCGTTCCACACCGCCGGGGGTGTCCAGCGGGCCGGTGACCACGCCGATCCGGCGGCGGCCCAGCGACAGCAGGTGCCGGACCATGTCCCGGGCGCCGTCCCGGTCGTCGGCGGCCACGTAACCGACCTTCGAGCCGAGTCCGATCGGCTTGCCGCAGGCGACCAGCGGCACCCCCGCCTCCCGCAGTTCCTCGGCGACCGGATCCCCCGAGTGGCTCGAGACCAGCAGCACCCCGTCGACGTGCCCGGCGGTGATGTACCGCGTGATGCGGCGCCGTTCGTCCCGCGTGCCCGCCAGCATCAGCAGCAGCGGGATGTCGTGCGCGGCCAGCGCCTGGGTGCAGCCCCGCAGCAGGACGTTGAAGTTGGGGTCCTCGAAGAACCGCTCCTGCGGCTCGGTCAGCAGGAAGCCGACCGAGTCCGACCGTCCGGTGATCAGGGAACGGGCGTGCCGGTTGACGACGTAACCCGTCCTGCGGATCGCGGCGTCGACCGCCTCCTGGGCCGCGGGGCTCACGTGGTGCCCGCCGTTGAGCACACGCGAGACGGTGCCGCGCGAGACACCCGCCTCGCGCGCCACGTCGTGGATCGTCGGCGGTCTGCGCCGGCCCCCCGTTTGGCTCATGGTCATGACTTTACGGCCCCGGACAGCAGGTCCAGGCTCCAGAAGCGCTGGACGACCAGGAAGAGGGCGATCAGGGGGAGGACCGCCAGGAAGGCGCCCGTGATCACCAGGGTGTACAGCGCGGGGGTGTTCGAGCCCTGCTCCAGCAGTGTGTACAGACCCAGTGTGAGCGGGAACTTCTCATCGTCGCTGAGCATGATGTACGGCAGCAGGAAGTTGTTCCACACCGCCACGAACTGGAACAGGAACACGGTGACCATGCCGGGGACCATCATCGGCAGCGCGATCCGGGTGAAGATCCGCCACTCGCCCGCCCCGTCCATCCGCCCGGCCTCCACCACGTCGGCCGGCACGGCGGCGGACGCGTAGACCCGGGCGAGGTAGACGCCGTACGGGGACAGGATCTGCGGCAGCAGCACGGACAGGTAGGAGTCCGTGAGGTCGGCCTCGGCCAGCAGCAGGTACTGCGGGATCGCGAGGATCACCGGTGGCATCAGCACACCCGCGAGCAGCACGTCGAACATCGTCTCGCGGCCCCGGAACCGGTACGTCGCCAGCGCGTACCCGCTGACCGCGGACACGGCCGTCGACAGCAGGGCGCCCAGACCGGCGTACAGCGCGGAGTTGCCCATCCACGTCCAGTAGACGCCGTCCCGGTAGGCGTTCAGGTCCGCGAGGTTGCCGGTGAACCCGGTGCCCGGCAGGAACGTGAAGGTGGAGAACAGCTCGTGCCCGGACTTGGTGGACGCGATCACCACCCAGGCGACCGGCAGCAGGGTGTAGACCGCGCCGAACAGCAGGGTCGCCGTCGGGACCAGCGCGATCCGGCGGCGCCGCGGCGGCCCCTGCGCCGTACCCGGGGTGGTGCCCGCGGCCGGGGCGGCCTCGCGGACGGCGAGCGTACTCATCCTGCTCCTCCTCGACTGACGTCCCGCTTCTCGCGGCGGTTCGCGGCCCGCAGGAAGCCGAACGACAGCAGCAGCGTGACGACGGCGATCAGCGTCGCCTCGGCCGCCGCCGAGTAGATGTCGTTGCGGCCGAAGGCGTCCTGGTACACCTTCATCAGCGGACTCCAGGTCGTGCTCACGGAGTTGGTGAGCGGCTTCAGGGTGGTCGGCTCGTTGAACACCTGGAGCGTCGCGATGATCGAGAAGAAGAAGGTCAGCACCAGCGAGGGCGCCACCATCGGGATCTTGATCCGCAGCGCGATCTGCGTGGGGGTGGCGCCGTCCAGCTTCGCCGCCTCGTACACCTCCGCCGGGATGGACCGCAGCGAGGTGTAGATGACGATCATGTTGAAGCCGGTGCCGCCCCAGACCGCGATGTTCGACAGGGCCAGGAACAGCGGACCGCCGTCCAGCAGGTCCGGCTGCGGCAGGCCCAGCCGGCCCAGCACGAAGTAGAACGGGCTGACGTCCGGCAGGTACAGGAAGCCCCACAGCAGCGCGGCCACCACGCCGGGGACGGCGTACGGCAGGAAGATCGCGAGCCGGGTGACCGGGGCCAGCCGCACCTTCTCGGCGTCCAGCATCAGCGCGAACAGCAGCGCCAGGCCCAGCATCACCGGGACGACGACGCAGCCGTAGCCGAGCACGCGCAGCGCGCCCCGCAGCAGCTCGCTGTCCCGGAAGGCCTCCGTGTAGTTCTGGAGGCCCGCCCACACCTCGGTGCGGGCGCCCGAGCCGAGGCCCAGCCCCGACACGTGCGCCTTGCGGAGGCTGAGCCAGACCGCGTAGCCGATGGGCAGTGCGAAGAAGAGGACGAACAGCACGGTCGCGGGGACCAGGAAGACGTACGGCGCGCTCCGCGCCCGGCGGACGGGGCGGGCGGAGGACCGGCCGTACGGGACCCCCTCGGTCCCGTACGGCGTCCGGCCTGCGGGGGTGCTCACCGGGAGACCTCGAAGCCCTGCTTCTTCAGGTCGGCGACCGTGTCGTCCTGCATCGTCCGCAGGGCGGCGGTGAAGTCCGTCCTGTTCTTCGCGGCGGCGCCGAAGGCGTCCTTGAAGGACGTGTAGGCGACGTTCACGTTCGGGCCCCATGCGGACGGCGCGGTGGTCTTCGCGATGGCGGCGGCCCTGGTGTAGAAGTCCGGCTGGTCGGCGAAGAACGCCGGCGGCTCGGAGAAGGCGCCGCTGAGCTGGGCGGAGGTGGAGGCCGGGTAGATGCCGCTCTCCCTGGCGAGCGCGTTCAGGGCGTCGCGGTCGGTGTTCAGCCAGGTGGCGAACCGGGCGGCGGCCTCACGGTGGGCGGAGTCGGTGGTGACCGCCGTCGAGGAGCCGCCCCAGCTTCCGGTGGCGTCCTGGTCCGGTGACCACTGGGGGAGCGGGGCCATGGCCCACTTGCCCTTGGTGTCCGGTGCCGCGGTGGTCAGCGTGCCCGGCGCCCACACGGCGCTCACCCAGGCGATCTGCTTGCCGGTGTCGAGGGCCTTGTTCCAGGAGGGCGTGTACATCGGCTGGTTGTCGATGACGCCCTCCTTGACCAGGCCGCCCCAGAACCCGGCGACCTTCCGGGTGGCCGCGTCGTCCATGGCGACCTTCCACTTGTCACCGGAGGTGGTCCACCACTTGGCCCCGGCCTGCTGGGCGAGCCCCGCGAAGAGGCCCGAGTCGTTGGCGGAGAAGGTGGTGAGGTCCCTGTCGGGGGCCTTCTCCTTCAGCCGGCGTGCCGTCTCGGCGAACTGGTCCCAGGTGGTCGGGACCTTCAGGTCGTACTTCTCGAACAGGTCCTTGCGGTAGTAGAACATCATCGGGCCGATGTCCTGCGGCACCGCGTAGACGGCGTCCGTGCCGAGCGTGCTCTGCTGCCAGACGCCGTCGGCGAACTCGCCCCGGGCGTCCCCGACCTCCGCGGAGATGTCGGCCAGCGCGTCGTTGCTGACCAGGGTGGGGAGCGCCTGGTACTCGGCCTGCACGAGGTCCGGAGCCTTCTTCGCCTTGTGCGCGGTGAGGATCTTGGTGACCAGCGTGTCGCCGGATGCCTGCTTCTTCACCGTGACCGTGATGCGGTCCTTCCTGCCCGGCCCCTTGTTCCACAGGTCGACGACCTTGTCCATGCCGGGGGTCCACGTCCAGTACGTCAGCGAGACGGGACCCGACTCGGCCTTGCCGCCGTCCTCGGAACCGCAGGCCGCGAGGGTGGTGGCGCCGAGCGAGACGGCGAGGGCGGTCGTCACGAGGCGACGGCGCTTCGGGTGCGGCATGGTTTCTCCCCTGACCTGGGTCCCCGCCCGCTGCGGGGACCTGCCATGCAGATGTGCACGTTCACATGAATGGGGCGCTCTCAATTGAGTAGTGCCTGCCATGCTTCTGTGAGCGTTCACAGTAGAGAAACATCCCGGACACTTGTCAATGGTTGTTGCTGTGCGGTTATGTTGGGCTCGCGCCGCCGACGATGTGTGTGCACGTTCCCAAATGATCGATTCTCCCGGGAGGCATCCATGCCTGACGTCAGCCCCAGGGGCCTCACCAGGCTCGCCTTCGGCGGGGACTACAACCCCGAGCAGTGGCCCGAGTCCGTCTGGCAGGAGGACGTCCGGCTGATGCGCGAGGCCGGCGTCACGATGGTCAGCGTCGGGATCTTCTCCTGGGCCCTGCTCGAACCCGCCCCCGGGGAGTACGACTTCGGCTGGCTGGACCGGGTCATCGCGCTCCTGCACGAGCACGGCGTCCGCGTCGACCTCGGCACACCGACCGTCGTGCCCCCCGTCTGGTTCTACCGGGCGCACCCCGAGGCGCTGCCGGTCACCGCGGACGGCGTGCGCTACGAGTTCGGCTCGCGCGGCGCGATCTGCCACAGCAACGCCGACTACCGGGCCGCCGCCGCGACCGTCACCACCGCACTGGCCGAGCGCTACGGCGACCACCCGGCGCTGGCGATGTGGCACGTCCACAACGAGTACGGCGTCCCCGTCTCGGCCTGCTACTGCGACTCCTGCGCGGCCCACTTCCGCCGCTGGCTCGCCGACACCTACGGCACGGTCGACGCCGTCAACGCGGCCTGGGGAACCGCCTTCTGGGGCCAGCGCTACACCGCCTTCGAGCAGATCAACCCGCCCCGCGCCACCCCGACCGCCGGCAACCCCGGCCAGGCGCTGGACTACCGGCGCTTCGCCGACGCCACCGTCCGGGAGAACTTCCGCGCCGAACGGGACATCCTGCACCGCCTGTCACCGGGCGTCCCGGTCACCACCAACTTCATGACCGCGCTCAGCCAGTGCGACTCCATGGACTACTGGGCCTGGGGCCGCGAGGTCGACCTCGTCACCAACGACCACTACCTGATCACCGACGGCCGCCGCACCCACGTCAACCTCGCCATGGCCGCCGACCTCACCCGCTCGGTCGCCGGCGGCGCCCCCTGGCTGCTCCTGGAGCACTCCACCTCGGGCGTCAACTGGCAGCCCCGCAACCCCGCCAAGGCCCCCGGCGAGATGGCCCGCAACTCCCTCGCGCACATCGCCCGCGGCTCCGAGGGCGCGATGTTCTTCCAGTGGCGCCAGTCCCGGCGCGGCGCCGAGAAGTTCCACTCCGCGATGCTGCCGCACGGCGGCACCGACACCCGCGTCTGGCGGGAGGTCGTCGAACTCGGCGCGTCCGTCGACCGGCTGAGCTCCCTGCGGGGCACCCGCACCCGGGCCGACGTGGCCATGCTGTGGGACTGGCAGTCCTGGTGGGCGCAGAACCTCGCCTGGCGCCCCAGCGAGGACCACGACCCGCGCGAGCGCGCCGACTCCTTCTACGAGGCCCTCTACGACCGCCACCTCACCGTCGACTTCGCCCACCCGGAAGCCGACCTGTCGGCCTACCCCCTCGTCGTCGTCCCGGCCCTGTACCTGATGACCGAGGCGGCCGGCGACAACCTCCGGGAGTACACGGAGAACGGCGGCACGCTCCTCGTGTCGTACTTCTCCGGCATCGTCGACGAGCACGACGCCGTGCACGAAGGCGCCTGTCCGGGTGTGCTGCGCGACGTCCTCGGCCTGACCGTGGAGGAGTTCTCGCCGCTGCTGGAGGGCGACCGCGTACGCCTCACCGCCGCGGACGACTCCGCGCTGACCGGGGACGTGTGGAGCGAGTTCGTCGTGCCGCGCGGCGCCGAGACCGTGTGGACGTACGCCGACGGACTCGCCGCGGGCCGCCCGGCCGTCACCCGGCACCGCACCGGCCGGGGCACCGCCTGGTACGTCTCCACCCGCCTGGACGCCCGGGGCCTGGACGCGGTCCTCGCCCGGGCGGCCGCCGACGCCGGGATCACGCCCCGCGCCGGCCTGCCCCGCGACGTCGAGGTCGTGCGCCGCGACGGACCGTCGGGCACCTACCTCTTCGTCCTCAACCACACCGCCGGCGACACCAAGGTGCCGCTGGACACGCCCGGCACCGAACTGCTGACGGGCGAACGCGCCGCGGGCCGCCTCGCGGTCCCGGCGGGCGCCGTCCGGGTCGTACGACTCGACGGCTGAGCCGGCTCCCCTCCGCCCGTGCGTGCCACGAGGGCCGCGGGCGGAGGGGCCCTCCTCCGGCCCCACCGCAGGACACCCTCCCCAGTTACGTCGAAGGGACGACGGACGACGATGTTCCATCCCAGACGCACCCTCAGGGCCGTGCTGCCGCCGCTCGCGGCCGGGCTCGCCCTCACGGCCCTGCCCGCCCAGACCGCCCACGCCGCGAGCACGCTCACCAACGCCGGCTTCGAGTCCGGCGGTGCGGGCACGGCCACACCCGCCGGCTGGTCGGAGTACGGCGACACGGCCGCCTCGTACACCGAGTCCGGCGGCCACGACGGGAGCTACCGCCTCACCCACTACTCGGCGTCCGCCTACAAGGTGGAGACCTACCAGCACCTGTCCGGTCTGACCGACGGCGACCACACCCTCACGGCGTGGGTCCGGTCCAGCGGCGGACAGAACGCCGCGTACCTGGCGCTCAGGAACTGCGGCGGCGCGGAGCAGCGCACCGATCTCCCGGTCTCGTCCACCGGGTGGATCCGGATCGTCACCCCGATCAAGGTGATCAACCATCAGTGCACCATCAGCATCTACAGTGACGCGCACGCCGGCAACTGGATCAATGTCGACGATCTGACCCTCACGTCCGGCACCACCGGCACCTCCGTCCACGGCGCCGACATCTCCTCGCTCGCCAAGAGCGAGGCGGAGGGCGGTGTATACCGGACCGCTTCCGGCGCGGCCGGGGACGCGCTGGCCGTCCTGCGCTCGTCCGGCATGAACTACGCACGCCTGAAGGTCTGGGTGAATCCCGCCGACGGCTTCAACGACAAGGCGCACGTCCTCGCGATGGCCCGGCGCGTCAAGGCGCGGGGCATGAAGCTCCTGGTCGACTTCCACTACTCGGACACCTGGGCCGACCCGGGCGCCCAGTCGAAGCCGGCCGCCTGGTCCGGCCACGACTACAGCGGGCTGAAGACGGACGTGTACCGGCACACGTACGACGTGTTGAGCGCCCTGAAGGCTCAAGGCACCACCGCCGACATGGTCCAGGTGGGCAATGAGATCAACGGCGGCATGCTGTGGTCCGAGGGATCCACCGACGACTGGGACCAGCTGGCCGGACTGCTCGACTCGGGCTACGACGCCGTCAAGGCGGTCGACCCGTCCACCGTCGTCGCGCTGCACCTGGCCAAGGGCGGGGACAGGGCCGGCACCGAGTGGTGGTTCGACAACGCGGTCGCGCACGGCGTGCGGTTCGACGCGATCGGGTTGTCGTACTACGGCTACTGGCACGGCCCGCTCGCCGACTTCCAGACCACCCTGGACGACGCGGCCGCCCGCTACCGCAAGCCGGTCTTCGTCGCCGAGACCGCGTACCCCTTCCGTCTCGACAGTGACGACCAGCTCACCGACCAGATCGACACCACCGGCGAACTGGTCCCCGGCTACCCGGCGACCCCGGCCGGCCAGACCAAGTGGATGAACGACGTGGCGAGCATCGTCGAGGCCGTCCCGGGCGGGCGGGGCCTGGGCGTCTTCTACTGGGAGGCCACCTGGACCGCCGTCCCCGGCAACGGCTGGGACCCGGCCGACGCCACCTCCGGCAACGGCTGGGAGAACCAGGCCCTCTTCGGCTACGACGACCGGGCCCTGCCCTCGATGTCCTGGTTCCGGCACCGCTGAGCCCTGCGTCGCGGGGGGGGGGGGGCCCCCCGCCCCCCGCGCCCCCCCCCCCCCCGCGGGGGGGGGGCCCCCCCCCCCCCCCCCCCCCCCCCCCCCCCCGCCCCCCCCCCCCCCCCCCCCCCCCC
>NZ_JBIVZV010000011.1:105792-183451 GCF_044759735.1 Streptomyces sp. NPDC100445 | reverse complement strand
GGGCCTCGGCGGGCACACCCCGCCCCACTAGGCCTCCGACGCCGGGGCCGTGCCGGCGGGGGGGGGGGCCCCCCCCCGCCCCCCCGGGGGGGGGGGCCCCGCCCCCCCCGGGGGGCGGGCCCCGCGACGTGCCCGGCGGGGGCGTGCAACCGCTCCCGGTCACACCGCCGTCCGGTACCGGACAACGGGCGCCGAGTCCCGGGCGCGCCGGAGTCGCCCCGGTCCACAGTGGGAACGCTGCGCAACGAGGAGGCCGGGGAGCGGAGGCGGACGGATGACGGGGATCCCCCCGGGCCGGATCAGACAGACCATCATGGAGTGGCTCAAGGACCCGGCGACCCACTTCCCCGCCTCCCGCCGCGCCCCGGCCGGCACCGGTGTCACGGCACGGGCCGTAGCCGCCGGACTGGGCGTCCCGCGCCGGACCGCCACCGCCCACCTCGACTTCCTCACCCGCCTCGGTGTCCTGCGCACCCGCCGGGTCCGCTGGCACACCTACTACCGTCGTGACGAGGTCCGGATCGCCGAGGTGGCCCGGATCTTCGACAAGGGCTGGTGACGAAGGGACCCCCGCATGGACCGATCCACGGCACTCGTCCCCCTGCACCACGTGCGCCTGGGCGCCCGCGGACCGGAGGACGTGGTGGCCGACCCGTACGGACGCGTGCTCACCGGCGTGGCGGACGGGCGCATCCTGCGCGTCCACCATCCCGGCGACCCGCGCGCGGTCCGCACGGAGACACTGGCCGAGACCGGCGGTCGCCCGCTGGGACTGGAACTCCTGCCGGACGGCGACATCCTGGTGTGCGACGCGGAACGCGGGCTGCTGCGCGTCGGCACCGAGGACGGCACCGTCCACGTCCTGGCCGACTCGGTCGCGGGGGAGCGGCTCCGCTTCGCCAGCAACGCCGTCGTGCTGCCCGACGGCACCGTCTGCTTCACCGTCTCCAGCCGCCGCCACCCCCTCGACCGCTGGATCGGTGACATCGTCGAACACACCGGTACCGGGCGCCTGCTGCGGCTCGCCCCCGGCGCCGGCGGCCCCGAGGTCCTGCGGGAGGGGCTCCAGTTCGCCAACGGGCTCGCCGCGAGCGCCGACGGCTCCTTCCTGGTGATCGCCGAGACCGGCTCCTGCCGCCTCACCCGCTACCCGCTCACCGGCCCCCGCGCCGGACACGCCGAGCCCTTCGCCGACCTCCCCGGCATGCCGGACAACCTGTGGCGCGACGGCCCGGCCGGCCTCATCTGGGCGGCCCTGGCCGGCCCCCGCCTGCCGGCCCTCGACCTGCTGCACCGCGCTCCGGCGGCCGTCCGCCGGGCCACCGCCCGGGCCGCCGTCCACGCCCCGTACCGGCCCAGCGGCACCGTCGGCGTCGTGGCCGTCGACGACCGGGGCCGCACCGTGCACCATCTCACCCGCCGGCGCTCCGGCTTCCGCATGGTCACCAGCGTGTGCGCGACCGGCGACCACCTGGTGCTCGGCAGCCTCGTGGAGCCAGGTGTGGCCGTCTGTGCCCGGCCCGCCGCCCGCTGACACGGCGGTACCCTGGTCCGGCCCGTGACCGCCCCTCGGCACCGGGCCGGACAGGAGACGCACCAGCATGACAGCGCCGGGCACCGAGACCCGCGGCGTCCGCCCCGCGGCACGCGGGCGGGCCGGGTGGCGCACGCAGGCACCCGTGATCGCGGTCGTGGCGGCCGGCGGCGCGCTCGGCGCGCTGGCCCGCTACGCCCTCACCCTCGCCTGGCCCGCACCCCCCGGCGGCTTCCCCTGGGCGACCTTCTGGACCAACGTCTCCGGGTGCGCCTGCATGGGCGTCCTCATGGTCCTGGTCACCGACGTGTGGTCGGCCCACCGCCTGCTGCGGCCCTTCCTCGGCACCGGAGTCCTCGGCGGCTTCACCACCTTCTCCACCTACGCCGTCGACATCCGCCGGCTGGCCGACGCGGGCCGTCCCGCCCTCGCGGCCGGGTACCTCGCCGCCACACTGTGCGCGGCCCTCGCGGCGGTATGGCTGGCCTCTGCCGCCGCCCGCCGCGTGCTCACCGGGAGACAGCGATGACCTCACCCACCCGCCGCGCCCTCCGGCTGACCGTCTACACCGGCGAGAACGACACCTGGCACCACCGGCCCCTCTACTCCGAGATCGTGCACCGCGCGCACGCCGCCGGCCTCGCCGGCGCCAGTGTCTTCCGGGGCGTCGAGGGCTTCGGGGCCTCCTCCCGCATCCACACCTCCCGGCTGCTGTCGCTGAGCGAGGACCTGCCGGTCGCGGTGGTCGTCGTGGACACGGAGGAACGCGTCCGGGCGTTCCTGCCGCGACTCGGCGAACTGACCCGCGACGCCCTGGTGACCCTGGACGAGTGCGAGATCGTCGGCCCCGGGACCGTCTCCCGCCCGGCCGGGACGGACGCGGAGGGTGAGAATCCGTCGTGAATTGGCTGCTGGTCTCCGCGGGGGCCGCCGTCGGCGCCCCCCTGCGCTATCTCACCGACCGCGCCGTGCAGGCGCGCCACGACTCGCTCTTCCCGTGGGGCACCTTCGTGGTGAACATGGCCGGCTGCCTGCTCCTCGGGCTGCTCGCCGGAGCCGTCTCCGCCGGGGCCGCCGGAGCCCAGGTGCAGCTCCTGGTGGGCACCGGCCTGTGCGGTGCGCTGACGACGTACTCCACCTTCTCCTACGAGACCCTGAGGCTGACCGAGGCGGGCTCCGGCCTCTACGCCGCGCTGAACGTCGCCGCCGGCGTCGTGGGCGGCCTCGCGGCGGCCTTCGCCGGCACCTCGCTCGCCGGCGCCCTGTGGGGCTAGGGTCTTTCGTCCGGACCGGTCCGTATCCGGCCCGCTCCGGACCCGTGCGCCGGGCCCGATCCGGCCCGTGGACCCCGGGTGCCTGTCGCCCGCCCGGACGGACTCAGTACTGTCTACTGCACTGTCGACCTCAACTCTTCCCAGAACTGGATTCCATGAGCGCCATCTCCGTCGGTCAGGCCGTCGTCCTCGGGGTAGTCGAGGGGGTGACCGAGTTCCTCCCGGTGTCCTCGACCGGCCACCTCAAGATCGCCGAGGGGCTCATGGACATCCCCGTCGACGACAAGTCCGTCGTCGGGTTCTCCGCCGTCATCCAGGTCGGTGCCATCGCCGCCGTGCTCGTGTACTTCTTCAAGGACATCCGGCGCATCGTCACCGCCTGGGTCCGTGGTCTCACCGACCGCGAGGAGCGCTACCACCACGACTACAAGTTCGCCTGGTGGGTCATCGCCGCCACCGTGCCGATCGTCGTCGTGGGCCTCGCCGCCAAGCCGCTGATCGACGGTCCGCTCGCCTCGCTGTGGGTGGTCGCCGGCTCGCTGATCGCCGGCTCCGCCGTGATGTGGGCCGCCGACCAGATGGGCCGGCACAAGCGCGGCGAGGACGACACGTCCTTCAAGGACGCCATGTGGGTCGGCTGCTCCCAGATCCTCGCCCTGCTCTTCCCCGGCTTCTCCCGCTCCGGCGCCACCATGTCGACCGCGCTCATCCTCGACCTGGACCGCGTCGCCGCCACCCGGCTCTCCTTCTTCCTCGGCATCCCCGCCCTGACCGGCGCGGGCCTGTACGAGCTGAAGGACGCCCTCGGCGCGGGCGTGGGCGCGGCCCCGCTGGCCGTGGGGACCGTCGTGTCGTTCGTGGTCGCCTACGCCTCCATCGCCTGGCTCCTGAAGTTCGTCGCCAAGCACTCATTCAACGCCTTCGTGATCTACCGGATCATCATCGGCGTCCTCCTGCTCGGCCTGCTCGGCACCGGCACGCTCGGCAGCTGAACGGACCCACGCGCCACCGGCGGGGTGCGGCACCCGGAGACGGGCGCCGCACCCCGCCGGTGCGTCATGCGGCCCGCCTTGACAGTCCCGGGCCGCACCCCGCAGGATCGGTCCCGTGAACCTGTCAGGCAGCCAGACAGGTGGGCGTGGTCCGCGGCGCGTCAGCGCCATGGAGGCGGTCCTCGCCCACCTCCGCGACGCCATCGAGGGCGGCGCCTACGCCGTCGGCGACAGGCTCCCCTCCGAGGCGGAGCTGTGCCGGACCCTGGAGGTGTCCCGGCCGGTGCTACGCGAGGCGCTGCGCGCGCTCCAGACGATGGGGCTCACCGTCTCCCGGACCGGCAAAGGCACCTTCGTGGTCGCGAACGCGGTGGAGAACCCCACCTTCGGCGACTACACGGCCAGCGACCTGCTGGAGGTGCGCCGCCACATCGAGATCCCGGTCGCCGGGTACGCGGCCGTGCGCCGCACCCCGGAGAACCTGGACCTCCTGGCCCACCTGCTCGACCGCATGGAGCGGGAGACGGACACCACCGCCTGGGTCGCCATGGACACCCTCTTCCACCTCGCCATCGCCGAGGCCGCCCAGAACCCGGTGTTCCGCCGGTTCCTCGAGGAGATCCGCGACGCCCTGGCACGCCAGTCCGCCTTCCTCAACGAGCTGGGCGGACGCCGCGAGCAGTCCGACCGCGAGCACCGGGCGATCCTCCGGGCGCTGGCCGACGGCAGCGAACCCGACGCGGTGGAGGCCATGAGCCACCACCTGGACCGCGTCGAGACGACCCTCACCGACATCGTGCGCCCGCAGCGGGCGGATCCCGCCACGACGGGCGGAACCCGGACGTGAGCGCACGGCACGGCGAGGGTGGGACACGGCTCCCGTCCGGTTCGCCGCCGGGCCCGGCCCGGGCGCATCTGCCGCCCGATGCCGCCCGGCGCGCCCCAGCCGGTCGTGACCGCGGGCACGCCGGGCTCCCGGAGGTCCGGGACGCGGGCACGACCTGTCGGCCCGACCCGCCGACGGCGGACGCGCGGGGCCGGCGGTCCCGGCGGGACGAGTCGGTCCGGTCCTCGTACCGACTGCCGGTCCTCCTCCGGGACCGGCGCGGGGGGACGGGCGTGCCCGGCCGCGTCACGGCCCTCCGGTACGCCGCCGACGGAGCCGGCCGCCCCACCGTGACCGTGCCCGGTCCACCACCGACCACCTGACGGCGGCCGCGGGCCCGCACGGCAACCACCTCCGCGAGTCCCGCACCGCTCCGACACCCCCATCCCCACCGCCACCGGCGTCGACGCGCGATCCGCGTACCGGCCGGTCCGATCCCACGATGCAGGCAGTGATGCACACCAGTTCTCCCGCCGACGCGCCCGTCGTCCGCGCACCCCTCCACACGCCCGTCGCCCACCTCGTCCGCGCCGGGATCGTCGAGGGGGTCCACCACGGCTCCGTCGTCGTCCTCGAAGCCGACGGCCGGGTGGGGTTCCGCCTCGGTGACACCGAGGCGGCCTTCTACCCGCGCTCCGCCCTCAAGCCCGTCCAGGCCGTGGCCATGGTGCGCGCCGGACTGCCGCTCGACGGCGAACTGCTGTCGCTGGCCGCCGCCAGTCACTCCGGCGAGGAGCGCCACCTCGCGGGCACCCGGCGCATCCTCGAACTCGCCGGGCTCGGCGAGGACGACCTGCGCAACGTGCCCGACATGCCGTTCGACCCGGCCGTCCGCGACACCTGGGTCCGCGAGGGCCGACCGGCCTCCCGCCTCGCCCAGAACTGCTCCGGCAAGCACGCCGCCATGCTGTGGACCGCCCGGATCAACGGCTGGTCCCTGGACGACTACCTCGACCCGGCGCACCCGCTCCAGCGGGCCGTCGCCGAGACCGTCGAGGAGCTCACCGGCCAGCGCGTCGCCCGGGTCACCGTGGACGGCTGCGGCGCACCCCTGTTCGCGGTGTCCCTGCACGGCCTCGCCCGTGCCGTCGCCCGGATCACCTCCGCCGCGCCCGGCACACCCGAGGCGCGCGTCGCCGACGCGATGCGCGAGCACGCCGAGATGGCCTCCGGGGCCGGCCGGGACGTCGCCGCGCTCATGCGGGCCGTGCCCGGGCTGCTCGCGAAGGACGGCTTCGAGGGCGTCCAGGTGGCCGGGCTGCCCGACGGCCGTGCCATCGCCGTCAAGATCGCCGACGGGGCGAACCGGGCCCGGATACCGGTCGCGGCGGCGGCCCTGGTCCGGGCCGGCATAGACCCGGCCGCGCTCACCGCCTTCGCGGGGGAGCCGGTGCTCGGGGGAGGCAGGCCCGTCGGCCGCGTGCGGCCGGTGGACGCCCTGGGTCCCGTACACCCGGCGACGCGCGGATAGGGCCCGCGGCCCGGACCACGCGCGGACGGGACGGCGGTCCTCCCGGCCCTCGTCCCGCCGCCCCCCTGGGCGCGCCGGCCGGCGCCCGCGTGCCCCCGCCGCGGCCGTCCCGCGCCCCTCCACGTGCCGGCCCCACACCGGCGCCCGTGCGCCCCCGCCGGTCGCCGTGGCTGCCCCGCGCCCCTCACGTGCCGTCCCCACCTCCGTACCCCAGAAAGAGGACCGTCTCCGCATGACCGCGCCCACCCGCCGCGAACACGACCTGCTCGGCGACCGGGACGTCCCCGCCGACGCGTACTGGGGCATCCACACCCTGCGCGCCACCGAGAACTTCCCCATCACCGGCACCCCGATCTCCGCGTACCCGCACCTGATCGACGCCCTGGCCGCCGTCAAGGAGGCCGCCGCCCTCGCCAACGAGGAACTCGGTCTGCTGGCGCCCCGGAAGGCCGCCGCGATCGTCGCAGCCTGCCGGGAGATCCGCGCCGGCCGGCTGCACGACCAGTTCGTGGTGGACGTCATCCAGGGCGGCGCCGGCACCTCCACCAACATGAACGCCAACGAGGTCGTGGCCAACCGCGCGCTGGAACTGCTGGGCCACGCGAAGGGGGAGTACACCCATCTGCACCCCAACGAGGACGTCAACCTGGGCCAGTCCACCAATGACGTCTATCCGACCGCCGTCAAGATAGCGACGGTGTTCGCGGTGCACGGGCTGCTCAGGGCGATGGCCGTCCTACAGGACGCCTTCGCCCGCAAGGCCGTCGAGTTCCGCGACGTGCTCAAGATGGGCCGCACCCAGCTACAGGACGCGGTGCCGATGACGCTCGGCCAGGAGTTCTCCGCGTTCGCGGTGATGATCGAGGAGGACCGCAGCCGTCTCGCCGAGGCCGTCGAGCTGATCCACGAGATCAACCTGGGCGCCACGGCCATCGGCACCGGCCTCAACGCCCCCGCCGGCTACGCCGAGGCCGCCCGCCGTCACCTGTCCGTCCTCACCGGGCTGCCGCTGGTCACCGCCGCCAACCTGGTCGAGGCCACCCAGGACTGCGGCGCCTTCGTCCAGATGTCCGGCGTCCTCAAGCGCGTCGCGGTCAAGCTCTCCAAGAGCTGCAACGACCTGCGACTGCTGTCCTCAGGTCCGCGCGCCGGACTGGGCGAGATCAACCTGCCGCCGGTGCAGGCCGGTTCCTCGATCATGCCGGGCAAGGTCAACCCGGTCATCCCCGAGGTGGTCAACCAGGTCGCCTTCGAGGTGATCGGCAACGACGTCGCCATCACGATGGCCGCCGAAGCCGGCCAGCTCCAGCTCAACGCCTTCGAGCCGGTCATCCTGCACTCGCTGTCGGAGTCCGTCACGCACCTGCGCAACGCCTGTCTCACGCTGGCCGAACGCTGCGTGTCCGGCATCACCGCCAACACCGAGCGGCTGCGGGCGACCGTGGAGAACTCCATCGGACTGGTCACCGCCCTCAACCCGCACATCGGCTACACGGCCGCGACCGGCATCGCCAAGGAAGCCCTCGCGACCGGCCGGGGCGTGGCCGAACTGGTCCTGGAGAAGGGTCTGCTGCCGGCCGAACGGCTCACCGAGCTGCTGCGGCCCGAGGTGCTGGCGGGCACCGGGACGGCCCCGGCCGTCTGACCGGGGCCGCCCCCGCCCGGCCGGCGGGGGCGGTCCGGGCTCCGGACGCCCCCGCGTCGGCCGTGCGGCATGATGACGATCATGTCCTCGCAGTTCCGATCGGTTCTCGACCGCATCATGGCGGAGATCGACCGCACCCCCGGCCGCGGCCGGTCCGCCGACTACATCCCGGCGCTCGCCGCCCACGACCCCCGCCGTTTCGGCATGGCCGTCGCCGAGACCGACGGCACGGTGTACGGCGTGGGGGAGTGGCGGCAGCCGTTCTCCGCCCAGTCGATCACCAAGGTGTTCACGCTGGCCCTGGACCTGGCGCGCGAGGGCGACGAACTGTGGGAGCACGTGGGCCGGGAACCCTCCGGCAACCCGTTCAACTCGCTCGTGCAGCTGGAGTACGAGAGCGGCATCCCCCGCAACCCGTTCATCAACGCGGGCGCCCTCGTCGTCACCGACCGCCTCCAGACCCGTACCGGGGACGCGGCCGGGGAACTGCTGGCCTTCCTGCGCGCCGAGAGCGGCAACTCGGCCCTCGACTTCGACCTGGAGGTCGCCGCGTCGGAGACCGCCCACGGTGCCCGCAATGCCGCCCTCGCGCACTTCATGGCGTCCTACGGCAACATCGACAACGAGGTGCCGGTCCTGCTCGACCAGTACTTCCGGCAGTGTTCCGTGGCCGCGTCCTGCGCCGACCTGGCGCTCGCCACCGGCTTCCTCGCCCGGCACGGCATCCGCGCCGACGGCAGCCGGCTGCTCAGCCGCAGCCAGGCCAAGCAGGTCAACGCGGTCATGCTGACCTGCGGCACCTACGACGCGGCCGGTGACTTCGCCTACCGCGTGGGCCTGCCCGGCAAGAGCGGCGTCGGTGGCGGGATCATCGCGGTGGTGCCGGGCCGGTGCACGCTGTGCGTGTGGAGCCCGGGCCTGGACGAGCGCGGCAACTCCGTGGCTGGCGTCGCGGCGCTGGACCGGTTCACGACCCTTACCGGGCTGTCGGTGTTCTGACCGGCCGGCCCGGCGCGGGCCGCACTCCTCGCGACGGCCCGGCCGGACCACCGCCACGGCGGCGGGAGGCCCGGTAGCCGGCCGCGCCACCGTGGGTACGGACCCGCGCCGGACACCTGGGCAGGTCGGCCCCCGTGGCGGCGCACCGCCCGGACGGGACGCCGTGTCAGCGGCCGGACGTCCGGCCGTTCTTGGTCCGCAGGGTCAGCGCCACGGCTCCCGCGCCGAGCCCCAGCCCCGCCACGACGGCGGTCCCGGACCAGCCCGAGTCACCGTCCGGAGCCGGCGCGGTGGCCGCCGCCACCGGCTTGACGGACGCCGCCGGGCGGGGCGCGGCGCGCAGCCCGTCCAGCGACCCGACCGGGTCGACCCGACCGGCCGCCGCGAAGCCCCAGTCGAGCAGGGCGCGCGCCTCCTCGTACACCGCGAACCCGCCGCCGGACTGCGGGTTCATGACGGTCACCACCAGGGTCCGCCCGCCCCGGCGGGCCGCGGCCACGAGGGTGTTGCCCGCGTCGCTGGTGTAGCCGTTCTTGATGCCGACGAGGCCCGGGTAGGGCGCCACGCCGTCCTCGCCGGTCAGCAGCCGGTTGGTGTTCTCGATCTCGTACGGCGACCCGTCACCGGGGAAACGGGCCTCGGGGGTGGCGCAGTACCGGGCGAAGGCGGGGTCGGCGAGGCCCGCCCGGCCGAACACCGCCAGGTCGTACGCGGAGGACACCTGGCCGGGGGTGTCGTAGCCGTCCGGGGAGACGACGTGCGTGTCCAGGGCGCCGAGCGCACGGGCCTTGACCTGCATCCGCGCGGCCGTGGCGGTCCAGCCGCCGTTCAGCGAGGCCAGCACGTGCACGGCGTCGTTCCCGGAGCTGAGGAAGACACCGCGCCACAGGTCGGCCACCTCGTAGGTGTGCCCCTCCTCGACGCCGACCAGGCTGCTGCCCTCGGGGACGTCCTCCAGCTCCTCGTACCGCACGGTGTGCCGCATGCCGTCGGGCAGCTTCGGCAGCACGGTGAGCGCGAACAGGGTCTTGAGGGTGCTGGCGGGCGGCAGCTTGCGGTGGGCGTCGCCCGCGGCCAGCACCTCCCCGCTGCCGGCGTCGGCGACCAGCCAGGACAGCGCCGAGACGTCCGGCACCCCGGGCGCGCCGGGCCGCGGCCGGACCAGGGTGCCGGAGCGGTAGAGCAGGGCGGGCCCGGGCGCGGCGGACCGGGGGGCGGGGGGCGCGGGCTCCCCGGGCCGGGCGCCGGCGGCGGCAGCGGCCGGCGTGAGCACCAGCAGGCCGGTCACGCACAGGGCGCAGGCCGACGCGGCCGTCCGATAAGCAAGTCCGGTGATCATATGATCAACGTACGGAGCGGGGGGCTACTGTGCCGCTCCGCCCGGGCCGTTCGGCTCAACGGAGCGCCCGGATGCCGCAGCGGTCCACCCCCGGCCCGGCGGTCAGCCCGTCGGCAGGGTGGGCAGGATCTGCCGCAGGAACGCGGCGTTGTCCGGGGTGGCGCGCAGCCGTGCCAGGAGGGTCTCCAGGGCGGCCGGCCCGGTCTCCCGGGAACGCAGGGCGCGGCGCAGGCCGGTGACGGCAGTCGACTCGGACGGGGTCAGGAGCAGTTCCTCGCGGCGGGTGCCGGTGGCGTCGATGTCCACGGCGGGGAAGAGCCGGCGGGCGGCGGGTTCCCGGTCCAGCCGGAGCTCCATGTTGCCCGTGCCCTTCAGCTCCTCGAAGAAGAAGCCGTCGGCGCGGGAGCCCGTCTCCACCAGCGCGGTGGCGAGGATGGTGAGGGAACCGCCCTCCTCGGCCTGCCGGGCGGCGCCGAAGAGCCGCTTGGGACCGAGCAGCGCGCCCGCGTCGACACCGCCGCTCAGGGTCCGGCCGCCCGCGGCGGAGGCGTTGTTGTGGGCCCGGCACAGCCGGGTCAGCGAGTCCAGCAGGACGACGACGTCCTCACCGGCCTCCACCAGGCGTTTCGCCCGCTCCACGACGAGGTCGGCCAGGGCGATGTGCTCCCGGGGCGACCGGTCGAACGTGGAGGCGTACACCTCGCCGCGCACCGAGCGCCGCATCTCGGTGACCTCCTCGGGCCGCTCGTCCAGCAGGACGACCATCAGCCGGCACTCGGGATGGTTGCCGGCCACGGCGGCGGCGAGCTGCTGGAGCAGTACGGTCTTGCCGCTCTTCGGCGGTGCCACGATCAGGCCGCGCTGGCCCTTGCCGACCGGCGCGAGCAGATCGGTGACGCGTCCGGCCAGTCCGGAGGCGGGGTGTTCGAGGCGGAGGCGCCGGTGCGGGTGGAGCGGGGTCAGGTCGCGGAAGTGCCGCCGGGAGCGCAGGTCGCCGGGGGCGCGTCCGTCGACGCGCGCGACCTCGGTCAGCGCGCGCTGGGCGCCTCGGACGCCCTCGACCAGGTCGCCGGTGCGCAGTCCGTGGCGGCGGATCAGGGCGGCGGGGACCTGCGGGTCGAGGGGCGAGGCGAGGAGGCTCGCGGCCCTCAGGTGTCCCTTGCCGTGCGCGTCGACGTGCAGGACACCGGTGACGGTCGGGGCGGCCCGGAGCTGCCGGGTCTCGGGGGAGTGTTCGAGTGTGGCGGTCATGAGGGGGTGTCCTTTCGCGGACGGGACGCAAGTACGGCGAAGGGGGTGGGGCCGCGAGGGGGAGGCGCGGACGGCTGCCTCCGAGCGGCGGAACGGCACTCCGGACACGGGACGGAACGCCCGTGACGGCTGGTGCGGAGAAGCTGACGGGCCGGGAGCCGGGAATCCGGGAAACGGCGAACAGATCAGCGTGAAAGAGGGAGACTGGCACCGGCGCCCACGGTGGGCGTGCACGAGTGCTGACGGAACCGTACCACCCGGCGGGGTGCCACGTCCGTGACCGCGTCAACAAGCCACCGGGCCGGAGCATTCCCGGACGGCGGAGGCAGGGGCGGCCCGAGCACGGGCCCTCGTCCTCGCCGTCCCACCGGCCGAGGCGGGACCGGCGGCCCGCGACGACCCGGCGCGCCGGCCCCCGACGGGACCGGTCGCGGCGCCACGACCGACCGTCCTGTCAGGGGAACGTCAGGAGACTCCGTGGAGACCACACCCGCACGCACCCCGCACCGCCTGGACCCGGCCGGCGGCTGCCCGCACGCGGTGGGCGCGCGGCTGCTGTCCGAGGGCGCCGTGGCCCCGGTCGAGCTGCCCGGCGGGATCGAGGGCATGGCCGTACTCGGGCACGAGGCGCTGCGGGAGTTCCTCCAGCACCCCGAAGTCGCCAAGGATCCGCGCCACTTCACGGCACTGAGGGAGGGCCGGCTCGCCCCGGACTGGCCCCTGCTGACGTTCGCCACCGTCCCGGGCATGACCACCGCCGACGGCGACGACCACCGGCGGCTGAGGTCCCTCGTCAGCCAGGCCTTCACCCCCCGGCGGATCGCCGGACTGCGCCCGCGCGTCGAGGAGTCGACCGGCACCCTGCTCGACGGCCTGGCGCGGGCCGCCGCCGCGGGCGGCGGTGTCGCCGACCTGCGCCGGCACTTCGCCCTGCCCCTGCCGATGGGCGTGATCTGCGAACTCCTCGGCGTGGACGTCCGCTTCCGTGCCCGGCTGCACGACCTCGGCGGCAAGGTCGTCGCCACCGGCACCCCGCCGGCCGAGGCCGTCGCCGCCCACCGCGAACTGCTCGCCGTGCTGGAGGAGATCGCCGCCGTCCGCGCCGCGCACCCCGGTGACGACCTCACCAGCGCGCTCATCGCCGCCCGCGACGAGGGCGGCGGCCGGCTCGACCCCCGGGAACTGATCGGCACCCTGCTGCTCGTGATCATCGCCGGGCACGAGACCACGCTCAACCTCATCACCAACGCCGTACGCGCCCTGTGCGCCCACCCCGCCCAACTCGCCCTGGTCCGCGCGGGCGGGGCGAGCTGGGCGGACGTCGTGGAGGAGACCCTCCGCTGGGACGCGCCGGTCTCCTACTTCCCGTTCCGCTACCCGGTGCGGGACCTCACCGTCGCCGGCACGCTCCTCCCCGCCGGCACCCCCGTCCTCGCCGGGTACGCGGCCGCCGGTCGCGACCCCGCGGCGCACGGCCCGGACGCCGGCCGCTTCGACGTCACCCGCCCAGCCCGGCCCGGTGCCGTCCGGCACCTGTCCCTCGGTCACGGCGTCCACTACTGCCTGGGCGCGCCGCTGGCCCGGCTGGAGGCCACGGTCGCTCTGGAGGGGCTGTTCACCCGCTTCCCGGCGCTGTGTCAGGCCGTACCCGACGGCGACCTGACGCCGCACGCGGGCTTCGTCGGCAACAGTGTGCGCAGCCTTCCGGTGCGCCTCGGAACACCGGCGCCCCGAGTCGCGGACGGGCCTCACGCGGGCGGGGGTCCTAGACCATAACAATCCCGGACGTCGGCGGACTTGACCGCCAACCGTGCACTATCTTCACGCCATGTCCACGCCACCGCAGCCCTCACAGCCCGCCGACCAGCCCGCGCCCCAGCCCCAACAGCCCCAGCAGTCCGCGCCGGAACCAGCCGTCCCCCCGCAGCCGACGGCCTACCCCTACCCCCACCCGCAGTCGCCCCCGGCCGGAGGCTTCTACGCGCAGCCCGCGATGGTCGGCGGCCCCGTCCCCGGACAGCCGCAGCCGGGGAACCCCTACGCCCAGGCCCCGTCGTTCGGTCCCGTACCGCCCGCGCCCCGGTCCGGTGGCAGAGCCGGCCGGGCGGTGCTGTGGGCCGCAGTCGGCGCCGTCGTGGCCTCGGCGGCCTGGGCCGCCGGTGTCTTCGCCCTCGGGGGCAGAAGCGACCACGCGGACCTGCGCGGCTACACGGCACCCTCCAACCTGTGCTCCGGCGCCGACTACTCCTCCTTCAAGGACGAGTACACCCAGGACGACTCGGCGCCGACCCGCACCTCCCTCAAGGACAAGGCGCTGGACGAGGGGTATTGCAGCCTGAGCCTGAAGAAATCCGGCTCGTCCTACGCGGACGCCTACCTGACGCTCCAGCTGGACCTGCACAAGAAGACCGATCCCGGGCCCGAGTTCACGGCCGGCTGGAAGAACTACGGCGAGAGCCACAGCGGTTACGACGTCGACCGGGTCGAGGGCATCGGCGACGAGGCCTACCTGGTCAGCCAGGACACCGTGAGCGGCTCCTCCGGCGGCTCCCGATACGCCACGCTCGCCGTCCGCGACGGCTGGGTCACGTACGTCATGACCTACAGCCTCTACCTCACCTCGTACGCCCAGGACAAGAACCCGCCCGCGCTCACCGACATCGTCACCTGGCTGAAGACCGACACCAAGGCGACGCTGCGGCAGCTCAGGGACTGACCCGGCCGGCCGGCGCGCGCGGACCGGCCGCTCACACCGGCCGCGCCCCGGCCTCCCGGGTGATCCGCTCGAAGCGCGCGCCCATGGCCTCGGCGAGGGCCTGCGCGCCCGACAGCGGCCGGACCATCACCATGAACTCGTCGATCAGGCCGCGCTCGTCGACGTGCAGGAAGTCGCAGCCCGTCAGCTCGCGGCCGCCCACCCGCGCCCGGAAGACCAGCGCGTGGTCCGCGCCGTCCGGGTCGCCGATCTCCCGGACGTAGCGGAAGTCCTCGAAGACCTCCACAACCGCGCGCAGGATCGCCGCGGTGATCGCCCTGCCCGTGTACGGCTTGAACACGACCGGGCTGGTGAAGACCACGTCCTCGGCCAGCAGTGCCTCGACGGCGGCCATGTCCCGGGCCTCGACCGCTTCACGGAACGCTCGCATCCGGATCTCCCGCCAGATAGTCAACTAATTGAATAGGTGCGGATGAGATTAATCAACGACTGCTAGCCTGTCCACATGTCCCTCAGGTACGCCGTCCTGGCCGCCCTCCTGGAGGGCGAGGCCTCGGGCTACGAGCTGTCGAAGACCTTCGACGTCTCGCTCGCGAACTTCTGGCCCGCCACCCCGCAGCAGCTCTACCGGGAACTGGAGCGCCTCGCGGGTGACGGGCTGGTCCGGGCCCGCACGGTGGAGCAGGAACGCCGGCCCAACAAACGGATGTTCACCCTGACCGAGGCGGGCCGGGCCGAGCTGAGCGCCTTCGCCGCGCGCCCGCCCAAGCGCCCCGCCGCGCTGCGCGACGAACTCCTCGTCAAGATCCAGGCGATGGACGGCGGCGACCCGGACGTCACCATGGCGCTGATCGAGGAACGGATGGGGTGGGCGCGCGGCAAGCTCGGCCGTTACCGGCGCGTGCGCGAGCGGCTGCTCGACGGGCGCACGGAGGACGAGTTCCTGCGCACGGCCGAGCGCGTCGGACCGTACCTCACCCTCATGGGCGGAATCGCCCTGGAGGAGGAGAACCTGCGCTGGTGCGAGCGGGTCCTCGCGATCCTGGCGCGCCGCCGCGACACCGCCGTGAGCGCTGCCGCACCCCGGCCGGACCACTGACGGCGGGCGCACCGCCCCGGCCGCCGCGGCCGGGACGGACGCACCGCCGCGGCCGTCCAGTCCGTGCCCGGCCGATCGCTCGTCGGAGTGGTCCCCGCGCGTCCCGGCCGCCCGGACCACCCCCGATGCAGCACAGTGGGCGGGTGCCTCGCCGACTACTTCCGCTGCTGCTCGCGGCGCTCGTGAGCGTCGCCGGCTGCACCACCGTCCGCCCCGGCGCCCTGCCGGACGCCGCCCGTTCCCAGCGCCCGTTCGCGCCGGACGCGGCGGTGACGTCCTCGGCCCTCGACGTGCCGCTCAGCCCCCCGACCGGACCCGCGGCGCTCGTGCGCACGGGCCCGGGGCACGGGAAGGAGCACGCGCCGGCGGCCGCCCCGGAGCGGAGCGGCGCCCCGCGCGGCGACTCCGCGCCCGCGCGCGTCGTCGTGCCCGCCGCGCCCCACCGGGTGCGGCCCGCCCCGCGGGCCCACCGTCCGCACCCGCGCCGCCGGGCCGCCGTACGGCACCGCGCCCCGCACTTCCGCCCCGCCCACCGGCCGCCCACGGAGCGGATGCGGGAACTGTGCCGCCGCGCGGACGGCGTGGCCGCACCGGACGTCGTGCGGCTCTGCCACGCCACCTACGGCTGACGTGCCGCAGCCCTCCGCGACGCTGAACCCCCGCCCGCGGCACGCGCCCGCCCGGTCAGCACCCTTACGCTGACGGGATGTTCGGTCCCGAAGGCCCCACGCTGCGCGAACTCGCCGCACAGGCACTGTCGTCCGTCGAGCGCGGTTACGACCTGCTCGCCCCGAAGTTCGACCACACCCCCTTCCGGACGTCCGACCGGGTACTGGACGCCACGGCGCGGGCGCTGGCTCCGCTCGGTCCCTTCGCGGACGGACTCGACCTGTGCTGCGGCACCGGCGCGGGCACGGAGATGCTGGCCCGGCTGTGCCACCGCAGCGTCACCGGCGTCGACTTCAGCGCCGGCATGCTCGATGTCGCCCGGTACCGGCCGCGCCCCGCGCACGGCCCCGCCCCGGCCTGGGTGCGCGGTGACGCCCGGGCCCTGCCCTTCACCGCCGCCTTCGACCTCGTCGTCTCCTTCGGGGCCTTCGGGCACTTCCTGCCCCGGGAACTGCCGGGACTCTTCACCCAGGTCCACTCCGTGCTGCGCCCCGGCGGCCGTTTCGTCTTCCCGGTGCCGGCCCCGCCCCGCCCCGCGCGGCGCGACTTCTGGCTGCTGACCGGATTCGACGCGGTGATGCGAGCGCGCAACGCCCTGTGGCGGCCGCCCTTCGTCATGTACTACCGGGCCTTCCGGCTCGGTGCGGTGACGAGGGAGCTGACCCGCGCCGGTTTCACGGTCGAACTGGGTGCCCTGCCCGGCTTCGGCAGGCGCCCTGACGGCAGCCCACGCGCCCGGCTGGTGGTGGCCCGCAGGGACGACGCGCCGCGACCGGCGGGTCAGCCGGCGGCCGGCGAGGTGAACTCGTAGACCAGCGCGTCCTGTTCCGCGTGCACCACGAGATCGGTGATCTCCAGGGGGCGTGCGTACTGGTCGTGCACGCGCCGGGTCACCCGCACCGAGGAGGCGTCACCGACCTGGGTGATCGCGTCCCGGTGGTGCAGGGTCAGCCCGGCCTTGCGCATCCAGTCGTACGCCCGCCGCAGCTGCGCGGGCGTCGCCCCGTCGGCCCGGTCGCGGTAGCGGGCCAGCTCGGCCACCTCGGCCAGCGCCACCGCGGAAAACGATGTCACGGCCGTCCGCAGCGACCGGCCGTCCGGTGTGGCCGACCGGTAGCGGTGCACCAGCGTCGGCCGGTGCGCGGCCAGCCCCAGCGCCTCCGCGTGCTCCGGCGGCGGGGCCTCCCAGGTCACCGTCGCCCGGTCCAGCGCACACGGGTCCGCGGACCGGGCCCCGACCGGGAAGGTGAGCGACTGCGGCGCCTCGACCGGCCGACCGGGCAGCGTGGCGTGGCTGCCGCGCCGGTCGGTGGTGACCACGCCGTTGCGGCGCAGCACGTCCAGGGCCTGCCGGACGGTCTCCCGGCTGACCCCGAAATAGGTGGCCAGGTGCCGCTCGCCCGGCAGCCGCTCACCCGGTGGGATGGTGCCGTCGCGCAGTTCGTCCAGCAGCAGCGCCGCGATCCGCCCGTACAGGGGCCGGTCGTCGCTGGGCGGGGGTTCGTGGGGGGTGGTGCGGGCCATGCCGCGCCTCCTGTCGGTGACAAAACGTAGCCGTACGGGTTCGTTGCGCGACCACAATTAGCATTGGTCTAAACCACAAGGGAAGGGTGGTCCGTCGGTTCGGCCGAAACCCGTCCGCACGGTGCGTGGTCACCCGGGGGCGCGGCACGGGGTCACAGAGCGCTGTAGAGGGCGTCGACCAGGGCGGTCTTCCGGGGATCGTCGGCGATGTGCGGCCCCATCCGGTTCATCACGTAACCCAGAGACACGCCCGCCTCGGGGTCGGCGAGTCCGCAGGAACCGCCGAACCCGTCATGGCCGAAAGCACGCTCATTCGGTCCGTACGAGCCCTGCGGTCCGCTCAGCCACAGTCCGAGCCCGATCTCCGTCTCCCGGTCGATCCCCGCGCCGAGCACGAGGTCGCGGCAGCGCCCCTGCCCCTCGCGCACCCGCTCCACCGCCTCCGGCGACAGGATCCGCCGGCCGCCGTGGGAGCCGCGCCCGGCGAACACGCCGTACAGGGCCGCCACCGCGCGGGCGGTGCCGTGCCCGTTGGCCGCGGGGATCTCCGCCGCCCGCCAGGCGGGGGTGTTGGCCTCCGCCGCGCCGGCCACGGGATTGGTCAGGGCGGCCAGCGCGGCGGGTGCCAGCCGGCCGAAGAGGGCCGCCTGCCGGCCGCTCGTCGCGACCGGGGCGCGCACCAGTTCGGCGGCCCGGGCGGACTCCCGCTCCGGCAGGCCGACGGTGAAGTCGATCCCGAGCGGTCCGGTCACCTCCCGCGCCAGGAAGGCTCCCGGCAGCAGCCCCGAGACCCGGCGCACGACCTCTCCGACCATGAAGCCGTACGTCAGCGCGTGGTACCCGGACCGGGTGCCCGGCTCCCACCACGGGGCCATGGCCGCGAGCCGCGCGGTCGTCAGCTCCCAGTCGTACAGCTGCTCCAGAGAGTGCGGCTCCCGCAGGCCGCAGAGCCCGGCCCGGTGGGACAACAGGTGCCGGACGAGCACCTTCTCCTTGCCCGCGGCGGCGAATTCCGGCCAGTAGTCGGCGACCGGGGCGTCGAGGTCGAGCAGTCCCCGGTCGGCGAGCAGGTGCGCGCACAGCGCCACCGGCCCCTTGGTGGTCGACCACACGTTCACCACGGTGTCGCGTTCCCAGGGCCGGGTGCCGGCCGCGTCCGCCCAGCCACCCCACAGGTCCACCACCGTCTCACCCGCCACGGTGACCGCCACCGCGGCGCCGAGTTCGTCCCGCTCCCGGAAGTTCTCCTCGAACACCTCCCGCACCGCCGCGAACCGCGGGTCGCAGTGCCCGTGGACCGCTGCCTCGGGTTGAGGTGTCTGCCGTGTCTCCTGCGCGGACATGTGGCCTCCGTCGTCGCCGGGAAGACCGGGCCGCGCCACCGCGGCCCGGGCGCTCCGAACATACCGACTGGTCGGACCGGAGGGAAGGGTGGGGACGTCCTCCCGGCCCGCCCCCGCCCACGGGGGGGCGGGGGCGGTGGATCAGGCGTACGACCGCAGCCAGCGCACCTTCGCCGCCTCGTGGAAGGGGCCGCCGCCCTCGTGGTCGTTGAAGTCGTACACCTCGATCGTCTTGTCCTCCGCGGCCCACGCGTTGAACGCCGCGAACACGGTCGACGGCGGGCAGGTCTCGTCCTCCAGCGCCGTCGAGAACAGGGCCGGGGCCCGGCCGCGGGCCGCGAAGTGCACCCCGTCGAAGTAGGACAGGGTGCGCAGCGCGTCCGTCAGGCGTCCGCGGTGCGTCTTGAGGAACAGGCCGATCTCCCGGTACGGATGACGGTCCGTCAGTGTGGCCGCCCGCGGGAAGTCGCACAGGAACGGCACGTCCGGGGCGATGGCGACCAGGTCGGGGACCAGGGCGCCGACGGCCAGCGTGATGCCGCCGCCCTGGCTCGCGCCGAGCGCCACCGTCCGCGTCGCGTCGGCCAGCGGATGTGAACGGGCCGCCTCGACCGCCCGCACGGCGTCCGTGAACACCCGGCGGTAGTAGTAGCTCTCGGGCGCCTCGATGCCCCGCGTCATGAAGCCGGGATACGACGGTGCCGCGCCCACCGGGTCCGCCGTCGCGCCCCCGCCGCCCCAGGCGCTGCCCTGCCCGCGGGTGTCCATCAGGAAGTGCGCCCGGCCCGTCGACGCCCACAGGAGGTTCTCGTGCGCCAGACCGCGCCCGCCGCCGTACCCGAGGAACTCCACGACCAGCGGCAGAGGTTCGGTGGCCCCGGCCGGCAGGCGCAGCCAGCCCTTCACGGGGTGGCCGCCGAACCCGGCGAACGTCACGTCGTACACCTCGACCGTGGACAGCCCGGTCTCCACCGGCTCGAACCGCGCGTCCAGGTCGTGCTCGCGCGCCTCCTGGAGCGTCTTGTCCCAGAAGGTGTCGAAGTCCGCGGGCGCGGTGGACCCACTGCGGTACGCGCGGAGTTCGTCGAGGGGGAGGTCGAACAGGGCCATCAACAACCGCCTTGGTGAAGGGAGACTGCGTCACCTCACCGTACGTGGACGGCCGGACGCCCCGCCAGGGCCGTGAGCAGGGGAAGCGATCTCGGGGAGGTCCGGCGGGAGGCGGAGAGCGCCGCTGGCCGGACCGTGAGTAAGCGCTTGCTCCGGGCGGGGCGGGTGAGCGGCTCCGGGCACGGGTGGCCGGGCCCCGGCTGCCGGCCGCCCGCAGCCGGTGGCCGAGGACGGGTGGCCGCGGACCGGTGACCGAGGACGCGTGGCCGGGTCGACCGTCCGCCGGCGATCCCCGGTGGCTCAGCCGAACCGCTCGATCCGGATGCGGTCCACCGGCTGCCCCGCCGCGACCAGCAGCCGGGACGCGTGCTCGGCGAACGCGTTGGATCCGCACACATAGGCCTCCCACCCACCGGTCGGCGGCTCGGCCAGGAGCGGCGCCACATGTGCGGCCGACATACGGCCCACCGGCACACCGGTCGGCGCGCTGCGGGTGAACACGGGCGTCGTCTCGGCGCCCAGCTCCGCCGCGTAGATCAGCTCCTCCGGGCTGCGCGCGGACACCAGCAGCCGCAGCGGCACGGTCAGGCCGCGCGCCCGGTGGTGCCGGACCATCGACATCAGCGGCACGACCCCGGAACCGGCCCCGAGCAGCAGCGCGGGCCGGTCGCCCGGCCAGGCGAAGAAGCCGCTCACCGGGCCGCGTACCTCGACGGTGTCACCGGGCCGGGCCACGGTGTGGAACCAGCCGGAGACCTCGCCGTCCGGCACCCGGTCGAGGGTCAGCTCGATGTGCCCGGAGCCGTCCGGCGCCGACGCGATCGAGTAGTGGCGTTGCGCGACGTACCCGTCCGGCGCGGTCAGCCGCAGCAGGAGGTGCTGGCCGGGCAGATGTCCCGCCCACTCCGGCACGGCCAGGCGGAACGTGGTCGCCCGGGGCGTCTCGCGCCGGATCTCCGTCAGGGTGGCGGTCCGCCACACCGCCGCCGCGCCCTCGCTCACCGCGATCCGTCCGGGCACCGCGAACCGTGCCACGGCGGCCGGCGTACCGCTCGCCGTACCGGTCGCCGTCTCGGTCGCCGCGCGGGCCGTCGTGCCTGGTGCCGGCCCGGGCGCCGGCTGGGTCACCGTCTCAGTCACCGGAGTACCTCTGCTCCTCCCAGGGGTTGCCGCGGGCGTGGTAGCCGTTGCGCTCCCAGAAACCGGGCTCGTCGTGGTCGAGGAGCGTGATGCCCGCGATCCACTTGGCGCTCTTCCAGAAGTAGAGATGCGGTACCAGCAACCGGGCCGGGCCGCCGTGCTCGGCGGGCAGCGGCTCGCCCCCGTACTCCCAGGCGATCCAGGCCCGGCCGCCGGTGAGGTCGGAGAGGGGCAGGTTGGTGGTGTAACCCGTGTGGGAGTAGGCGATGGCATGGGTGGCGGACACATGGGGTCGCACCACATCGAAGAAGGCGTCCAGCGAGACGCCGCCGAATCCCACGCCGAACTTCGACCAGCCGGTCACGCAGTGGATGTCACCCTCGTACGCCGACGCCGGCAGCGCGTGGGCGGCGTCCCAGTCCCAGGTGTGCTCCTCCTCGACCAGGCCGTCGATCCGGAAGGACCAGTCGCCGGGCCCGAGGTCCGGGGTGACCTCGGCGGACAGGACGGGCCAGTCGTCACCCGCGTCGTACTGTCCGGGCGGGAGCCCGGGCCGGTGGACGCGCGGGCGGCCCGTGAAGCCTCGCGTGACGTTCATGGTTCAACCGTACGCTGCCGCCATCGGGGGCCCCGCCCCTGGTCACGCGCCCGATCATTGCGATGGCGTGAACTGTTCCTGAGGCCGGGAATACCCGGCCCGGTACGTCTCCTTGCCGCTCAGTGCCGGTGTCGGCGCGAGGAGAGCGAGGAAACGAGGATGTTCCAGCAGTACGTCCCGAGGGCGGCGACCGAGGTGGCCGCGTGAGCATCGTGAGCAGCGGTCCGGGCGGTCCCGGTCAGAGTGCCGCCGAAGTCCCGCACGTCCTCGACAATCCGGCGCTCGCCTCCCTGACCGGCCCGCACGCCCACTTCGCCGAGCGGCGCGGCCGGGTGCTGCGCTACCCCCTCGACGTCTCGCCGTGGCTGGCCCTGCCCGATGTGCCGGACGCCCAGGACTGGGCGGACCTCGCCGAACTGGCGGGGCCGGGCGCCGAGGTCCCGCTGCCCGGCTACCGGGGGGAGGTGCCGGAGGGCTGGGAGATCACCTCCCGGGTGGAGGGCGTGCAGTTGGTCGACGACGGCGTCGCCGCCGCCCCGGACGCCGAAGCGGTGCGCCTGGGCCCGGCGGACGTCCCCGAGATGCTCGACCTCGTGGCCCGCACCGAGCCGGGCCCGTTCCTGCCGCGCACCGTGGAACTCGGCACCTACCTGGGCATCCGGCGCGGCGGCGCGCTCGTCGCCATGGCGGGGGAGCGGCTGCACCCGCCGGGCTGGACCGAGATCAGCGCGGTCTGCACCGATCCGGCCTTCCGCGGCGAGGGGCTGGCCACCCGGCTGGTCCTCGCGGTCGCGCACGGCATCCGGGAGCGCGCCGAGACCCCGTTCCTGCACACCGGCGCGCAGAACACCAGGGCCGTGCGGCTGTACGAGTCGCTGGGCTTCCGGCTGCGCCGCCACACCCTGTTCCTGGCGGCCCGCGCGCCGCAGCGGCTGGTGGACGGGCGGCCGGCGGTTCCGGTGGCGTGACCGCGAGGACCGGCCGGGGCGGTGAGCCGGCCGGAGCCGTGAGCCGGCCGGGCGCCCGGCCGGTGCCCGGTCCGGGTGCGACACCTCCGCGGTGCCGTGTCCGGGCGGGTGCTCAGTCGAGGCCGGTGCCGGTGCCCGGGGCGGAGCCGGTGTCGGTGCTCGTGTCGCCCGGGGCCGCGTTGTACCGCTCCAGGTAGGCCGCGAAGCGCACCAGGTCCTCCTCGGGCCAGTCCGCGAGCCGCTCCCGGAAGGCGGTCCGGCGGCTGCGGGTGACCTGGGCGAGGATGTCCTCGCCGGCCCCGGTCAGGTGCAGCACCTGTACCCGGTGGTCCTCCGGGTCCAGCCGGCGTTCGATCAGCCCGGCCCGCTCCAGCGCGGCCACCTGGCGGCTCACCGTGGACTTGTCCAGGGCGTAGTGGGCCGCCAGGTCGGTGGCCCGGCAGCCGCCGCGCTCCTCCAGGTGGCCCAGCAGGGTGTAGGACACCAGCGACAGCTCGGGGTGCATGCGGCCGGCCGAGGCCCGGGCCCGGCGGGCGAACACGGTCATCTCGCGCTGGATCGTCTCGACGGCCGACTCCGCTGCGCTCACGGGAATACCTCCTCCGGGGTTCTAGTTGTATAGTACAACTAGAAAATGAGTTGTATAAGCCAACCTTTGGAGGGCCGCGCGCGATGAGGTCACCGGCACTGCGCCACGTGCTCACGCACCTGATCACCCCGCTGCTGATGTGCATCGGCATGGGGCTCGCCTACATGGGTGCGTTCGTCACCCCCGAGCCGCACCACCTGCCGGTCGCCGTCGTCGGCACCGCCCCGCAGACCAAGGTCTTCGCGCAGACGGTCAAGGACACCGCGGGGGACGGGCTCGACGTCCGTACCGTCGCCACGCGCGCCGACGCCGTCCGTCTGCTCGACTCCCGAGACGTCACCGGCGCTTATGTGCCCAGCGCGAAGGCCCCCGAGCTGCTGGTCGCCAGTGCCGCCTCCGACATGGGCGCGACCGCCGTGGAGAAGGTCTTCATGCCGGTCGCCGCCGAGCGGGGCCTGCCGCTGAAGGTCACCGACGTGGCCGCGCCCGTCGCCGACGACCCCACCGGACAGGGCCTGTTCTTCCTGCTGGTCGCGGTCAGCATCGGCTCCTACGCCTCGGTCGCCGCGCTCGGCGCCGCGGGTGCCGCGCTCGCGATGCGCGTGCGCGCGCTGCTCGCGCTCGGCGTCTCCGCCGTGGTCGGCGGCATCGGCGCGCTCCTCGCCGGCCCGGTGTTCCACCTCGCCCACCACGACCTCGCGGGCGTGTGGGGCATGGCCTGGCTGTACTCGGCCGGCATCCTCCTCGTCGGCGTCGGCCTGCACACCTTCCTCAAGCGCTGGACGACGCTGGCCATGATGGTGCTGTTCGTGATGCTGAACTTCACCAGCTCCGGCGGACTGTTCCGTCCCGAGCTCCAGAACGGCTTCTTCGGCACCCTGCACGCCTTCTGGAACGGCGCGGGTCTCGTCGAGGGCGCCCGCAGCCTGCTCTACTTCGGTGGCGACGGCCTCGCGCGCGACCTGTGGACCCTCGCGGGCTGGCTGCTGGCCGGTCTGCTGGTGACCGCCGTCGCCGGCCTGTACGAGCGCACCCGCCGCCCGGCGCCGCAGGGGCCTGCCGCCGGGACCGCGACGGAGACCGGGACCGGCGCCGCGTCCGTCGGATCCGCGGTCCGCGCCCGGGACGGGGCGGCGTCCGGGGCGGACGCCGAGGAAGCGGCCGAGGAGGAGATCGAGGAGACGGTCGGGGTCTGACCGACCGCGCCCGAGGCGCCGCCCGCCCGGAGGACGGACTCACGGCCGCGTGACGCACGCGGCCGTTCCCGTTCCCCGGTGCGGTGGGCCGTGGCGGAGCGTTGCGGTAGTGTGACCGTCCGGTCGCGGGGGTCCGCGGCCCCGAGGGCGAGGAGGTGAGTCCCATCACCGCTGTGTCGGCCGGGGTGCTCACCCCTCCTTACGGCGCGGTGCACCGGCAGCGGTGACCGCGGGAGCGCCCTGATGCTTCGCGCTCCCGAAAGGCATCCATGCCCACTCCCGTACCGCCCTCCCCCTCCGCCGTCGTCTCCGCGCTGCGTGCCGCCGGGTGCGTCTTCGCCGAGGACGAGGCGGAACTGATCCTCGCCACCGCCCGCACCCCCGAGGAGACGGCCGCCATGGTGGACCGGCGCGCCGCCGGGCTGCCGCTCGAACAGGTCCTCGGCTGGGCCGGGTTCCACGGGCTGCGCATCGCCGTGGAACCCGGGGTGTTCGTGCCCCGCCGCCGCACCGAGTTCCTGGTCGAGCAGGCGCTCGCCGCGGCGCCGCGCGCCGCCGTCGCCGTGGACCTGTGCTGCGGTTCCGGCGCGCTGGGCGCGGCCCTCGCCGCCCACCTCGGCGGCGCCGAGGTGCACGCCGCCGACATCGACCCGGTCGCCGTACGCTGCGCCCGCCGCAATCTCGGCGCGTTCGGCGGCCGGGCGCACCGGGGCGACCTGTACGACGCCCTGCCGGCCCGCCTGCGTGGCCGGGTCGACGTGCTGATGGCGAACGTGCCGTACGTCCCCACCGCCGACGTGCCCCTGCTGCCGCCGGAGGCCCGCGACCACGAGCCGCTGGTCGCCCTGGACGGCGGCGCGGACGGCCTGGACGTGCTGCGCCGGGTGGCCGCGGGGGCGCCCGGCTGGCTGGCGCCCGGCGGCTGCCTGCTGACGGAGACCAGTGAGCGCCAGGCGGCGGACGCGGTCCGGGTGTTCACCCGGGCGGGTCTGACGACACGTCTGGCGGTGTCGCGGGAGCGGTACGCGCACGTGGTCATCGGCGTGCTCCCCTGACCGCCGCTCCGCCGGCACCGCCCGACGGAGGCCGCACGGCGCGGCGCCGGTCAGGTCCCCGCGGGCGGGCGCTCATCGAGTGACTGCGCGCGGGCGATGAGCAGGGCGACGTCGTCGTGGTTGTCCGGGTGGTGGAGGGTGCGCAGGAGGAGGTCGCAGGTCTCCTCCAGGGGGCGTCCGGGATCGTCGAGCAGGGACAGCAGGAAGTCCAGGCGTTCGTCCAGCGAGTGGCGGCGGGTCTCGACCAGCCCGTCGGTGTAGAAGACCAGCTCGTCACCGGGTTCGAAGTCGACGGTGACCGTGGAGAAGGCGACCCCGCCCACGCCGAGGGGCACGCCCGTGGGCAGGTCGAGCAGCTCCGGCGGGCGGCCGGGCCGGACCCGGGCCGGCGGCAGGTGGCCGGCGTTGGCGATCCGGCAGCGCCGCAGGTGCGGGTCGTGGACGGCGTAGACGCAGGTCGCGATGGAGTGGTCCAGGGCCGACGTGGTCCTGTCCAGCTGTTCCAGCAGCCGGGCCGGGTCGAGGTCGAGCGAGGCGAGGGTGGTGGTCGCGGTGCGCAGCCGGCCCATCGTGGCGGCGGCGCTGATGCCGCTGCCCATCACGTCGCCCACGACGAGCGCCGTCTTGCCCCCGTCCAGCGGGATGACGTCGAACCAGTCGCCGCCGACCTCGCTGGTCGCGCCCGCCGGCTGGTAGCGGGAGGCGACCTCCAGGCCGGTGGTGAGCGGCGGATGGCCGGGCAGCAGACTGCGCTGGAGGGTGAGCGCGGTGTTGCGGGCGTTCTGGTACCAGCGCGCGTTGTCGATCTGCACGGCCGCCCGCGCGGCCAGCTCCCGCGCCAGCAGCACGTCGTCCTCGTCGAACGGCGCGGGATTGCGGGTGCGCTTGAGGTCCAGGGCGCCCAGTACCTCGCCGCGCGCGATCAGCGGCACCGCGAGGTACGAGTGCAGGCCCGCCCGGCCCAGCAGCACGGCCGCCTCGGCGGAGCGGGCGATGCGCGGCAGGTCGTCGTCCTTCACCCGCGGGACCAGGACCGCCTCACCCGTGCGCACGCACTCGGTGACCAGGCGGTCGGACTCGTAGTGGGCGATCTGGCCGGGCGGGTCGGCGGCCCGGACCGCCTCGGTGTCGTCGTCCGGGCGGACCGCGAGCGCCCGGATCACCGCGGACTCCGACGGTCCCAGGGTGCTGGGACGCCCCTCCACCACCGCGTCCAGCAGGTCGACGGCGGCCACGTCCGCCAGCTCGGGCACGGCGACGTCGGCCAGTTCGCGAGCGGTCCGCTCCAGTTCGAGCGTCGTGCCGATGCGCGCGGAGGCGTCGGCGACGACCGCGAGCCGGCGGCGGGCCGCCTCCGCCTCCACGGAGGCCTGGTGCTGTTCGGTGATGTCGACCAGGGAGACCGCCACACCGAGCACGTTGCCCATGGCGTCCTCCAGCCGGTACAGCGAGTGGGACCAGGTGTGGTCCCGGTCCGGGTCCGCCGCGGTACGGCCGACGAGGGTGTCGTCCACCAGCGGCACGCCCGTCTCCAGGACCCGCCGGGTGGCGGCCTCCAGCGCGTCGGCGTCCACCCGGGGGAGTACCTCGCGCAGGGTGCGGCCCACGTGCTCGGCGGCGGGGATGCCGTTGATCCGCTCCAGGGCCGGGTTGACCGAGACGAACCGCAGCCGGGTGTCGAGGACGCCGTAGCCGATGGGGGACTGCTGCACCATCCGCTCGGACAGCGCCACGTCCTGCTCCAGCCGCCGGACGGTCGACTGGTCGGCGGCGAGCCCGAGCGCGTACACGTCCCCGCGGTCGTCCGTCAGGCGCATGTTGCGGAACTCCACCAGACGGGTGCTGCCGTCCTTGTGCTTCACCGGGAAGCCGCCGGCCCAGCTCTGCCCGGTGCGCATCACGTCGGCGAAGAGGTCGCCGACCAGCCGCGTGTGCCGTTCGTGCACCATCAGCCGGGCGGCGTACTGCCCGAGGGCCTCCGGCGCGGTGTACCCGAACAGCTCCTCGGCCTGCGGACTCCACAGGACGATGCGGCCGTCCGTGTCCAGGACCACCGACGCCACCCCCAGCACGTCGAGCAGCCCGCCGGGCCGCAACGGCCCGCGCACGGGTCCGTCGCCCTCGGCCGCCGGAGCCTCGGCTGCACTCATGCCACGCACCGCCTTCGCCCGTCCGCACGGCACGTCGTCCCCCGTGCCGACTCCCCTGGTTCCACCGTGCTCACACCGAGTCTCCGCCGCCTTCGCCGTCCACCTCCACCATCCCTCAACACGGCGCCGGGTGTCCGCCCCGTCGTCGCCGGCGCTCCGCGCGGTGCGGGCCGCTGCCGGGACCGTACCGCGCGGTCCCGCGGCCCGTGAGAGTTCACGCTCATGTTGCTGCATTGGCCTGTACATGACTATCGCGCCACGCCAGACTGTCCGCCGACCGAGTGCCTCCACCCCCCGCCCAGGAGCCCCTATGCCCGCGTCCGTCCGGGAACGCCGTCACGCAGCCCTCGCCGGTCTCATCGCCCTCGCCACCGCCGCCGTCGTCTCCCTCGCCGTGCCCACGCCCGCCGCCGCGGCCGGCACCTGGACCGAGACCGGCTCCGACCGCGCCGACCCGCTGACCGAGAGCCAGGGCCTGGCCTCGGTGGAGGTGCCCGCGAACAGCCCCAACCGCTACACCGGCATCGGCACCGTCCCCGTCGGCCTCTCCGCCCGGGGCTGGAACCACGTGGGCGACCCCGACGCCACCTACGGCGGCTACTACATCGAGCCCTACCAGCGGGACTCCGGCAACTCGAAGATGTTCCGCGTACAGGCCCCCGACGGCACCTGGTCGGAGTACGTCCACACGCTGGGCCCCGACGAGGCCCTGAACAACTCTTGGGCGGCCGTCTCGCCCGACAGCCGGTGGATGCTGTCCGGCGAGTGGGGCACGATGACCCGGCTGCTGGTCTTCCCCACCCCGGGCGCCAACCCGTCCACCTCGCCCTCGGCGAACCTCCCGCAGACCGGCACCGTCCGGCTGGACCACGCCGTCCGCGACGTCCAGGGCTGCGACTTCTCCGGGCCGACCACCCTGCTGTGCTCCTCCGACGACCCGGACGGCTCGCTCTTCGGCTACACCAAGCCGCTGCTGCGCATCGACCTGTCCGCCGCCCCGGACGGCACGGACGTCTCCGGCCACGTCACCGCACTGCGCCAGCTGCCGCTGCGCAGCTCCTGCGCCGGGAACTTCGAGGCGGAGGGCATCGACTACGACCGCCGCAGCGGCGTCCTGCGCGTCATCGTCGTCTCGCCCGGCTTCTGCGTGCTGACGGACAGCAAGACGTACAAGTTCGCCCAGAGCTGAGGTGTGCGCGGCGGCCTGTGATGTTTTCCTGAGGATGGACGCGGTTCGGCGGGATACCCGTTCCACCGCAGCGCGGCTACGAAAGGACTGGCATCAATGACAGACACGGAGCGGTCGAACGCGGAAACCGTCACGGTGGAGCTCAGCGGCTCCGCGGAGGACGCCCGCATCGTCTTCGACGCGCTGGGGTCGTGCTTCGCCTCCGACCGGGGCGCGGACGAGCCGCCTCAGCAGCTGCACGAGTCACGCCCGATGGTGTGGTCCGGCACCTACGACGTCGCGGACAGCCGTGAGGGCGACTGCCCCGAGGTCCGCCTGGGCTCGGCGGTCGAGGCGGACGTCCAGGGCGGCCCCTGGGCCATCAACCGGTTCCGCACCACCCTGGACTCGATGTTCAGCGTGCGGGAGACCTCCGCCTCCGGCGACCAGGAACGGGACCTCCACCTGCGCCTGGAGAGCCGCTGACCCCACGCCCCTACGCCCCGGCCGGTGCTCCACCGGCCGGGGCGTAGTGCGCCAGGCCGTGGCCGAAGGACCAGTCGGCGCAGCCGTTCTCGGTCAGGGTGACGAGCACGTTGCGCGGCTCGGTGCCGGTGCGTTCGTGCACCCGCCGGTACAGCGCCCGCTTGACGTCCGCGTCGCGTCCGGCGCGCAGGGTGATCGCGACGAACACCACCGAGTCGTCGCGGCGCACGCCCGGGTGGTCACCGTGGCGCAGGACGCTGTGGACGCCGTCGTGGCCGGTCAGCACCTGAAAGCGGTCCCCGGACGGCACACCGAGCGCGTCGACCACGGCTTCGTGGACGGCCTCGCCGAGCGCGGCCAGGCGGGCCGGGTCGGTGCCGAGGGTGTCTATACGGACGAGGGGCACGGCGGCGTCCTTCCGGTGGGCGCTGTGATGGCGATCTTCTGTACATACAAGTAGGTACAGAGTGGCTGGTGTCACGTGCGAGTGGTTGTGCAACTAGTTGCATAAAGCGTGGGGCTTCCTCTACAACAGGGAGTGACGACACCGCGCACGGAGGGCCCCGATGAGCCGTTACCCGCACCTGATGACCCCGCTCGACCTGGGGTTCACCACCCTGCCCAACCGCGTGCTCATGGGCTCGATGCACGTCGGCCTGGAGGAGGCGGAGAACGGCTTCGAGCGGATGGCGGCGTTCTACGCGGCCCGCGCGCGCGGGGGAGTGGGACTCATCGTCACCGGCGGCATCGCGCCCAACGACGAGGGACGGCCGTACGAGGGCGGAGCCAAGCTCGTCACCGAGGCGGAGGCCGGACAGCACCGGGTGATCACCGAGGCCGTGCACCGCGAGGGCGGCCGGATCGCCATGCAGATCCTGCACTTCGGCCGGTACGCCTACCACCGGGACCTCGTCGCGCCGAGCCCGCTCCAGGCGCCGATCAGCCCCTTCGTGCCGCGCGAGCTGACCGACGCCGACATCGAGCGGACCATCGGGGACTACGTCCGCGCCGCCCGCCTGGCCCGTGAGGCCGGTTACGACGGCGTGGAGATCATGGGCTCCGAGGGCTACCTGATCAACGAGTTCATCGCCGCGCAGACCAACCGGCGCACCGACCGCTGGGGTGGCTCGTACGAGAACCGCATGCGGTTCCCCGTCGAGATCGTCCGGCGGGTGCGCGAGGCCGTCGGTGAGGACTTCATCGTCATCTACCGGCTGTCCATGCTGGACCTCGTCCCGGGCGGCTCCTCGCTGGCGGAGGTCGTCACCCTCGGCCGGGCCGTGGAGGCCGCCGGGGCGACACTCATCAACACCGGCATCGGCTGGCACGAGGCCCGCATCCCCACCATCGCCACCTCCGTGCCGCGCGGCGCCTACACCTGGGTCACCAAGAAGCTGATGGGCCAGGTGTCGGTGCCGCTGATCACCACCAACCGGATCAACACCCCGGAGCTGGCCGAGGAACTGCTGGCCGGCGGCTGCGCCGACATGGTGTCCATGGCCCGCCCGATGCTCGCCGACCCCGACTTCGTCGCCAAGGCCGCCGCCGGGACCCCGGAGGCCATCAACACCTGCATCGGCTGCAACCAGGCCTGCCTGGACCACACGTTCAGCGGGCAGATCACCTCCTGCCTGGTCAACCCGCGCGCCTGCCACGAGACCGAGCTGGTGCTCTCGCCGACCCGGTTGAAGAAGCGCGTCGCCGTCGTCGGCGCCGGTCCGGCCGGACTGGCCTGCGCGGTCGCCGCCGCCGGACGGGGCCACGCCGTCACCCTGTTCGACGCCGGGAGCGAGATCGGCGGACAGCTCAACGTCGCCCGCAAGGTCCCCGGCAAGCAGGAGTTCGACGAGACCCTGCGCTACTTCGGCCACCAGCTCCGGGCCCACGGCGTCGACGTACGCCTCGACACCTGGGTCACCGCCGACACCGTGGCCGGCTACGACGAGGTCGTCGTCGCCACCGGCGTCACCCCGCGCACCCCGGACCTCCCGGGCGTCGACCACCCCCGCGTCCTCGGCTACCTCGACGTGCTGCGCGACGGCGCCCCCGTCGGCGAGCGCGTCGCCGTGCTGGGCGCCGGCGGCATCGGCTTCGACGTCGCCGAGTACCTCACCGACGGCGGCGACAAGGCGCACGAGGACCCGGAGACCTACTTCCGCCAGTGGGGCGTCGACACCGCCTACCAGGCGCCCGGCGGCCTCGCCGCGCCGGTGCGGCCCGCGCCGCCCCGCCAGGTCCACCTGCTCCAGCGCAAGACCAGCAAGGTCGGCGCCGGGCTCGGCAAGACCACCGGCTGGATCCACCGCACCGAGCTGAAGCAGCGGGGCGTCACCATGGTGCCGGGCGTGCGCTACGACCGGATCGACGACGCCGGACTGCACATCACCGTCGGTGAGGAGAGCACCGTCCTGGAGGTCGACACCGTGGTGCTCTGCACCGGCCAGGACCCGCGCCGCGACCTGTACGACGAGCTGGTCGCCGCCGGGCGGAGCGCGCACCTCATCGGCGGCGCCGACGTCGCGGCCGAACTCGACGCCAAGCGGGCCATCAAGCAGGGCACCGAACTGGCGGCGGCCCTCTGAGGCATTCCACCCCCGGGCGCGCGGTCCCCGGTCCGGTCCCGGCGTCAGCCCCGGGCCCGGCCCGGGAGCGCGCGCCCGGCCCGCCCGCCGCCCGTCCCTAGGATGAGCCCATGTCACTCCCGCACGCGATCCTCACCGCCCTGCTGGAAAAACCCTCGTCGGGGCTGGAGCTGACCCGCCGGTTCGACAAGTCGATCGGCTACTTCTGGTCCGCGACGCACCAGCAGATCTACCGCGAGCTGGGCAGACTGGAGGCGGACGGCCTCATCCGCGCGCTGCCGGCCGAACAGCCGGCCCGCGGCCAGAAGAAGAGCTACGAGGTGCTCCCGGCGGGCCGCGCGGAACTGGCCCGCTGGACCGCCGCCGCGCAGGACCCGAAGCCCCAGCGGGACGTGCTCCTGCTGCGGCTGCGCGCGGCGGCCGTGGTCGGCACGGAGGGCATCGAGCCCGATCTGCGCCGCCATCTGGACTTGCACCGCACGCAGTTGGCGGAATACCAGGAGATCGAGCGGCGCGACTTCCCGCCGGACCGGGACACTCCCGGGGACCGGCTGCGCCACCTGGTGCTGCGGGCGGGCATCGACCTGGAGACCTTCTGGACCCAGTGGCTCACCCGCGCCCTCGCGGAGTTCGCGGAACCGCCCGGCGAGGAGCCCGGCGCCGGGGCACGCTGACCCGCGTACCGCGTCTTCAGAACCGGCGGGCCGACTCCCGCGCGTGGGCCATGCGCCGCAGGCTCAGCAGCACCGGTTCGTACAGCACCGTCAGGGCGACGGCCGCCTCGATCTGCCCGGTCGCGGTGGGCTGCTCCTCGACCATGTCCAGGTCCGTGACCGCCAGTCGCGCCGCCAGCGTCCCGTAGGGCAGCAGGTGCTCGGTGTCGCAGGGGTAGCCGAGCCGGACCAGCGCGGCGACCGAGTCGACGAGCCGCCGGTGGGCGGGGTCGGGCACGTCCGCGCCGGCCTCGCAGGACCAGCCCAGCCGTGCCAGCAGCCCCTCCACCGAGCGGCGGGCGGTCTCCACCGCCGGATCGTCGTCGGCCGGGGCCTGCGCGCAAGGCAGCGCCCGGGTGGCCGCGCCCAGCCGCAGGTGGTGGTCGAGCGACTCGTCCTCCGCGGCGGCGATCACCTCGCGCGCGGCGGCCACCGGGACCCCGCCGATCTGGATCAGCGCCCGCACCAGCCGCAGCCGCCGCAGGTGGTCCTCGCCGTACTCGGCCTGGGTGGCGGAGACCCGGCGCCCGGGCTGGAGGAGTCCTTCCCGCAGGTAGTACTTGATCGTGGCGGCCGACACCCCGCTGCGCTCCCTCAACTCCGCCAGCCGCATCTCTTGCGCCCTCCCTTGGACAGTGGCACTATCCAAGCATGGATAGCGTCGCTATCCAACAATCAGGGGGAACGGAGCACGCCATGGGCAGGGCACCGACAGCCGGGAACCGGGTCACGGCCGCCGCGGAGGGCGACGTGGTCGTCTTCCTCATCGGGATGCGGATCAACCGCTGGCGCGCGGTGCGCCACTGGCTCCCCGTCCTCACCGCGATGCCGCGCATGCTGGCGGAACTCGCGGGGGACGACGACAGCGGTCTGCTGGGCCCCCGGGGGCTGGGCGGCGGTCCCCGCACGTTCACCGTCGTCCAGTACTGGGAGTCCCGCGAGAAGCTGCTCGCCTACGCCTCCGACCGGAACGGGCAGCACCGCCCCGCCTGGGCGGCGTTCAACCGCCGCGTGCGGGCCGGCGGGGGCGCGGTGGGGATCTGGCACGAGACGTACATCGTCCCGGCCGGTTCCTACGAGTCGGTCTACGTCGACATGCCGCCCGCCGGACTCGGCGCGGCCTGGGGTGTCGAGCCCGTCGGCCGGCGCGGGGAGCGGGCGGCGCAGCGACTGGCGGACGGGACCGGCCGCGGCGACGCGGAGCACGCTCCGGCCTAGGGGACCGGCCGGCGGCCTCAGGAGGCGGTCCGGGCCGCCGGGGCGAGCAGCCGGCCGGGGGCATACCCGCGGCCCGGACCACCGGCCGGCGGTCCGGGCCCGGGCCGGCCGGCGGCACGCCGTGCCGGGTGCTCAGAGCCGGTACGGCTTCGCGCGGCGGCGCAGCACCCAGCCCGCGGCGACGACCCCGGCGCCGACCAGGGCCGCGCCGACCCCGAGGGTCAGCGGGCCGTAGTCACGGGCGGCACCGCCGAGGCCGCCCATCACCCCGCGGGAGGGTGCCGCGGTGGACGTCGCCGAGATCGTCGGCGCGGTGCGTCCGGAGACGATCACCGACTGGCTGCCCGCGGTGCTGCCGCTGGAGCAGACCACCACCACGGTGAAGGTGCCCGGGCTCACCCCCGTCCAGGCCGCGGACTGGCTGACGGACGTGCCCGACAGGGCCACCTGCCGGCCCTGGCCGAAGCTGGCCTGGCGGCTGGAGAGCAGGGCCGCCGTGCCCCAACCGCCGTTGATCTGGGTGCACGCGCTGGTGACCACCGAGACGGTGGAGCCGGTGGTGCTGACCGAGATGCCCGAGGCGGCGGCGGACGGCCCGGCGAGAACGACCGGGAGCGCGACGGCGGCCGCCAGGGTCGATCCGGAGCGGAGCAGGAGTCGTGAGGTGTGCATGGGCTGGCCTCCGGCGGCACGGTTGGCGGTACGTCCCATGCGCCGCCTGGGGTCGGGAAGCGTCCGTGCGCCTCAACCGCAGCCAACGTCGCCCCCGGCGGCCCCGCACGCCGGGGACGCCCGGCCGGGTGACCGGTTGCGCCGCCCGGGTGACGGGGCGTGCCGGGCGCGCCCGTCACCCGCCGGTCGTCACCGTGCGTTGTGCCGAGTAGCCGCCCCAGGTGCCGTCGGGCAGCCGGGCCCGCAGCCGCACCCGGTGCCTCTCGCCGGCCGCCGTGCCCGTGTAGAAGCTGTGGTGCGCCCGGCCGCGCGGCGGCGTGCCGCCCCACACGAGGGAGGTCGCCTCGGCGCCGTCCAGCTGGATCTGGTACTCGGTGACCACGCCGTCCGTGCGCGGCGGGTCCCAGGCCAGGTCGATGTAGTAGGCCCCGCCGGACCGGTGGGTGGCGGCGGTGAACCGGGTGGGCGCGGTGTCCCGGCCGTCGTCCCTGCCCGGGGTGGTCAGGCGGATCCGGGTGCCGGCGGGGGAGAGGTTGTCGGCGGCGTCCCGGGCCCGCACCGTGAAGACGTAGCGGCTGCCGGGGCGCAGACCCGTGACCACCGTGGCGGTCTGGGTGCCGCCCACGCTGTGGATCTTCACGCCGCCCTGGTAGACCTCGTACGACACCACCCCCCGGTCGTCGCGGGACGCGCCCCAGGACAGCTGGACCGCGCGGCTGCCGACGGCCCGCCCGACGGTGTCCCGCGGCCGGGTGGGCGCCGAGTGGTCCGCCGCCACCACGGCCGGCGTCCGCGCCCGTACCGCCCGGCTCGGCGGGCTCAGCCGGCCCGAGGTGTCCCGGGCGCGCACGGTGAACGCGTACATGGTGGACGGCCTGAGCCTGACGACGTCCACCATGTGCTCCGAATCCGGCACGTCCGCCACTTTCGTGGTGCCGCGGTATATCTCGTAGGAGCGGACCCCGGATCCGGCCGGCAGGGCGTTCCACATGACGTGCACGCTGGTGGCGCTGCCCGCGGCGGCGGTGACCCCCACCGGAGCACCCGGCGCCCGCCCCTCGTCGGCCTCTCCGGTACCGCCCCAGCCGCAGGACACGGTCAGCAGCAGGGCCGCGCAGGCCGGCACGAGCGGAACGGGAACGCGTCGCACGGCTGTTCCTCCCCTGGAGCGGTGAGCACGGGCGCGGTCAAAGGTCCGGACCAATATGGACCGGTGGGTGTGGTCACAGCAAGGGGGCCGCCGGTCCGGCCTCCGCCGGCCGTCGCGTAGACTGAGCGGTCCAGGGCCGAACTGCCTTATGCACAGGCGGAGTTCGGCCCGACGGCGCGGACACGCTGTCGTCGCCGGTCCCGCGCCGACGTGGTTGGCCGGGGGTCCCGGGCGGAGACGGCCCGGACCCCCGGCCCCTGGACGCCGCGCCGTACGACCCCTTCGGCGTCCGCCCCGGGCGTCCCCTCACGGGGTGTCAGATACGTGCTCCATCCGGCCCTTTCGGAGCGGCCCCGACGTGCGCGCGCCCGGTCCCGCACCACAGTGGGCTGGATGCCCGTCATGTCCCCGAGGAGAGGGTCCCTCATCGTGCGTGTCCCGTCGCTGACGCTGGCCGCCGCCGGCGCCGCCCTGCTCGCCCCCGCGGCCCTGCCCGTCCCGGCCACCGCCGTACCGCCGCGCGAGCGGCCTGCGGCCACCGACGAGGGCCGGGTCACCGCCGCCGAGCTGCTGGCCCGCACCGACACGTGCGCCCAGGTCTCCCGGGGCCGCTACCGCACCGACGCCGACACCGCCGCGACCGTCCCCGTCTGCGGCACCCGCGAGGCCGTGTTCTGGAAGGCCGACCTGGACATCGACTGCGACGGGCGGCCCACCGCGCGGTGCAACCGCCGCACGGACCCGCTGTTCGCCCCCGCCACCGCCTTCCAGCAGTCCGACGGCCGGCACCTGAACGCCGAACGCCTGCCGTACATCGTCGTCCCCGGGCCCAGCAGACGCTGGAACCAGCGCGCGCACGGCGTCCGGGGCGGCTCCGTGGCCGCCGTCGTCTACCGGGACCGGGTGCGGTACGCGGTCGTCGGCGACACCGGCCCGCGCGACCTCATCGGCGAGGCCTCCTACGCCACCGCCCGCAGCCTCGGCATCCCGCCCGACCCCCGCTCCGGCGGCGCGCCCTCCGGCGTCACCTACATCGTCTTCCGCCACTCCCGCGTGACCCCGATCGAGGACCACGCCGCGGCGGTGGCCGAGGGCCGTCGTCTGGCCGGCCGCTTCATCACCGCCGCCGTGGCCGATCTGCCCTGGCGAGCGGTCCTGGGCCACCCCATCCCCCGGTGAACACGGCTCGTCGAGCCCGCCACCGGACCACCGCGCCACCGCCGTCGGGGCACGACCGGCCCCCGGGCCGCGTTCCACGGGGCCCGGCGGCCGGACTGGCCCCGGCGGCCCGCTCCCGCCGCTCCCGCGCCGGGGAGGGCGGCACCCGGTCGAGCACCCTCACGGGCGACGGGCACCGGCCGGCGCGGTACCGGCCGGCTCCCCGGGCGCCGCGCGGTCGTCACACCTTGCGGTAGTCGTACGCCTCCGCCGCCGCCGCCTCGACGGCGTCCAGGTCGCCCCCCGCGGCCGCCGTGACCACCGCGGCCACCGCGCCCTCCACGAACGGAGCGTCCACCAGGCGGGTGCCCTCCGGCAGTTCGTCGCCCTCGGCGAGCAGCGCCTTCACGGTGAGCACCGCGCTGCCCAGGTCGGTGAGGACGGCCACCCCGGCCCCGCGGTCCACCGAGGCCGCCGCGGCGGCGATCAGGTCGGCGCTGGTGCCCAGCCCACCCCCCTCGGTGCCGCCCGCCGCGGCCACCCGGACCTCCGCGCCGCCCGTCAGACCCTCGGCCAGTGCCGCCACGGAAGCGGCCACATCCGCGCTGTGCGACACCAGTACGATCCCGACCGCCCTGTCCTCACTCACCGTCCGCCTCCGCCGTGTCGGCCAGCGCGGCGATGAGCAGCGCCGACGAGGTCGCCCCCGGGTCCTGGTGGCCGACGCTGCGCTCGCCGAGGTAACTCGCCCGGCCCTTGCGCGCCCGCAGCGGCGTCGTGGCCCGTGCGCCCTCCTCGGCGGCGGCCCGCGCGGCCGCGAAACCCGTGGCCAGGGCGTCCACGGCCGGCACCAGCGCGTCGATCATGGTCTTGTCGCCCGGTGCCGCCCCGCCGAGCGTCATCACCCCGTCGACGCCCGCGCGCAGCGCCTGTGCCAGCTGCTCCGCGTCGACCTCGGCGCCGTCACCGAGCGCCTTCCCGGTCCGGCGCAGCAGGGTGCCGTACAGCGGCCCGGACGCACCGCCGACGGTCGAGATCAACTGGCGGCCGGCCAGGGTCAGTACGGCCCCCGGAGTCCCCGGGTCCTCCTTCTCCAGGGTGGCCGTGACCGCGGTGAACCCGCGCTGGAGGTTGCTGCCGTGGTCGGCGTCCCCGATGGCGGAGTCGAGGGCGGTGAGCCGCTCCGCCTCACGGTCGACGGACGCGGCGGTCGCCGTCATCCAACGGCGGAAGAAGTCGGCGTCGAGCACGGGATCTCCTTGTTCGTAGGACTGCCGGCCGGTGCGGCCGGGACGGTGATCGTCTCCTTGCGGGGCTCACATGCCCCAGCGCAGCGCCGGGGTGCGCACCGGCGCGTCCCACAACCGCAGCAGTTCCTCGTCGGCCTGGCACAGGGTCACCGAGGCGCCCGCCATGTCCAGCGAGGTGACGTAGTTGCCGACCAGGGTGCGGGCCACGGCGACCCCCCGCTCGCGCAGCACCCGCTGCACCTCGGCGTGGAAGCCGTACAGCTCCAGCAGCGGGGTGGCGCCCATGCCGTTGACCAGCAGCAGGACCGGGCTGCGCGGCGGCATGTCCGTCAGGACGGCGTCGACCGCGAAGTCGGCTATCTCCCCGGACGTCATCATGGGCCGCCGCTCCCGGCCCGGCTCGCCGTGGATGCCGACGCCCAGCTCCAGCTCGCCGTCGGGCAGGTCGAAGGTCGGGCTCCCCTTGGCGGGCGTCGTGCAGGCGCTCAGGGCGACGCCGAAGCTGCGCGAGTTCTCGTTGACCTGACGGCCGATGGCCTCGACCCGCTCCAGGGGCAGGCCCTCGGCCGCGGCGGCGCCCGCGATCTTCTCCACGAACAGCGTCGCCCCGGTGCCGCGCCGTCCGGCCGTGTAGAGGCTGTCGGTGACCGCCACGTCGTCGTCGACGAGCACCTTGGCGACCTGGATGCCCTCGTCCTCGGCCAGCTCGGCCGCCATGTCGAAGTTCAGCACGTCGCCGGTGTAGTTCTTCACCACGAACAGCACACCCGCCCCGCTGTCCACGGCCGCCGCGGCGCGCGCCATCTGGTCCGGCACCGGCGAGGTGAACACCTCACCCGGACAGGCGGCGGACAGCATGCCCGGCCCGACGAACCCGCCGTGCAGCGGCTCGTGCCCCGATCCGCCGCCCGAGACCAGCGCGACCTGCCCGGCCACGGGGGAGTCCCGGCGGACGATGACCCGGTTCTCCACGTCGACGGTGAGGTCGGGATACGCGGCCGCGAAGCCGCGCAGCGCGTCCGCCACGACGGTCTCCGGCACGTTGATCAGCATCCTCATGGGTGTCTCCTCGTGAGCTTGGCGCTAGGGCTCAGGACTGCGTTCTGGCAGGTCACCGGCGCGGAGGTGGATACTCTGATCTTGGCGGAAGTCAACTCCCGACCGTTCCTGACCACTCCCTCTTCTGGTTCGTCTCATTGGCAGTATCGACCTTGTGCCAGCCGAGGTCACCTCTAGCCCGGATTGTTTACCTTCCGTGGCGATGGGTGACCACCCTCGGGGAGCCCCACGCTCACCCCGGTACCAGGACGTTGAGGAGGACGATCAGGACGCAGACCGTGACGGCCGCCAGCACCACCCAGGGCCACATGGGGTGTTCCTCGACCGGTTGCGCCTCGGCGGGCTCGGACACGGTGGCTCCCTGTGGACGGACGGCGGGACTGGACCCCCTCCATCGTGCCCGCGCGCGAGCGTCCTTCCAGTCGGGGTGGCCACCGACCCGGGGGTGGACTTTTCTCCACCCCCGGCCCACCCACCGGGGCCCCCGGGACGCCCGGCATCGCCCGCGCCGTCCGGGGAACTCGGCGTCCGGAACACGGGGACCGCCGCCCGGCGCAGGAGGTGCCGTTGCCGTGGACGACTGGGAGAGGTGGGAGATGCACGACGAGGTACAGCTGTCACCGCGTGAGCGGCTCGCGCTGGTGCAGATGGAGGCGAGGCTCCGGCAGGACCGCCGGTTCGCGCGCCGGATGGGCTGCCCGAGCGGTCCTGGCTGGCTCCCGGCCGCCGTCGGGCTGCTGACGGCCGCGTCCGTGTTCGTGGCCGTCATGGGCATCCGCACCTCGGACCCGGCGCTGCTGTGGTGCTTCGCGGCGCTCTGGCCGCTGACCCTCTTGCAGGTGTTCCGGCTGCTGTGCCGGGCCACCGGCCCCCGCGCCCGCTCCGGCGCGCGGGTCACCCCCTGGCTGTGAGCCCCGCCGCGACGGGCAGGGGGCCGACCGGAAGGGGGGCCACTACGGGAGGCGGGGCCGGGCGACGTGCCCGGCCCCGCCCCGCCGCTCCGGGTGGTGTCGTGTCAGCTCTCCTTGCCCCGCCCCGACAGCGCGTCGCGCATCCGGTCGACCAGACCGGCACCCGGGGCCAGCAGCTTGTTGGCCGGGGGCTTGTCCGGCGCCGCCGGGTGCGGACGGGTGGGCGCCGTCTTCTTCGCCCGGCGCACCTTGTCGCCGAGGGTCATCAGCGCGTCGGCGGAACAGGCCGACTCCAGCTGCGGGAAAAGGTTCTGCTCCTCGTCGGCCACATGGGAGCGGATCTCGGTCATCAGCTGGGCCATGAGCGTGTCGAACCGGGGGTCGTCCGCCTGACAGCCCTCCAGGTCCTTCATGATCTGCTCGGCCTTGGCGTGGTCCTCCAGCTCCTTGTCGGCCAGGGCGTCCCCGCCCGTCAGGTGTTCGCGCACCGCCGGGTACAGATAGGCCTCCTCCGCCACCGAGTGGCGGACCAGCTCGATCGTGGCCTGGTCGGCCAGGTCCTTGCGCTCGCTGGAACCGGGCGGCAGCGCCTCGATCCGGCCGAAGATCTCCTCGACCTCACGGTGGTCGGTGGTCAGCTCCTGGATGACGTTTCCGCCGTGACCCATCGTCGTACCTCCTGAATGACACGCGGCGGCCCGTGAGCGGCCGGCCGTCGTCCGGCCGGGTGCCCCGGGGACGCCGCGGTACACGGTCCCCGCCGCCCGGTCAGCACATCGGGTGGCGGAGGGCGACCGTCCGGCCCGCTCCCGGCGGCGCCCCTGCCGACGCTGGCCCACCATGTGGCCGCCATGGGCACGCCCGCGACCCGTCCGCCGTCGGCACCCGCCCGACACCGCTCACCGTCGGTCCCCGTGCGATCCCGCTCGCCGTGGGCACGGGAACGACACCGCCCGCGTCGGCCCGCGCGCGGCCCAGCTCGCCGTGGGCACGCGCACGACCCCGCTCGGCTTGGGCGTGCGAGCGACACCGTTCGCCGTGGGCACGCGCGCGACACCGCCCGCGTCGGCCCGCCCGCCGTCGGCACGCGCCTGACACCGCTCACCGTCGGCCCCCTGCGCAACCCCGCTCGGCTTGGGCGTGCGAGCGACACCGCCCGCCGTGGGCACGCGGGCCACACCACGCGCGTCGGCCCGCGAGCCTTGCTTGCCGTCGGCACGCGCGCGACACCGCCTGCGTCGGCCCGCCCGCCGTCGGCCCCCCGCGCGACCCCGCTCGGCTTGGGCGTGCGAGCGACACCGCCCGCCGTCGGCACGCGGGCCACACCACGCGCGTCGGCACGCGAGCCTTGCTTGCCGTCGGCACGCGCGCGACACCGCCTGCGTCGGCCCGCCCGCCGTCGGCACGCGCCTGACACCGGTCACCGTCGGCCCCCCGCACGATCCCGCTCGGCTTGGGCGTGCGAGCGACACCGCCCGCCGTCGGCACGGGGCCACACCACCCGTGTCGGCCCGCGCGCCTCGCTTGCCGTCGCCCCCGCGCGATACCGCCTGCCGTGGGGACGCGGGCGACACCGCCTGCGTCGGCCCCTGCGCGACTCCGGCGGGGAGCCTGCTTGCCGTGGGCACAACGCGCGGCCCCGCTCGCCGTGGCCCCCCGCGCGCCCCCGCTCGCCGTCGACCCCCGCTCGATACCGACCGCCGTGGGCATGGAGGCGACGCCGCCCGCGTCGGCCCCCCGCGCGACTTCGGCGGGGAGCCCGCGGGCCGCTCCGGCGCCCCGCGGCCGGTCCGTCCCGGGCGCGCCCTGACCGTCAGCCGACCGCTGAACCGGATGCGGAGCCGGCCGCGGCGAGAACCGACCCGCCTCCTCGCACCCACTCTCGCTCCCTACCGGGCCACCGCCAGTTGTGTGCAGTACCTGAACCCGGCTCGCCCGGCGGTGAGTTGTCCCGGGTCACGTCGGGTGCGCGGGGCGGGGCGCGCCGTGCGGTCCGGGCGGAGCGCCTCCGTCGTGGCGGGCCCCGCCACGACCCGCTCCACGCGCGTCAGCCGGCCCGCACAACGCGTGACCAGGGCCGCCCGGCGTGGGTGCGCGGGGCGCCTTAAGTCGCGCGAGCGGCACTGATCCCGGAGAATCAGAATCCAAGGTGTGAACCCAACTGGCAGGGGAACCCAGCTGCCAGTGCCGTCCAGCAAGCGGCGGCCGGCCAGGGCGGTCCTCCGGATGCGCGGGGACCCGGCCCTCTCCCTCCCCTTCTCTCCCAGCGGGCCCGACGACGTCGGTCCCGGCGACGCAGTACGCGCCCGTGCCCGGCCAGGGCATCTCCGGGGCGCGAACGACGTGGACGAAGGAACAGTCCCATGACTGCTGAGACACCGTTCTCCTGGCGGCGCGCCCTCGTGACCGGCGGTGCCGGCTTCCTCGGCTCCCATCTGTGCGAACGGCTGCTGGATTCGGGCGTCGAAGTCGACTGTGCCGACAACCTGGCCTGCGGGCGGCGCGAGAACGTCGCGCACCTGGAGGACCGGTCCGGCTTCCGGTACGTGCACTGCGACGTCTCCACGGCCGAGTGCACCGGACTGCTGCCCGGCCCCTACGACCTGGTCCTGCACTTCGCCTGCCCCGCCTCACCCGCCGACTACCTGCGGATGCCCCTGGAGACACTGGACGTCGGCAGCCTCGGCACCCGCAACGCGCTGACGATCGCCGAACGCGACGGCGCCCGCTTCCTGCTGGCCTCCACCTCCGAGGTGTACGGCGATCCGCTGGTGCACCCGCAGCACGAGGGCTACTGGGGCAACGTCAACCCGGTCGGCCCGCGCAGCGTGTACGACGAGTCCAAGCGGTTCGGCGAGGCCCTGGTGACCGCGCACGCGGGCACCCGGGGGACGAACGCCGGGATAGTGCGGCTGTTCAACACCTACGGGCCGCGCATGCGGGCCCACGACGGCCGCGCGGTACCGACGTTCATCTCCCAGGCCCTGGCCGGCGAACCCCTCACGGTGACCGGCGACGGCAGCCAGACCCGCTCGCTGTGCTACGTCGACGACACCGTCGACGGCATCCTGCGGGTGGCCGCCAGCCGTTCCGTACGGCCCGTCAACATCGGTGGCAGCGACGAGATCACCGTCGCCGACCTGGCCCGACGGGTGGTCGCCCTGACCGGTTCCCGCTCGCCCATCGCGTTCATAGACCGGCCCGTGGACGACCCCGGCCGGCGCCGCCCCGACACCACCCTGGCGCGCGAACTGCTCGGCTGGTCCCCGCAGGTCCCCTGGGAGGAAGGCCTGAAGCAGACCATCGCCTACTTCTCCGCCCTGCCCCCGGAACCGGCCCCGCGCGCGGAGGTCCCGGCCCCGCAGTCCTGACCCCCGCCCCCGGCCCTGGAGACAGCGCATGCACGTCCTCGGAATCAACGCACTCTTCCACGACCCCGCCGCGGCCCTGATCACCGACGGCAAGGTCGTGGCGGCAGCGGAGGAGGAACGGTTCTCCCGCCGCAAGCACGGCAAGCGGCCCCTGCCCTTCTCCGCCTGGGAGCTGCCCGAGCGGTCGGCCCGCTGGTGCCTGGCACAGGCCGGCCTCACCCCGGCCGACCTGGACGCCGTCGCCTACTCCTACGACCCCGCGCTCGCCCGCCCCGCCGAACGGCTGGGACTGCGCGATCCGTGGGACCACCTGCGCCAGGAGTACGCCCGCCAGGCCCCCGGCTTCCTCGCCGAGGCCCTGCCCGGACTCGACCCGAACAAGGTCAGGTTCGTCCCGCACCACGTGGCCCACGCCGCCTCCGCCGGGGCCGTCTCGCCCTACCCGGACTGCGCCGTCCTCGTCCTGGACGGCCGCGGCGAGTGCGGCTCCCACCTGGCCGGCCGCTACACCGGCCGCGAGCTGACCGTCCTCGGCACCCAGGAACTGCCCGACTCCCTCGGCCTGTTCTACGAGGACCTCACCCAGCACCTCGGATTCCTGCGCAGCAGCGACGAGTTCAAGGTCATGGCCCTCGCCTCCCACGGCACCCCGCGCTTCGCCGGCCGGCTGCGCGAGTACGTCCACGCCGAGGAGGAGGGCCGCTTCCGGGCCCGCCCGGTGCCCTGGGCCGAGTTCGTCCCGGCGCGCCCCGCCGGCGGCGCCTGGGACCAGGACCACGCCGACCTCGCCGCCAGCGCCCAGCTGTGCCTGGAGGAGGCCATGCTGGCCCTCGCCCGGTGGCTGCGCGAACGCACCGGTGAGGACGTGCTCACCCTGGCCGGCGGCGTCGCCCTCAACTGCGTGGCCAACACCCGGCTGTGGCGCGAGAGCGGCTTCTCGCACCTGTGGGTGCAGCCGGCCGCCGGCGACGCGGGCACCGCCCTGGGCGCGGCGGCGCACGTCGCCGGACAGAAGGACGCCCTGGAGCCGATGCCGACCGCCGCGCTCGGCCGGGGCTGGAGCGACGCGGAGCTGCGGGACTGGCTCGAACGAGCCGCCGTACCGTACGAGGAACCCGCCGACATCGCCGAGACGGCCGCCGAGACGCTGGCCGCCGACGGGATCGTGGCCTGGTTCCAGGGCCGCAGCGAGTACGGGCCGCGCGCGCTCGGGCACCGCTCCCTGCTCGCCCACCCCGGCCGGGCCGCGAACCTGGAACGGCTCAACGCCGTCAAGGGACGCGAGGAGTTCCGGCCGGTCGCGCCCATGGTCCTCGCCGAGCGCGCCGCCGAGATATTCGACGGGCCGCTGCCCAGCCCGCACATGCTGTTCGTGCACGACGTGGCGCCCGAGTGGCGGGCCCGCATCCCGGCCGTGGTCCACGTCGACGGCACCGCCCGCATCCAGACCGTCGACCGCGCCCAGGAACCGCTGGTGGCCCGCATGATCGAGGGCTTCGAACGGCGCACCGGGCTGCCGGTGGTGGTCAACACCAGCCTGAACACCGCCGGCCGGCCCATGGTCGACGACCCCAGGGACGCGCTGGAGTGCTTCGGCTCGGCCCCCGTGGACCTGCTGGTGCTCGGGCCGTTCGCGGTCCGCCGCGGAAGGGCGTTCGCATGACCGACGCACCCGCCTACACCGTCGTCGTCCCCACGATCGGCCGGCCCTGCCTCGCCGAGTGCCTGCGCGCGCTCGCCGCCGCCGCGGACCACCCGCCGCACGAGGTGGTCGTCGTGGACGACCGGCCCGCCCCCGACGGCGGCCTGCCGCTGGAGACGGCCGGGCAGCTCCTCGACCGCGTGCGCACCCTGCGCACCGGCGGCCGGGGCCCGGCCGCCGCCCGCAACGCCGGCTGGCAGACCGTCCGCACGCCCTGGACGGTCTTCCTGGACGACGACGTCCAGGTGCTGCCCGACTGGTCCCGGCGGCTCGCCGAGGACCTGCGCGAGGCCGGACCCGACGTCGGCGGCATCCAGGGGCGGCTGCGCGTCCCCCTGCCCCCGGACCGGCGGCCCACCGACTGGGAACGCACCACCAAGGGCCTGGAGAACGCCGCCTGGGCCACGGCCGACATGGCCTACCGCACCGAGGCCCTCAAACGGACCGGCGGCTTCGACGAGCGCTTCCCGCGGGCCTTCCGCGAGGACGCCGACCTCGCCCTGCGCGTGCGCCGGGGCGGCTGGTCCCTCGTCCGGGGCGCCCGGGTCACCCGGCACCCGGTCCGCCCGGCCCACTGGTGGGCGTCACTGCCCGCGCAGCGCGGCAACGCCGACGACGCCCTGATGAACCGGCTGCACGGCCGCGACTGGTGGGACCGCGCGCAGGCGCCCCGCGGCCGGCTGCCCCGCCACCTCGCGGTCACCGCGACCGCGCTCGCCGCCGCCTCCTGCGCCCTCACCGGGCGGCGCCGGGCCGCGACCGCCTGGGCCGCGCTGTGGACGCTGGGCACCACCGAGTTCGCCCTCGCCCGCATCCTGCCCGGCCCGCGCACCGCCCGCGAGATCGCCGGGATGCTCGGCACCAGCGTGCTCATCCCGCCGCTCGCCGTCCGGCACTGGGTGCGCGGCGTCGTCCGCCACCGGCACGCCGAACCCCTCGGAGGCGCCGAGTGAACAGGCTGACCGCCGTCCTCTTCGACCGCGACGGCACCCTCGTGCGGGACGTGCCCTACAACGGCGACCCCGGCCGGGTCCGGCTGCTGCCCGGCGCCGCCGCGGCCGTCGCGCTGGCGCGGTCCGCCGGGCTGCCCACCGGGGTCGTCAGCAACCAGTCCGGCATCGGCCGCGGCCTGCTCACCGTCGACCAGGTCCTCCGCGTCGACGAGCGCGCCGACGAACTGCTGGGCGGGGTGGACACCTGGGTGTTCTGCCCGCACGCCCCCGACGCGGGCTGCGCCTGCCGCAAGCCCCGGCCCGGCCTGATCCGCACCGCCGCCGCCCGGCTGGGCGTCGAGCCCGCCGGATGCCTGGTGATCGGCGACATCGCCGCGGACGTGCTGGCCGCCCGCGCGGCCGGCGCCCGGGGCGTGCTCGTACCGAACGCGGCCACCGCGCCGGCCGAGGTCGCCCGGTTCGCCATGGACAGCGCCCCCGACGTGCTCACCGCCGTCCGCGCCGCGCTGGCGGAGGCCGGCCTCCTCGCCGGGGGACGGACCCCCGTGCGGGACGCGGCCGACGGCCGCCCCGGCGCGCGGCCCCCCGGCGTGCGACCCCCCGGGCACGGCACCCCGGCACCCGCGGGGAGGCGGTCACGGTGAGGGCCCTCGTCGTCCGCCTCGACAGCTTCGGCGACGTCCTGCTCGCCGGCCCCGCCGTGCGCGCCGTCGCCGCCCACGCCTCCCACGTCACGATGGTCTGCGGCCCGCGCGGCGCGGACGCCGCCCGGCTGCTGCCCGGCGTCGACGAGGTGCTGGAATGGGCGGCGCCCTGGGAGGGCTTCGACCCGCCCCCGGTCGTCCCGGCGGACGTCGACGCCCTGCTGGGCCGGCTGCGCGCCGGGGCCTACGACACCGCGCTGGTCCTCACCTCCTTCCACCAGAGCCCGCTGCCCACCGCCCTGCTGCTGCGCCTCGCGGGCGTCGGCCGGATCGGCGCCGACAGCGTCGACCACCCCGGCCGGCTGCTCGACGTACGCCACCGGCGCCAGAGCGGCCGGCACGAGGCCGAGGCGGCCCTGGAGACGGCCGCAGCCCTGGGCTTCCCGCTCCCGGGCGGGGACGACGGCCGGCTGCGCGTGCTGCCGCCCCCGGACACCGGCGACCTCACCGGCCACGGCCCCTACGTCGTCCTGCACCCCGGCGCCAGCGCCCCCGCCCGCGCCTGGAGCCCCCACCGCTGCGCGGAGGCCGTCGCCCTGCTCACCGACGCCGGGCACCGCGTCGTCGTCACCGGCGGCCCCGGCGAGACGGCCCTGACCCGGCAGGTGAGCGGCGACCTCGCCGTGGACCTCGGCGGCCGGACCTCCCCCCGCACCCTCGCCGGGGTACTGCGCGCGGCCGACGCCGTGATCAGCGCCAACACCGGCCCCGCCCACCTCGCCGCCGCCGTCGGCACCCCCGTCGTCTCCCTGTTCGCACCCGTCGTACCGGCCGGGCGCTGGGCGCCGTACGGCGTCCCCGTCATCCTGCTCGGCGACCAGTCGGCGCCCTGCGCGGACACCCGGGCCCTCACCTGCCCCGTGCCCGGCCACCCCTGCCTGGACGAGGTCACCGGGCAGGACGTGGTGCGCGCGGTGCACAAGCTCATCCAGGAGCGGCACTCATGAACATCCTCGTCTGGCACGTGCACGGATCCTGGCTCACCGCCTTCGTGCAGGGTCCGCACACCTACCTGGTCCCGGTCACCGGGGACCGCGGCCCCGACGGGCTCGGCCGGGCCGTCACCTGGGACTGGCCCGCCACCGTGCGGGAACGCGCCCCCGGCGAACTGCGGGGCGACGACATCGACCTGATGGTCCTCCAGCGCCCCCACGAGATCGAGCTGGCCGCGCGCTGGACCGGCCGCACCCCCGGCGTCGACGTGCCCGCCGTGTACGTCGAGCACAACAGCCCCGACGCCTCGCCCGAACGCCAGCTCCACCCGCTGGCCGGACAGTCCCGCGTCCCCGTCGTGCACGTCACCCACTTCAACCGGCTGATGTGGGACAACGGCCGGGCCCCGACCGAGGTCGTCGAACACGGCATCATCGACCCCGGCCCGCTGTGGACCGGCACCGAGCGGCGCGCGGCCGTCGTGGTCAACGAACCCGTCCGCCGGGGCCGTACCACCGGCACCGACCTGCTGGCCCGGTTCGCCCGCTCCGCGCCGCTGGACGTCTTCGGCATGCGCACCGACGGACTCGCCGAACACCTCGGCCTGCCGCCGGCGCGCTGCCGCACCCGGGACCTGCCCCAGCACGAACTGCACCGCGCGATGGCCCGCTGCCGCCTCTACCTGCACCCCGTGCGCTGGACCTCGCTCGGCCTGTCCCTGCTGGAGGCCATGTTCCTCGGCATGCCCGTGGTCGCCCTGGACACCACGGAGATCCGCGAAGCCGTACCCGACGGCGCCGGAGTGGTCTCGAACCGCCTCGACGTACTGGAGGACGCCGTACGGGCCTTCCTCGCCGACCCCGAGCTGGCCCGCCGCACCGGCGCGGCGGCCCGGGCGGCGGCACAGGCCCGCTACGGGGAGCGGCGCTTCCTGGAGGACTGGGAGCGCCTGATCAAGGAGGTCACCCGATGAGCCGCATTCCGCACACGGCCGGGCGCGTCGCCATGGTCTCCGAGCACGCCAGCCCGCTGGCCGCGCTCGGCGGACCGGACGCGGGCGGCCAGAACGTGTACGTGGCGCAGGTCGCCCGGCAGCTCGCCAGGAAGGGATACCGGGTCACGGTGTACACCCGGCGGGACTCCGCGGGCCTGCCCGACCGGGTGACCCTCATCGACGGCGTCCAGGTCGTGCACGTGCCCGCCGGACCGCCCACCCCCGTCCCGAAGGACGAACTCCTGCCGCACATGGCCGAGTTCGGGGATTTCCTGGCCCGCCAGTGGGCACAGAGCCCGCCCGACGTGGTCCACGCCCACTTCTGGATGTCGGGGCTCGCCGCCCTGGCCGGCGCCCGCGGCCGCGGCATCCCCGTCGTGCAGACCTACCACGCGCTCGGCACGGTCAAGCGGCGCTACCAGGGCACCGCCGACACCAGCCCGCCGCAGCGCCTCGCCATCGAGGAGGCCATCGGCCACGAGTGCACCCGGATCATCGCCACGTGCAGTGACGAGGTCGCGGAACTGAAGGCGATGGGGCTGCCCGAGGACCGGATCAGCGTCGTGCCCTGCGGAGTGGACCCCGACCAGTTCGCGCCGGTCGGCCGCCCCCGCCGGGCCGCCGCCCGCCGGCGGCTGCTGGCCGTCGGCCGGCTCGTCCCCCGCAAGGGCTACGACCGCGCCGTCCGCGCCCTCGCCGGCGTCCCCGACGCCGAACTCCTCATCGCCGGCGGCCCGGAGGCCGACTTGCTCGGCACCGAACCCGAGGCGGCCCGCCTCTACGCGGCAGCCGCCGAACACGGCGTCGCCGACCGGGTCACCCTGCTCGGCGGGGTCAGCCGGGCCCGCATGCCCCGCCTGATGTCCAGCGCCGACCTGGTGCTCTCGCTGCCCCGGTACGAGCCGTTCGGCATCGTCCCGCTGGAGGCCATGGCCTGCGCCACGCCGGTCGTCGCCACCGCCGTCGGCGGCCAGCTCGACACCGTCGTGGACGGCACCACCGGCGTCCTCGTCCCGGCCGACGACGACCACGACCTCGGCGCGGTCGTCCGCACCCTCCTCGCCGACCCCGACCGGCTCGCCCGGTACGGGGCCGCCGGCCGCGAACGGGTCCTAGGCCACTACACCTGGGACCGGGTCGCCGACGGCGTGGCCGGGGTGTACGGCGCCGTCTCCTCCGTCCGCTCGCTCTCGGGAGTCGTCCGATGAAGACCGCCACCGGCACCACCCACGGGACCGCCGTCACCGACACCACCCACTGCGACGACCTGATGAAGGCCCTGGAGACGTTCCGCGACCGCGGTCCGCTCCTCGAACGCTGGGGCGCCGACCTGGCCCGCCGGCTGGGCTCCGGCGCCCGGCTGCTCGTCGCGGGCAACGGCGGCAGCGCCGCGCAGGCCCAGCACCTCACCGCCGAACTCGTGGGCCGCTACCGCGACGACCGGCCGCCGTTCTCCGCGGTCGCCCTGCACGCCGACACCTCCTCCACCACCGCCATCGCCAACGACTACGGCGTCCAGGAGGTGTTCGCCCGCCAGACCGCCGCCCACGGCCGCCCCGGCGACGTCCTGCTCCTGCTGTCCACCAGCGGCGCCAGCGCCAACCTGCTGGCCGCCGCCGAGCGCGCCCACCGCATGGGCATGACCGTGTGGGCGCTGACCGGACGCGCCCCCAACCCGCTGCACGTCGGCGCCGACGAGGCCCTGTGCGTCGACGCGCCCGTCGCCGCCACCGTCCAGGAACTGCACCTGGTCGCCGTGCACATGCTGTGCGAGGCCTTCGACCGGGCCGTCGAACGCGGCGAGGCCGACCACCGCGCCGACGCCGACGGCGACGGCGACGGCGACGGCGTCGACGGAAAGCCCGGAGCCGACGGCAGACCGGGCGTCGTCGGCCGCCTCGTGGGCCGCGCCCGCACCGTCGGCCGTGCCGCGTCCGGCACGCCCGTCACCCCCACGGAGGGACCCGCGTGAACACCTCCCGCACCCCCCTGGTCGTGGTCGGCGACGCCCTCCTCGACCACGACCTGTGCGGCCGGGCCGAACGCCTGGCCCCGGACGCCCCCGTGCCCGTCGTCCACGGCACCCGGCGCAGCTCCCGCCCCGGCGGGGCCGCCCTCGCCGCCTGCCTCGCCGCGGGCGACGGCCGCCCCGTCACCCTGGTCACCGCCCTCGGCACGGACCCCGCCAGCGACACCCTGCGTGAACTGCTCGCCGGCCGGGTCGACCTGGTGGAGGTACCGCTGGAGGGCACCCTCAGCAGCAAGACCCGGGTCCTCGCCGGTGACCGGCCGCTGCTGCGCCTCGACGACGGCGAGGGACACGCCCGCGAGGCGACCCGGGAGGCGGTGTCCACGGTCGCGGCGGCCGCCGGCGTCCTCGTCGCCGACTACGGCCGCGGCACCGCAGACGTCCTGCGGGAGGCGCTCACGCACACCACGGCACCCGTCGTCTGGGACCCCCACGTGCGCGGCCGGCCCCCCGTGCCCGGCGTCCGCCTGGTCACCCCCTCCGCGCAGGAGGCCCGCGCCTTCGCCCGGCGGCTCGCCGACGCCGGGGACACCTCCGACGCGCCCGGACTGCGCACCGCCGCCCGCGACGCCCGCACCCTGGTCGCCGCCTGGCGGGCCCAGGCCGTCGCCGTCACCCTCGGCGCCCGCGGCGCCCTCCTCTCCCACGGCGAGACCCCGCTGCTCGTCCCGACCCCGGCCGCCGCCTCCGGCGACCCCTGCGGCGCCGGCGACCGGTTCGCCTCCGCCGCCGCCGGCCTGCTCGCCGACGGCGCCCTCACCGAGGCCGCCGTCCAGGCCGCCGTGCACGCCGCCACCCGCTACGTCGCCGAGGGCGGCGCCCGCGCGGTCACCGGCCCCGACGGGGACGAACCGGTCCCCGAGACCCCGGCCGACGGCGACACGACCGCCGACGCCGTGCGCACCGCCGCCCGGGTCCGGGCCGCCCGCGGCACCGTCGTCGCCGCGGGCGGCTGCTTCGACCTGCTGCACGCCGGACACGTCGCCCTGCTCCAGGCCGCCCGCCGCGCCGGGGACTGCCTGATCGTCTGCGTCAACTCCGACGACTCGGTACGCCGCCGCAAGGGCAGCGGTCGGCCCCTCGTCCCGGCCGCCGACCGGGTGCGGGTGCTGCGCGCCCTGGAGTGCGTCGACGCGGTCGCCGTCTTCGACGAGGACACCCCCGAACGCATCCTCGGCGAACTCCGCCCGCACATCTGGGCCAAGGGCGGCGACTACGCCCGCACCGATCTGCCCGAACAGCCCCTCGTCGAGAGCTGGGGCGGCCAGGTCCTGCTCCTGCCCTACCTCGACGGCCGCTCCACCACCGGCCTGGCCCGCCGCGCCGCCCGCACCCCCGCCCCGGACCACCCGCGGTGACCCCCGCCACCCCCTCCCGCGCCCCCGGCGCGCCGAGCGTCCTGGTCCTGCGCGCGCTGGGCCTCGGCGACCTACTGGCCGGCGTGCCCGCGCTGCGCGGGCTGCGCCGGGCCTTCCCCGGGCACCGCCTCGTCCTCGCCCAACCGCCCGGCCTGACCGAACTCGCCCTGGCCACCGGCGCGGTCGACGCCGTCCTCCCGGCCGAGGCACCGGACCGGGCGGTCCCGGCCCTCACCCACTGGCCGGACCCACCCCCCGACGTGGCCGTCGACCTGCACGGCAACGGCCCCGAGAGCCGCGACGCCCTGGCCGCCCTGCGCCCGCGCCGGCTCCTCGCCCACGCCTGCCCCGACGGGCCGCCGTGGCGGGCACAGCTCAACGAACGCGACCGCTGGTGCGCCTTCCTGCACGGTTACGGCATCCCGGCCGACCCCCTCGACCTGCGGCTGCCCCGGCCCACCACGCCGTCCCCGGCCCCGGGCGCCGTCGTCGTGCACCCGGGCGCCGCCTCGGGCTCGCGCCGCTGGCCGGGGGAGCGGTTCGCCGCGGTCGTACGGTGTCTGCGGGCGGCCGGCCACCACGTGGTCCTCACCGGCGGCCCCGGCGAGGACGCCCTGGTCCGCTCGGTCGCCGAACGCGGCGGCCAGCGCGCCGCCGACGTGCTGACCGGCGGCCTGCCGTTCGCCCGGCTGTCCGCACTGGTCGCCGAGGCCTCCCTGGTGCTCAGCGGCGACACCGGCCTCGCCCACCTCGCGGTCGCCCACGGCACCCGCTCGGTCACCCTGTTCGGGCCGCTCTCCCCGCGCCTGTGGGGCCCGCCGTCCCACCCCGACCACGTGGCCCTGTGGAAACCCGGGCCGCCCGGCGACCCGCACGGCCGCACCCCCGACGCCCGCCTGCTGCGCATCCCCACCGGCGAGGTCGCCGCGGCCTGTCTGACGCTGCTGCGGGACGTCCGCGGCCGGCACCGGCAGCACGCGGAGGTGGCACATGTCCACTGAACGGACGGCCGGGCGGACCGCCCCCGGGACACCCGCCGGGGGCGATCCGCGCGTCACCGTGGCCGTCATCACCCGGGACCGCAGCGCCAGCCTGCTGCGCACCCTGGACGCCCTCGCCGCGCTCCCCGAGCGGCCCCCGGTCGTCGTCGTGGACAACTCCCGCGACGACACCACCTCCCGGGCCGTCTCCGGCCACCCGGCCCTCACCCGCCTGCTGCGGCCCACCGCCAACACCGGCGCCCTCGGCCGCAACCTGGCCGCCCGGCACGCCCGCACCCCCTACGTCGCCTTCGCCGACGACGACTCCTGGTGGGAACCGGGCAGCCTCGCCCGGGCCGCCGACCTCCTGGACCGGCACCCCCGGCTCGGCCTGCTCGCCGCCCGCACCCTCGTCGGCCCGCAGGCCGCCGAGGACCCCCTCAACGACGTACTCGCCGCCTCGCCCCTGCCGCCCGAACCGGACCTGCCCGGCCGCCCGGTCCTCGGCTTCCTCGGCTGCGCCTGCGTGGTCCGCCGGGAGGCCTTCCTCGGCGTCGGCGGCTACCACCCGCTGCTCTTCTTCGGCGGCGAGGAGACCCTCCTCGCCTACGACCTCGCCACCGCCGGCTGGGGCGTCACCTACCAACCCTCCCTCGTCGCCCGCCACCACCCCGAGGACCACGGCCGCACCGGCCGCTCCTCCCTCGTACGGCGCAACCACGTGCTCACCACCTGTCTGCGCCGCCCCTGGCCCGTCGCCCTGCGCGCCGTCACCGACCTGGCGCTGGCCGCGGCGGCCGGCCGCCCCGGCGCGCGCGACGCCCTGAAGGAGACCCTCACCCGGTTCCCGGCGACCCTCGCCCGCCGCCGGACCCTGCCCCCGCACGTCGAACGCGCCGCCCGCCTCCTCGACCGGCAGCCGGCCGGCGGCCCCAGGAAAGGCGCCCCGCGATGACCGGCACCACCGCGCCCGCCGCCCCCGCCCGTACCCTCCCCGACGACCGCACGACCGTCGTCCTGATCACCCACAACCGCCGCGACGAACTCCTGCGCACCCTGGACCTGCTGCGCCGGCTGCCCGAGCGCCCACCGGTGATCGTCACCGACAACGGCTCCACCGACGGCACCGCCGCCGCCGTCGCCCGCGACTTCCCCGACATGACCCTGCTGCGCCCCGGCCGCAACCTCGGCGCCATCGGCCGCAACCTGGCCGTGCAGCGGGTGCGCACGCCCTACGTCGCCTTCTGCGACGACGACACCTGGTGGGAACCGGGCAGCCTCGCCCGCGCCGCCGACCTGCTGGACACCCGGCCCCGACTCGCGGCCGTCACCGCCCGGATCGTCGTCGAACCCGCCGGCACCGAGGACCCGGTCGTCCGCGAACTGCGCGAGTCCCCGCTGTCCGGCCCCGACTGGCTGCCCGGCCCCGCCCTCGGCTCCTTCCTCGCCGCCGCCACCGTGCTGCGCACCGAGGCCTTCCGCGCGGGCGGCGGCTTCCACCCCGGGCTGTGGCTCGGCGGCGAGGAGGAACTCCTCGCCTGCGATCTGCTGCGCCAGGGCTGGTGGCTGGCCTACGCCGAGGACCTCACCGTCCACCACCACGCCTCCGTGCTGCGCGACAGCACCGCCCGGCGCGTCGTCGGGCTGCGCAACACGCTGTGGTTCACCTGGCTGCGCCGCCCCCTGCTGCCGGCACTGCGCCGCACCGGGCACCTCGCGCGCACCGTGCCCCGGGACGTTCCCTCCGTCCGCGCGTTCGCGCACGCCGCCGCGGGGCTGCCGTGGGTGCTGCGCCACCGCGACCCCGTACCGCCCGACCTGGAGGACCGGTTGGCCGCACTGGAACGGGCGCGCAAGGACTCACCCGCCCGGCGGTACGTCGGCTGAGACGGGTGACGGCACGACACGCCAGGGTGACGTCGTTGCGCCCGCCGACGGGCGCGGGCACAGTGAAGCCCCCGGTCAGGACGCGGCCGGCCGATCCGTCCGCCCCGCCCAGGAAGCCCGGTCCCCATGGAAACCCGATCACCCACGGACAGCGGACAGCCGTCCCCGGCCCGCGTCCGCCCCGGCGGCCCCGCGCCGCTGCTCCTCCAGACCGTCCACGAGTACCGCGCCGGGCCCGGCGCCATCAGCGTCCTCAAGGCCCGGGGCACGGTGGACGACTCCAACGCCCGGCAGTTCGCCGAGGCCCTCACCGACCACGTCGGCCAGGCCGGCCAGTGCGGGGAACACCCCCTGCTGGACCTCACCGAGGTGTACTTCGCCTGCGCCGCCGCCATGCGCTCCCTGGACCGGGCCACCGCGCCCCTCGCCCGCGCCGGGCGCGCGCTGGCCGTCGTACAGCCCCGCCCGCACGTGCGCCAGGCCCTGACCAGCGCCGCCCTGCCCGGCGTCCGCGTGCACGCCACGCTGGCCGCCGCCCTGGACACCCTGCGCGCCCCGCAACCGGCGCGGCCCCTGCCGGAGCGGTAGCCCGACCCGTACGCGGACCCCCGGACCCGCCCGGCACGGGCGCGCGGGCCGGTGCGCGTCCCCCGGGCGCAGGCGGTGCGGTTGTGGGCCGGGGGCCCGCCGTGCAAGGTGGTGCAACGGTCAGGAAGAGGCCGATCGACCCCGAGTGACGTCCTTTCTGGGGGATGCCATGAAACCCTCTTCCGTCCGGCCGGCCACCGTCCCGGCCCCCTTCGTGATCGACTCCTGCACAGTGGAGGAGCCGCCCGGCGAGGGCGCCCTGGTGCTGCGCATGTCCGGCACGCTGGACGCCGACGCGGTCCAGGCCTGGTCGGACGCGTTGCGCGGCCACCTGGAACGGGCGGACCGCGCCGGGCTGCGCCCCGTCCTCGACATGGCCCACGTCCAGCTCGGCGGCGCCGCCGTGCTGCGCACGCTCAGCGAGACGGCCCGCACCCGCACCGGGCGCCCGGAGCTGATCGTGGTCCGCGCCCGGCCCGGCGTGCGCGAAGCCGTGCACCTGGCCCGGCTGGACGGCGTCCGGCTGTACGCCACCCTCGACGAGGCCCTGCGCGAACTGGCCCGCGCCGTCCCCGGGACGGACGAGCTGCCCGCCTGGCGTTCACAGCTCACGGACCCACTGCGGCCCTCCTACGAGGATCTGCACCAGGAGGTCCGCGCGCTCCGGGCCCGGGTGCGCACCGCGCCCGTGATCGGCATGGCACAGGGCGCCCTCATGGTCCGCTACGGCCTGCCGGACCCCGGTAGCGCCTTCCGGGTGCTGCGGGAGGCCTCCCAGCGGTTCAACGTGCCGCTGCGCGTCCTGGCCTCCGCGGTGATGGTGGCCCGGCCCCCGGACGGCGAGGTGTGGTTCCCCGGCCGTCGCCCGCTGCCCGCCCCGCAGCCGCGGATCCTGGCCCGCGGCGGACGCGATCCGCGCTACCGCCGGCGGATGATCGACGCCGTACTGCGCGCGGCGCTGACCGTCGGACGGGCGCCCGCCGGGTACGTGCGGTGCGTGGACCCGGCCGTCAACGCGCTGACCCTGGAGGCCCACCACGGCTGTGCGGAGACGTTCCTGGACCACCTGGTGCGCGGCGGCGGCGCCGACGTCGACACCGACACGGCCGTCCGGAGGGCGGGCCGAGCCGTCGGCGTGCCCGACGTCGCCACCGAGCCCCTGCTCCCCGACGACTTCCGGCGCGCTCTGCTGACCTCCGGCGTCCGGGCCCTGCACACCGTCCCGGTGGTGTCTCCCGCCGGCCCGTGCACCGGAGTGATCACCGTGCACTGGCCGGAGGCCGGGCACCGGCTGTCCGCCGCCCGGACCGAGGACCTCGCCCTGCTGGCCGCCGACGCCTCGGACTGGCTCAGCTGGTACCACCGCACGGTGCTCCTGGACGCGCTGGAACACCTGCACACGGCGCTCACCGGCGCCGCGCCGGCCGTCCGGCACCCGCGCCCGCGCCCGCGGCCCCGCGCGACCCCGCAGCCGACCTGACGGGTCTGCCGGCCGGTGCCCGGAGGCCGTCGCGTCCCGCGGGGCGGGCGCTACCCTGCGGGGTATGCGGATCTCCGTCTCCTCCGACATGGACGAACCCGTGGCCCGCCTCCTGGTGGCCGAACTCCGGCGCCGTGGCCACGACGTACGCGAGCACGGCGCCCTGCGGCCCGGGGCCGACCCGCGGTGGGCCGTCTGCTCGGAGGCGGCCGCCCGGGACGTGGCCGACGCCGCCGCCGACCAGGCGGTCGTCTGCTGCTGGACCGGCACCGGCGCCTCCATCGCGGCCAACAAGGTGCCCGGGGTCCGGGCGGCCCTGTGCACGGACGCCGTGACCGCGGACGGCGCGCGCCGCTGGAACGACGCCAACGTCCTCGCCCTGAGCCTGCGCCTGACCTCGGAGCCGGTGCTGAAGGAGATCCTGGACGCCTGGTTCGCCGCGGAGCCGAGCCAGGACACGGAGGACCGGCAGAACGTGGCCCACGTCGGCCGCCTGGACGCCGCCGGGAGGGATTCCTAGCGGCGCGGGCGGTCCGGCGCGGGCCGGGGCCTGCGGCGGAGACGGCTCACGGAGGAGTGTTCCGGTGGGCGGGGCGCGGGTCTCGGGTCGTGGGTCTCAGGTAGGGGGTCCCAGGTCGTGGGTCTCAGTGCGCGCCGAGTCCGCCGCCGCCGAACGAACCGCTGGACCCCCTGCTCCAGCGCGGGCGGTCCTCCGAATCGCTCGGCTGGGAGTCCATGTTGGTCAGCTCGTACGGTGTGAGCGGGCGACCGCCCTTCGGGCACTGCGGCACCTCGGCGGACTCCCGGTTCTGCCGGACCTCGTGGACCGCGCCCTCCGGCGGCAGCTTGGGCTGCTCCTCGGGACGCGGGCGCGGCGGCTCGCGGTACTTGACGCGGGAGGTCATCCAGAAGCCGCCGCCGAGCAGCGCCAGGAGGGCCACGGCCACGATGAACAGGAAGAGGCTCATCAGGCCGCTCGCCGCGGCCAACTGCATCGATGCGGTGTTCATAGAACGGACGTACCCGTCCCGGACAGGTACCAACCCGGACAAGGCGCATGAGTAGGGACAAGTAAGGGATGAACGCCGTCCTCGGTTCCGTCCGCGTCGGTCCCGGAACGTGGTTTGCGCCCGTCCCGCCCGGCTACCCGAACGGTGTGACACCGCCGACCTCGCAGCAGCAGCTCTACCGGTTCCTGGAGGACCGCTTCACCTGTGCGCAGGCGTGCACGGAGTGCGCCCGGACCTGCGCGGTACGGGCGAGCCTCGTCGAACCGGACGGCACCGAGCGCCAGGAGCGCGTGCGGCGGCTCGGCATCATGTGCGCCGAGGTGTGCGACGCCACCTGCCGGGTGCTGTGCGAGGAGAACCGCCAGGACGAGGAGGCGCTCCGCGTCCGGGTGGAGTGGTGCCGCTCGGTGTGTCTGGAGTGCGCGCAGGCCTTCGACGCCCACCCCGGGGCCGGCCCGGCCGCCGCCGTCTGCCGGGTCTGCGCCGACGCCTGCGCGGGTTTCCTGGAGATGCTCAGCTGAGACCGCCCCGCCCCGCCCGGCCCCCGCACGCCCGACGCCGGCACGATCGGCGCGGTGTGCGAAACGCGTTCCGCCGTCCGCGTGCGCGTGTTACGAAGGACCATGTCCGCGAACGAGGGAACCCGCGCGTACGACGCCGTGATCGTCGGCGGTGGCCACAACGGCCTGGTCGCCGCCGCCTATCTGGCCCGGGCCGGCCGCTCCGTCCTGCTGCTCGAGCGGCTTGACCACACCGGCGGCGCCGCCGTCTCCACCCGCCCCTTCGCCGGGCTCGACGCCCGCCTGTCGCGCTACTCCTACCTGGTCAGCCTGCTCCCGCCCAAGATCGTGCGCGACCTCGGGCTCGACTTCCGCGTCCGCACCCGCGCCATCTCCTCGTACACCCCCACCGAGCGTGACGGACGGCCCACCGGACTCCTCGTCGGCGGCGGCGAACGGCGCACCCGGGAAGCCTTCGCCCGGCTGACCGGCGGCGACCGCGAGTACGAGGCCTGGCAGCGCTTCTACGCCATGACCGGCCGGGTCGCCCGACGCGTCTTCCCCACCCTCACCGAACCCCTGCCCACCCGCGACGAACTGCGCCGCCGCGTCGACGACGAGATCGCCTGGCGGGCCCTGTTCGAGGAGCCGATCGGCGTCGCCGTCGAGGACACCTTCCACGACGACCTGGTGCGCGGTGTCGTTCTCACCGACGCCCTGATCGGCACCTTCGCCGACGCCCACGACCCCGGCCTGGCCCAGAACCGCTGCTTCCTCTACCACGTCATCGGCGGCGGCACCGGTGCCTGGGACGTACCCGTCGGCGGCATGGGCGCGCTCACCGACGCACTGGCCGCCGCCGCCCGCGCCGCCGGTGCCGAGATCGCCACCGGCCACGAGGCGGTCCGCATCCACTCCGACGGACACACCGCCGAGGTCGCCTACCGCACCCGGGACGGCGAGGGCGTCGCCGCCGCCCGGCACGTCCTGGTCAACGCCTCGCCGCGGGAGCTGGCCGCGCTCACCGGCGACCCCGCGCCCGAACCCGCCGAAGGCGCCCAGCTCAAGGTCAACATGCTGCTCACCCGGCTCCCCGCCCTGCGCGACCCCGGCGTCGACCCCCGCGAGGCATTCGCCGGTACCTTCCACATCGCCGAGGGGTACCGCCAACTGGCCGCCGCCCACACCCGGGCCGCCGCCGGTGAACTCCCCGCCACGCCGCCCTCCGAGATCTACTGCCACTCCCTGACCGACCCCACCATCCTTGGCCCCGGTCTGGCGGAGCGCGGTTACCAGACCCTCACCCTGTTCGGCCTGCACACCCCGGCCCGCCTCTTCGACCGGGACAACGACGCCGTGCGCGAGGAACTGCTGAGGTCCACCCTCGCCCAGCTCGACACCCACCTCGCCGAACCGCTCGCCGACTGCCTGGCCACCGACGCCGACGGCCGCCCCTGCATCGAGGCGAAGACCCCGCTCGACCTGGAACGGGACCTGCGGCTGCCCGGCGGCAACATCTTCCACCGCGCCCTGTCGTGGCCCTACGCCCAGGAGGGGACGGGCCGTTGGGGCGTGGAGACCGGGCGACCCGGGGTCCTGCTGTGCGGGGCGGGCGCCGTGCGCGGCGGCGGGGTGAGCGGCGTACCGGGGCACAACGCGGCGATGGCGGTGCTGGAGGCGAGCCGCTGAGGGACGGCGGGACCCGGGGCCGCGCGAGTGTCCGCCGGCCCCGTGACGCCGCCCCCCGGATGCTTGACCGGCGCGGTCGGCGGCCCGAGGATCGGCTGTCATGACGCAGGGACAGGGACACGACAGCACGGTCGACGGCGTGCTGCGGCGCAGCGCCCGCCGCACCCCGGCGCGCACCGCGGTGGAGTACGGCGAGCGCGGCTGGACGTACCGGGAACTCGACGACGCCGTCTCCCGCGCGGCCTCCCTCCTGCGCGCCGAGGGCCTCGCCCCCGGTGACCGGGTCGCCGCCTACGGCCACAACTCCGACGCCTACCTGATCGCCTTCCTCGCCTGCGCCCGCGCGGGCCTGGTCCACGTGCCGGTCAACCATGGCCTCACCGGAACCGACCTGGCCCACATCCTCGGCCAGTCGGGCAGCGCACTCGTGCTCGCCGACCCGGACCTCATGGACAGGCTCCCGCGGGACACGCGGACGCTCGCCCTGCGGGACACCGACGACTCGCTGCTCGCCCGACTCCCGCGGGCCCGGCCGTACGACGGCCCCGGCCCCCGCACCGAGGACCTGGTCCAGCTGCTGTACACCTCCGGGACGACCGCCCTGCCCAAGGGCGCGATGATGACCCACCGGGCCCTGGTCCACGAGTACCTCAGCGCGATCACGGCCCTCGACCTCAGCGCCGGCGACCGCCCGGCGCACGCCCTGCCGCTCTACCATTCCGCGCAGCTGCACGTCTTCCTGCTGCCCTACCTCGCCGTCGGCGCCACCAACGTCATCCTGGACGCGCCCGACGGGGACCGGCTGTTCGACCTGATCGAGACCGGCCGCGTCGACAGCCTGTTCGCGCCACCCACGGTGTGGATCGGCCTGGCCGGCCGGCCCGACTTCGCCACCCGCGACCTCGGCGGCCTGCGCAAGGCGTACTACGGCGCCTCCGTCATGCCGGTGCCCGTGCTGGAGCGGCTGCGACGGCGCCTGCCGGGACTCGCCTTCTACAACTGCTTCGGGCAGAGCGAGATCGGCCCGCTGGCCACCGTCCTCGGACCCGACGAGCACGAGGGCCGGCTGGAGTCCTGCGGCCGGACCGTGCTGTTCGTCGACGCCCGTGTCGTGGACGAGGACGGCGGGGACGTGCCGGACGGCACGCCCGGGGAGATCGTCTACCGGTCGCCGCAGCTCTGCGAGGGCTACTGGAACATGCCCGAGGAGACGGCCGAGGCGTTCCGCGGCGGCTGGTTCCACTCCGGGGACCTCGCCGTGCGCGACCCCGACGGCTACCTCACCGTCGTGGACCGGGTGAAGGACGTCATCAACTCCGGTGGCGTACTGGTGGCCTCCCGTCAGGTCGAGGACGCGCTGCACACCCACGACGCGGTCGCCGAGGCCGCCGTGATCGGCCTGCCCGACGAGCGGTGGGTCGAGGCCGTCACCGCGGTCGTCGTCCGCTGCGGCGAAGTGACCGGGGACCAGCTCATCGCGCACGTGAAGCAGCGGCTGACGCCGTTCAAGGCGCCCAAGCGCGTGCTGTTCGTGGAAGCGCTGCCGCGCAACGCCAGCGGCAAGATCCTCAAACGCGAACTCCGCGACCGCTTCGGCGCCCGGCCGGCCCCCGAACGGCCCGGCGACGGCGGCGGGCCCGTCACCGGCGACCCCGCCGTCATGATCCCGCCGCCGTCCTGACCGTCCGCCGGGCCGCGCCGTCCTCCCCGGTCACGTCGACACCGGGCCCGCCTCCCGCGGCCGCAGGTCCACGATCCGGCGGATCTTCCCCACCGACCGCTCCAGCGACTCCGGCTCCACGATCTCCACGTCTACCGACACCCCGACGCCGTCCCTGACCGCCGCGGCGATCGACCGCACCGCCGCGTCCCGCACCTCGGGCGTCGCGCCCGGGCGGGCCTCGGCCCGGACGGTGAGCGCGTCCAGCCGGCCCTCCCGGGTGAGACGCAGCTGGAAGTGCGGCGCCACACCGGGCGTGCGCAGCACGATCTCCTCGATCTGGGTCGGGAACAGGTTCACCCCGCGCAGGATCACCATGTCGTCACTGCGCCCGGTGACCTTCTCCATCCGCCGGAACGCCCGGGCCGTCCCCGGCAGCAGCCGCGTCAGGTCCCGCGTCCGGTACCGCACGACCGGCATCGCCTCCTTGGTCAGCGAGGTGAACACCAGCTCGCCCCGCTCACCCTCCGGCAGCACCTCGCCGGTCACCGGATCGACGATCTCCGGATAGAAGTGGTCCTCCCACACGTGGAGACCGTCCTTGGTCTCCACGCACTCCTGCGCCACGCCGGGTCCGATCACCTCGGACAGCCCGTAGATGTCGACCGCGTCGATCGCGAACCGCTCCTCGATCTCCCGCCGCATCCGCTCGGTCCACGGCTCGGCCCCGAAGACACCCACCCGCAGGGAGGTGCCGCGCGGGTCCACGCCCTGGCGCTCGAACTCGTCCAGCAGGGTGAGCATGTACGACGGGGTCACCATGACGACCGACGGTTCCAGGTCACGGATCAGCTGTACCTGCCGGGTCGTCATACCACCGGACGCGGGGACGACCGTGCAGCCCAGGCGCTCTGCACCATAGTGGGCGCCCAGTCCACCGGTGAACAGCCCATAGCCGTAGGCCACATGCACGACGTCACCGGGCCGACCGCCCGCCGCGCGGATGGACCGCGCCACCATGTCCGCCCACATGGAAAGGTCGTTGTCGGTGTAGCCGACCACCGTGGGGAGGCCCGTGGTGCCGCTGGAGGCGTGCAGCCGGCGGATCCGCTCGCGCGGCACCGCGAACATGCCGAAGGGGTAGTTCGCCCGCAGGTCGCACTTGGTGGTGAAGGGGAAGTGGGCCAGATCGGCGAGCGAGCGGCAGTCCTCCGGGCGGACACCGGCCCTGTCGAACGACTCCCGGTAGAACGGCACGTGCGCGTAGGCGTGCCGCAGCGAGGCGCGCAGCCGCTCCAGCTGAAGGGCCCGCAGCTCCTCGGGCCCGAGCCGTTCGCCCGCGTCGAGCAGGTCCGCCGCATCCGCCATCGGGACGCCTCCCTCACAGCCTCACATTTCGGACGACCGATCATTCGGTCGCTCTCTCGGGGATCAGTAATTCAGGCCGCCCGGACGTCAGGCAAGAGGCCTGCGGAAATTTCCCGGCCGGGGCACCGGCCGGCCCGGCCGACGAAAGGCGTTGCGTCCGGACCCGGGGCGCCGGGAAGATCACCGCATGCCCACCTTCACCGCGGCCGACGGCACCCGGCTCGCCTACCACCTGCGCGGCACCGGCGACCCGCTCGCCGTCCTGCCCGGTGGCCCCATGCGCGCCTCCGCCTACCTCGCGGACCTCGGCGGCCTGACCGCGGACCGGCGGCTGGCCCTGCTGGACCTCCGCGGCACCGGGGACTCGGCCGTGCCGGCCGACCCGGCGACGTACCGCTGCGACCGGATGGTCGACGACGTGGAAGTGTGGCGGACACACATGGGGCTGGAACACATGGATCTGCTCGCGCACTCGGCCGGAGCAGCCCTGGCGCTGCTCTACGCCGCCCGCCATCCGCACCGGATACGCCGGCTGGTGCTGGTCACCCCCAACCCGTCCCCGCTCGGCATGCGCGCCACCCCCGAGGACCGGCTGGCCGCCGCCCGGCTGCGCGCGGACGAGCCGTGGTTCGCCCGGGCACACCCCGTCTTCCGGTCCTGGCTCACGGACGGCGCGGACTTCGACGAGGTGTTCCTGCCGTTCTTCTACGGCCGCTGGGACGACACCGCCCGGGCACACGCGGACGCCGAACCGGGACAGACCAACGACGAGGCGGGCGAACGCTACTTCGCCGAGGGCGCGTTCACCCCGGACGCCACCCGGACCGCCCTCGCCGCGCTGACCGCACCGGTCCTCGTGCACGCCGGTGAGGTCGACGGCGGCCCGCGCCCCGACCTCGCCCGCCGCGCCGCCCGGGTCTTCCCCGCCGCGGAGGTCGCCGTGCAGCCCGGCGCCGGGCACTTCCCCTGGCTCGACGACCCGCGCTGGTTCCGGGAGCGCGTCGCCGCCTTCCTCCGCGCCCCCACGGACGCCGTGCCTCCTCCGGCCGGGTGAGCGGCCGGCTCCCGGCGCGCCGGACGGACGAGTCCGGGGCCCGCCCGCCGAAGTACTCCCCGCGTGCCCTGTCCGCCGTAGCGGCCGGTCGCTAGGCTGACCGCGGACGACGAACCGGGAGGAGCAGGTACGTGGCCGAGACCATCACCCAGCAGCAGCAGCGGCCGGCGGGCTGGGACAAGCCGGAGCTGGACCTCAGCGGGGCCGAGTGGCGGTCCAGCAGCCAGGGCAGGGGCGATGTGCAGATCGCCTTCGTCGAGGGCTTCATCGCGATGCGCAACAGCGGCCGGCCGGAGAGCCCCTCCCTGATCTTCACCCCCGCGGAATGGGGCGCCTTCGTCTGCGGCGCGCGGGAAGGGGAGTTCGACCTCACCTGACCGCAGCGCGGCACCGCACCGGTCACCGGCCCGACCGAGCGCCGCTCGGCCCCCCGGACCCGGACGACGCGAGCCCGCCCGCCGGCCGTCCCACCGGGCCGGGCTGCCGGGCGGGCCGCCCGGGTGCGCGCGCTCGGCGTCCGACCGGGGTCGACTCGCACGGACCTGCCCGACGACGCGCCGCGTTCAGCCACCCTGCGCCGTGGCGCGCCGCGCTGCCCCGCGCACGTGGGGACCGCCCGCCCGGTGGTCGTCCCACCGCGCCGGGCCGGGCCGCCGGGCGAAGCCCCCGGGTGCGCGCGCTCGCCGTCCGGCTGGAGCGGACTCGTACGCACCTGCCCCAACGACGCGGCCGTGCCCTGCCGCGCTGCGCCGCGCCCAGCCGTGCGGTGGCCGCCCCGCCTAGCAGGCCGGGCGGCGCTTCGCAATCCGTACGGTGCCGACTGACGGCCCGATGGTTGTGGTGCCCGACGCCATGGTGGCCGGACACACCCGAACCTAAGGTTCCGCAACACCCGGCGCTCCGGAGCCCGTCCCGCGCGGAGCCGGCCGGGACACGTGTGTCCACCCGAGGAGCCGCCCATGCCCACGCCCAGGCCCACGCCCTTGTCCCCGTTCGGCGAGGCACCCCCGACACCACCACGTGCCCGCCCACCGCACCGCCTGCTGTCCCGGCTGTTCGCGGTGCTCGCCATGGTCCTCGGCACCGCGCTCGCCGGCCCCGCGCCCCAAGCCCGCGCCGCCGTCACGCTCACCAGGGTGAGCGACTTCGGCACCAACCCGGGCGCCCTCACCATGTACGTCTACCGGCCCGCCGCCCTCCCCGCCCACCCACCGGTCGTCGTGGCCCTGCACGGCTGCACGCAGAACGCCCAGACCTACGCCGACAACTCCGGGCTGCCCCGGCTGGCCGACCGCGACGGCTTCCTGCTGGTGCTCGCGGAGACCGGCACCGCCAACAACCCGAACCGCTGCTTCAACTGGTTCCAGTCGACCGACAACCGTCGCGGCCAGGGCGAGGCCGCCTCCGTCCGACAGATGGCCGACCGGGCGGTCACCGCCTACGGCGCCGACCCGGGGCGGGTCTACGTCACCGGCCTGTCCGCGGGAGGCGCCATGACCGCGGTCATGCTCGCCTCATACCCCGACGTCTTCTCCGCCGGCGCGGTCGTCGCGGGCCTGCCCTACGACTGCACCCGGGACAACAGCCCGTACACCTGCATGAACCCCGGCGTCGACCTCGGCCCGGCCGACTGGGCCCAGCGGGTGCGTGACGCCTACCCGTCGTACACCGGGCCGTGGCCGCGCACCGCCATCTGGTACGGCGACCAGGACACCACCGTCGTACCGCGCAATGCCACCGAGCTGCGCGACCAGTGGACGGCCCTGCACGGGCTGTCCCAGACGCCCACGCGCACCACGACGATCGGACCGGACGCCACCCGGCAGGACCAGTACCTCGCCCCGGACGGCACGGTCGCCGTCGAGGTCGACCGCGTGCCGGGCATCGGCCACGGCACCCCGGTCGACCCGGGCACCGGCGGCGAACAGTGCGGCAGCACCGGTGCGCCGTACTTCCTGGCCTCGATCTGCTCCAGCCGCTGGATCGCCCGGTTCTTCGGCCTGGACACCTCCGACCCGGGTGGTCCGGACCCCGGTGGCGATGACCCGGCCGCCTGCTGGACGGCGAGCAACTACGCCCAGGTACAGGCCGGACGGGCCACCACCAGCGGCGGCACCACCTACGCCTACGGGTCCCACCAGAACATGGGCCTGTACAACACGTTCGTCACCCACACCCTGAAGGAGTCGCCCCCCGGCTACTTCACCCTCGCCGACACCGGCTGCCCCTGATCCGCGGTCAGGCGCCCCGACAGGCCGCCATGGTGGCCGACGACCCCCTACGGGCCGTCATCATGGCGGCCCCACACATGTCGGGGAACACCACACCACCCCTAGCCTCCAGCGCGTCCCCAATCCGCTTTCTCCAACGCGCCGGAGGAACCGCATGTTGCGCCACCCCACGCCACCACCGGCCCGGCCCGCCCGGCGCACCGCGCTGGGCGCGTCGGCGCTCGCCGCCGTCTGCTCGCTCCTCGTCACCCCCGCCACGGCCGCGCCCGCTCACCCCGGCGCACCGGGCGGCCCGTGCGCCGGCCTCGCCCGGCTGCACGTGCCCGGCGCCGCCCGCCAGCAGGCCGACTGCCTGGACGAACTGACCACCGCCGGCACCGTGTCCTCCGGTCACACCGACCCGGCCGACTACGCCGGCCTCACCCCCGCCGGCCTGCCCACCCCCTCCGGCGTGCCCGGCATCCAGATCGACGGCTACTTCCCGGACACCTCCACCACCAACACGAACCACGGCTGGCACCACGACTCCCAGTTCGTCATCCGGCTGCCCGACCACTGGAACGGCGGCCTGGTGGTCACCGGAACGCCCGGCAACCGCGAGCAGTACGCCAACGACCGGGCCATCGCCGACTGGGTGCTCGCCCGCGGCTACGCCTACGCCGCCACCGACAAGGGCAACACCGGCACCGCGTTCTACCGCGACGGCCACCGCCCCGGCGACGCCATCGCCGAATGGAACACCCGCTTCACCCAGCTCACCCGTGCCGCCCGCGCCGTCGTCACCCAGCGCTACCGCCGGCCCCCGGCCCGCACCCTCGCCACCGGCCTGTCCAACGGCGGCTACCTGGTGCGCTGGCAACTGGAGAACCACCCCGGGCTGTACGACGGCGGAGTCGACTGGGAGGGCACCCTCTGGCGTGCCGACGGGCCCAACCCGCTCACCTCCCTGCCCACCGCGCTGCGCCGGTACCCCGTCTACGCCGCGGGCGGCCCCGGAGCCGCCGGGGCGGCGAGGGCGCTGCACCGGGCGGGCTTCCCGTCCGGCTCCGAGTTCCTGTGGCCGTACCACCACCAGGTCTACTGGGACCTCACCCAGCGGATCTACCGCGAGGAGGTCGACCCCGGCTACGACGGCGCCACCGAGGCCGGCACCCCGTTCTGCGCCTCCGGCACCCCCGCCTGCGACGCCGACTACGCCTACCCGTCCCGCCCCGCCGCCGTCCACCGGGCGGTCGCCCGCATCGCCCTCACCGGACGCATCGGCAAGCCCCTGATCACCCTTCAGGGCACCCTCGACGTGCTGCTGCCGATCAGCGAGGACTCCGACGTCTACGCCCGCATGGTCCACCGGGCCGGCCGGGGCGCCCTGCTGCGCTACTACCGCATCGAGGACGGCACCCACACCGACTCCCTCGCCGACGCCTTCCCCGGCAGAGTCCGCCCGATGGTGCCCTGCCACCGCGCCGCGTTCACCGCCCTGGAACGCTGGCTCGCCGGTGCCGGGACACCGCCCGCGGACCACACGGTGGCACACCCGGCCGGCGCGGACCCGGCGGCCCTGCTCACCGGCTGTCCGCTCGCCTGACACCCGTGGGCCGCCGGTGCGCCGCCCGGCGGCCCACGGGTCACCCGGCGGGGCACGGACACGTACCATGGCCGCATGTCGTTCCTCCGCCGCCGCAGCGCCACCCCTGCCGGACCCGACTTCGACGTGCTGGCCATGGACCCGGGCGACTGGCCGGGCAACCTCGGCGCGGGCCTGCTGCCCGCCCCCGACGGCACCTGCCAGGGCGTGTTCCTGCGCTACGACCTGTTCGGCGGCCGCGGCCCCGCGATGATCATCGGCAATCTGCCGGAGGGCTCCCCGGCCCGCGACGTCGCCGAGGGCGAGATCCCCTTCGAGGTGGGGCAGCTGCTGCTGGCGCTGGAGAACGACGAGGAGGTCACCGTCGTCGAGACCGAGGACACTCCGGTCCTCCAGGGCGACAACCTGCTCATCGTGCGCCGTCTGAAGCTCTCCGAGAGCCGGGTCTCCTGCGTCCAGTTCGACCGCAGCGACGGCGTCCTCGTCACCATCGCCGCCTGGGACCGCCCCATCACCGACGACCTGTACGCCCTGCTGAAGCCGCTCCCGGCGGAGCTTTTCCAGCAGGGCTGAGACCGTTGGCCGTGGCTAGCGGTCGGCACCGGCGAGCGTCACGTCCGCGGCACGGACGAACGCCACCCGGTGGCCGTACTGGATCTCGTAGTACAGGTCCTTGCCCACGACGACCCGGTGCGAGTCGGTGGTGAAGGTGACCGCGTAGTAGTACTCGCCCGGCACCTCGTCACCGGCCACGTAGGCCTGACCGGCCGGGATCGTGTACGGCAGCGGGACCACCGACTGGGCCGGGACGTCCGCCGGATAGGCCTCCTTCTCCGGATAGGCGCGCCCGTACACCGGGACGCTCGCCAGGCCGTCCCGCGGCGTCACCACGACGCCCCTCGCCGGGACCGCCGCCGGTTCCTCGCGCGGGTTGCGGAACCATGCCTTCTGCCCCAGGTACCAGATGGCCGTCCAGTCGCCCCAGCGGTCGGCCACCGCGTACTGCTGGCCGGTGGAGACCCGCGAGGACAGGTCGTTGACCCCGGTGGTCGGGTCCGTCTTCAGGCCGATGTCCCTGACCAGCGGGGCGGTGACGTCGTGGTCGGTGTAGAGCCGCACCTCGCCGGAGCCGTGCGCCGTGCAGGGCTCGCCCCGGGTGGTGCAGCCGGTGTACGTGGGCCGGTTGGCGTCGTAGTCCGGCAGGATCGTCACGACGGGGGAGTGCCGGCCGGCCGTGCGCCGGAACGGGTGGCCCAGCAGCTGGAAGTAGTGCCGCCAGTCCCAGTAGGGGCCGGGGTCGGTGTGCATGCCCGGGATGCCGGAGGCGGTCGGCCCGGGCACGTTGTCGTGTCCCAGGATGTGCTGCCGGTCCAGCGGGATGTCGTACGTCCTGGACAGGTACCTGACCAGCCGGGCCGAGGCGCGGTACATCGCCTCCGTGTACCAGGCGTCCGGGCTGGCGAGGAAGCCCTCGTGCTCGATGCCGATCGACTTCTCGTTGATGTACCAGTTCCCCGCGTGCCAGGCGACGTCCTTCGCCTTCACGTGCTGGGCGATCAGACCGTCGGTCGAGCGGATCGTGTAGTTCCAGGACACATAGGTCGGGTCCTGGATCAGGTTCATGACCCCGTCCCAGGCACCCTCCGTGTCATGGATGACGATGTACTTGATGCTCTGTGAGGCCGGGCGGTCGCCCAGGTCGTGATTGCCGTAGTCGCCGTCCCCGAACTCGGCGTACGGCGCCGGGACCGACTCGCACGACACCGACCTCGGGCACTCGGTGCCGTCCGTGGGCAGCGTGCGCAGGCCGGCCCGCCGCAGCGCGGCCCTGTCCGGCGCAAGCCGGGGCTGCGCGGCCAGGACCACGCGCTGGCCGTCGTCGGTGGTGCGCTCCTCGCCCGTGCGCAGCACGTCGTACACGTCGTCGGCGTACGCCGCCGCGGTGGCCTCGTCGTCGGCGCCCGAGAACCGGGCCACCGCGCCGTACCAGTGGGCCGGATCGGCGTCGGCCGGCCGGCCCAGCTCCTTCTGCGCGGCCGCGAGCAGGGCGGCGCCGCCCGCCACGTTCGCCGCGGGGTCGGTGCGCAGCTCGCCCGCGGGGACACCGGTCAGCTCCGCCGCCCTCGGCAGGGTCCGCAGCCGGGCCGGGACCGCGGTGGCGGCCGGCTTCCCCGCGGCCGGGTGCAGCGCGGCCCGTGCCGCGTCGCCCCGCGGGTCCTCCGCCCCCTCGGCGAAGTGTTCCGAGGCGGCGATCGCGGCCCGGGCGTCGGTGAGGTGCATAGGGCCGTAGCCGCCGGTCACACTCGGCGCACCGCCGTGCCCGTCCCAGCGGGACTGGAGGTAGGAGACGGCCAGCAGGACGCTCTGCGGCACGTGGTAGTCGGCCGCCGCTGCGGCGAACGCGTGCTGGAGCCGGTTCGCCGAGGAGTCCGTGGCGCGGTCGGCGGGGGCCATGCCGAGCAGGGGCAGCAGCAGGGCGGCGGAGGCGAGCGGGACGGCGGTCCGGCGCAGATGTCTGTGACCGGGTGTGGACGTGGGGTCGGTGGCGGATCCTCGCAATGCGGCCTCCTGGGACGGGCGGGGCGTGGCGGGGCGTGCGGCGCCGAGCTGGGACAGTGGTACCGGCTGGCCGACGATCCGTCAATGATGCCCGTCCGACGGGGATTTCCCACGTCACGGAGGGTTTACGGCGAGTTTCGCGATGGTGGTGCCCGGGCCTGCGGCGCGTCAGTGGCGTAGACCAGCGGTGGCCACGCCCGGACATGCGGACGTCCGCGGCGCGCCGCCGTTCCGGGGCGCGCCGCGGGCCTCCGCCCGGGTCAGCGGGTGCCGACGGCCGCCCGGACGGCCTTCCGGGCCATCTGACAGTCGTCGTGCAGCCGCCTGAGCAACAGCCGCTGCTCCTCGCCGGACGTCATGGCACCGGGGTGGGCCGCGCCCGGTGCCACCGGCGCCGGGTCCTGCATCGAACGCTGCACGGCCGTCTCGTAGGTCCGGATCTCCCGGGTCAGCAGGAGCATCAGGTTCACCAGGAAGGCGTCCCGGGAGGCCGGCCCCGCCGACTGGGCGATCTGCGCGATCTGCCGCCGGGCCACCGGCGCGTCCCCGAGGACGAGCCACAACGTCGCCAGGTCGTACCCCGGCAGGTACCAGCCCGCGTGCTCCCAGTCCACCAGCACCGGGCCGGCGGGGGAGAGCAGGACGTTGGACAGCAGGGCGTCGCCGTGGCAGAACTGGAGCATCCCGTGCCGGCCCACCTCGTGCGCGATGCCGTGCAGCAGTTTCTGGAGGTCACCGAGATCACGGTCGGTGAGCAGGCCCAGTTCGTGGTAGCGGGAGATCCGGGCCGCGTAGTCCAACGGCATGTCGAAGGTGCCGGCCGGGGGCCGCCAGGCGTTGACCCGGCAGATCGCGCCGAGCGCCGCCCGGATGTCCGCACGGGGCGGAGCCTCCACGGGGTGCCGCTGGAACGCCGCCGTCCGGCCCGGCATGCGCTCGATCACCAGGGTGCAGTTGTCCGGGTCCGCCGCGATCAGCCTCGGCACCCGGACCGGCGGCCGGTGCCGGACGAACGAGCGGTATGCGGCTATTTCCTGACGGCTCCGCTCCGCCCACGCCGGCGAGTGGTCCAGCAGGCACTTGGCGACGGCCGTGCTGCGCCCCGTCGTCCCCACGAGGAGGACGGACCGTCCGCTGCGCCGCAGGATCTGCACCGGGGCGAACTCCGGGCAGATCCGGTGCACCGCGGCGATCGCGGCGCGCAACTGCGTGCCCTGGGGGCCGGACAGGTCGAGCCTTCCGCTGAGCGGTTGCGCCCCGGGCTGCCCCGGGACCCGCCGTGGCCGGCCCGCGCCCAGCACGGGGACGCCCGGACGGGCCGTCGGGTCGAGGTAGGGTCCGCCGCCCGCCGGGCGGGTGCGCAGCGGCCGGGGCGGTGCGGACACGGAGGACGACGCTGCGTACATGGGAGATACAGATCCCTTCGTGTGCCTGCGGTGCCTGCCAGTGGGTCCGTGTTCCGGACCCGTGCTCCTGAGCCGTACCCGAGAGCGTGGGTCGGAGAGCGTGCGCCCACCCGCCCGGCCGTCCGGGCACACCCTGGGGAGTGGGCCCGTCATATGGCGCAATGGGGCCGCCATATGGGGGTGGCGACCGGTCGGGGTGGCGCTTTCCTACCTGACACCCGGCGCCCACTGGCACACCATCTGGCGGACCCTGGCGAACCCTGGCGAATAGTCGCCCGGCAACCTGCACGGGGCTACTGTCAACTCAGCCGAGAACCTGGGGGCTTGACGTGAGCGGACAACCCAACACCCGCCTTGCGGACCTGTTCGGCCTGGCCGGCTGGTCGAAGGGCGAACTCGCGAGGCTGGTCAACCGGCAGGCGGCGGCCATGGGCCACCCCCAGCTGGCGACCGACACCTCCCGGGTGCGGCGGTGGATCGACGTGGGGGAGATCCCGCGCGATCCGGTGCCGCGGGTGCTGGCGGCCCTGTTCACCGAGCGTCTCGGCCGTGTCGTGACCATGGAGGACCTCGGTCTGGTCCGGCACGGGCGTGCGGGAAGACGGCAGGGCGACGGGAACGAGGAACATCCCGACGGTGTGCCGTGGCCGCCCGAGCGGACCGCCGCGGTCCTCACCGAATTCACGGGAATGGACCTCATGCTCAACCGACGCGGCTTGGTGGGCGCGGGTGCCGCGCTCGCCGCGGGATCCACACTCAGCAGCGCCATGCACGACTGGCTGCACACCGATCCGGCCCTGCGGGCCGACGCCCCTGTCCTCGACGACCCCCTGCACGCCGACCCCGCCGGATTCGACCGCTACGAGGCCGCCCCCATCGGGTGGCAGGAGATCGAGGCGCTGGAGCACTCGGTGGGGGTGTTCCGCGCCTGGGACGCGGCCCGCGGCGGCGGGCTCCAGCGCAAGGCGGTGGTGGGACAGCTCAACGAGGTGGGCGGCATGCTCGCCTACCGTCATCCTCCGCACCTCCAGCGGCGCCTGTGGGGCGTCGCCGCCAACCTCGCCGTCCTCGCGGGCTGGATGTCGCACGACGTCGGCCTGGAACCCACGGCGCAGAAGTACTTCGTCATCGCCGCCCACGCCGCCCGGGAGGGCGGGGACCGGCCGCGCGCCGGTGAGGCGCTGTCGCGGGCGGCCCGGCAGATGGTGCACCTGGGCCGGCCGGACGACGCGATGGACCTCATGAAGCTCGCCCAGTCCGGCGCGGGCGACCGTCTCCAGCCGCGCACGAAGGCCATGTTCCACACCATCGAGGCCTGGGCGCAGGCGTCGATGGGCAAGGGCCAGGCGATGCGCCGCACCCTTGGGCGGGCGGAGGACCTCTTCGTCTCCGAGCGGCAGGACGCGGAGCAGCCGGAGTGGATGCAGACCTTCAAGGACGAGGACCTGTACGGCATGCAGGCGCTCGCCTACCGCACGCTGGCGGAGTTCGACCCGGCAGCGGCCACGCACGCCCGGTACTACGCGGAGAAGGCCCTCGCCCTGCGCGTCGACGGACGCGAGCGGTCGAAGATCTTCGACCACCTGTCGATGGCGTCGGCCTGTTTCATCGGCGACGACCCCGAACAGGCCGACCGTTACGCCCGGCTGGCCCTGATGTCGATGGGCTCGAACTCCTCACGGCGCACCTGGGACCGGCTGCGGGAGATGTACCGGCTCACCGCGCAGTACGCCGAGTACCCGAGGATCCAGGAACTGCGGGAGGAGATCAGGCTGGCGCTGCCCAAGCCGAGGGCCAGGTCGGACGGCGACGCCGCACCCGCCTGAAGCGCCCGGCCGCGGGCCGGCCGGTCAGCCGACGACCTTGGCGACGAGGACACAGGCGTCGTCCTCGCGACCCGTGCCGCCGAACTCCTCGACGACCGTGCGCACACAGTCCCGCGCGGTGCGCGCGGCGGCGAAGCGCGGGGCGAGGGCGAGCAGGGGCTCCGTGGCCGCCGTCCCGCTGTGGCCCGGCAGCAGTGTGCCGGTGTGCAGCAGGAGGAGGTCGCCCGGACACAGGGTCACGGTGGACTGCTCGTACCCGGCGCTCGGGGAGGCGCCGAGGAGGCCGCCGTCCGGTCCGTCCAGCGTGCTCCCCGTCCCGTCGCGGTACAGCAGCGGGGCGGGGTGGCCGGCCCGGGCCCAGGTCAGGGTGCGCGTCTCGGGCCGGTAGCGGCAACAGACGGCGCTGCCGAGGGCGGGTTGCACGGCGGTGTCGATTAACCGGCCCAGCAGGGTGAGGAGTTGACCCGGCTCGGTACCGGCCATGGCCAGACCCCGGACCGCACCGAGCAGCATCGCCATGCCCGAGGTGACGGCCACGCCGTGTCCGACCAGGCCGCCGACGCCGAGCAGCGTCCGGCCGTCGGACAGTTCCAGCGCGTCGTACCAGTCCGCGCCGATCGGTGTGCCGGCCGCGGCCGGCAGCCGGTGTGCGGCGAGATCGAGGGTCTGCGGTCCCCGGTGCGGCAACCGCAGGGAGCCGCGCCAGGGCGGCAGCACGGCCTCCTGGAGTTCGGCCGCGATCCGGTGTTCGGTCTGCTCGCGTCGGCGGTGGCGGTGCAGCGAGTCACGGGTCTCGCGCACCGTCCGCTGCTCGCGGCGCAGTTCGCTGACGTCCCGCAGCACGGCCCACATCGATACGGTGCCGCCGTCGGAGCCGAGGACGGGTTCGCCCATCATGTGCACGGTCCGCACGGTGGTGTCGGGGCGTACGACGCGGAACTCGCCGTCGATCGGCCTGGCGTCGACCAGGCAGTCCGTCACCATCGCGGTGAGTTTCGGCCGGTCCTCCTCCAGCACCAGGGCGGGCAGTTCGTCCAGGGTGGGCGCGGGACGGGCCGGGTCGAGGCCGAGGATCCGGTACAGCTCCCCGGACCAGTTCGCCTCGTCCGTCAGCAGGTTCCACTCGGCGCTGCCGACGCGGCTGAGCAGGGAGCCGCGCGAGGCGGTGGTCGGCGTCGGCCGCGGGGCCGGCGCCTCGGCGGGCCCGGCCGGTGCGGGGCCCGGGCCGTCCCGCAGCTGGGCCAGATGGGTGCCCAGGTCGTCCAGCTGGTGGAGCGCGAGGTCGTACAGGGCGCGCTGCCAGCGCTCCTCCGGGTGTGTCCCGTCGCTCCGGGTGTCCCGGCGTACGGCGTCCACGTCGCCCTTGAGTCGTCGCGTCTGCCGGATCAGCGCCTCGACCGAGCCGGGCCCGGGTGGCTGGGCGGCCGGGCGGTCCGCGGAGACTGGGGACGGCATGACGCACTCCGATGACGGGGACGGTACGGCGGGGGACCGATACGACTGTGACACAGCCCGCGACGCCCTGTAAGGGATTCGGCGACACACGATACGGTGGTGCTTCCGGCATATGTCAGAGTCTTCCCGGGGCATTCCGGGCCGACGAACGGCGTACCCGCAGCGCCGGTCAAGTCGTAGGCGGCGTACGCGGATCGAAGCAGACGGCCCGCGAGAAACCCCGCTGACGTACGTGTTCGACGCTTCTCTGTTCTCCTTAGTCACGCCGGGGCCTGTACCCACCCAACTCTGACCGGATTTGGCGCCATGCGACAGGCCCCGGCCGACTCCTTAATGGCATGGACATCATCGTCGAACAGTTCGCCCACGCCCGGCTCATCACCGCCGAGGACCGGGAGGTGCCGGTGTCGGCCACGCTCCGCTACTCCCCGGACGACCCCCTCGCCGTCTTCGTGGACTTCCCGGCCGAGGCGGCGCTGAACGGCGAGGAGGTCACCTGGACCTTCGCCCGCTCCCTGCTCGACCAGGGGCTGCGGGCCCCGGCCGGCCACGGGGACGTGCAGATCTGGCCGTACGGCCGCACCCGGACCGTCGTGGAGTTCCACTCGCCGCACGGCATGGCGCTGCTCCAGTTCCAGGCCTCGGCACTGCGCCGCTTCCTGCTGCGCACCTACGCGGTGGTCCCCGGCGGACAGGAGGACCTGGCCGGCGTGGTGGAGCGGGGGCTGAGCGCGTTGTTCGGCGGGGTGTGAGCCGGTGGCGGGGTGCCGCGGGGGCGCTCCGGACCGGCCGTACCCCACCTCGTCACGGCGCGCTGCCGCTCCGGGGGCGCGCCCGGCGTCGGCACCCCTGGACGGGCGCCGACGGCCGGCTCAGCTGCCGGCGCCGGCGTACAGGGCCGGGCGCGGGGCGAGCTCGACGGCCACCCTCCCGCCGGTCTCCAGTGCCCGGACGCCCGCCTCGGCGACGACGGAGGCCGCGTAACCGTCCCAGGCGTCCGGCCCGGTGACCTCCCCGCGCCGGGTCGCGTCGATCCAGGCCTGCACCTCGCGGTCGTAGGCGTCGGCGAACCGGACGAGGTAGTCCTGGGCCACTTCCTCACGGGCGCCGTCCACGGCGGTGACCACCATGCTGTGCTCGTCGCCGATCCGGGCGCTGCCCGCCTCGCACACGGCCTCGCAGCGCACCTGGTAACCGAAGCCGCAGTTCACGAAGACCTCGACGTCCACCAGGGCGCCCCGCTCTGTCTCGAAGAGCACGAACTGCGGGTCCAGCAGCCCCGAGGGCGCGCCCGTGGACGGCGTGGGCCGCAGCACGGTGACGGCCGTCAGCTCCTGTCCGAGCAGCCAGCGGGCCGCGTCGATCTCGTGCGAGACGGAGCTGTTGATCAGCATCGCGCTGGTGAAGCCGGCCGGGGAGGAGACGTTGCGGTGGGTGCAGTGCAGCATCAGGGGCCGGCCCAGGCGGCCGCCGTCCAGCAGCGCCTTCAGCCGCAGGTACTCCCTGTCGTAACGGCGCATGAAGCCGATCTGCGCGAGCCGGCGGCCCAGCCGGGCCTCGGCCTCCACGACCCGCAGCGCACCGGTGGAGTCCGGCACCATGGGTTTCTCGCACAGCACCGGCAGCCCGCGGGCGAAGGCGCCGAGCAGCGCCTCCTCGTGCGCCGGCCCGGGGGAGGCGATGAGGACCGCCCGTACGCCCGGCGCGTCGAGCGCGGCGAGCGGATCCGCGTGCACGGTCACGCCGGTGAGGCCGGCCGCCGCCTCTCCGGCCCGGGCGAGGTCGGGATCGGCCACGGCCGCCACCCTGGCTCCGTTGACCACCCGGTCGAGACGCCTTATGTGATCGGCCCCCATGTGTCCGGCACCCAGTACCGCCACCCCCAGCAGGTCACCCACGTGCACGCTCCTCCCGACGGTCGATGATCACGCCGTAGCGTACGCCGACGTGGGAGGCGCCTCCGAGGGCGCCGCTGTCCCCGGTGGCGGCCGGATCCCACGCGGCCGGTACCCCGGCACACCGACGATGCCGTCCCCGTGACCGGCGCGCCGCCGGGGACGAGGCGGACCTCGTCCACGACGCCCTCGCGGACGCCGGGACCGCCGGGCTCGGCCGGTGGTCCCGGCGTCCGCCCGAGCGGCGGCGGCGGCCACCGGAGGGTCAGGAACTGCGGGAGAAGCGTGACCTGATCTTCGGGCTCGCGGTGGGCGGCGGCATCGTCGCGGCGGGGCCTGGCGACCAGCTGCGCGACGGCCGAGCACGCCTCCACCGGCCTCCAGCCGGGCATCGCCATGCCGGTCGACGTCCTCCACCTGCTGGCCGTCGCCGCCTGGCTGGGCGGTCTCACCTTCACTGTCAGCAGCCGACTGGCGGGCGCTTGATCCATGGCCGGCAGCCCCCGGGGTCTCCCGCCACGACCGCC
>NZ_JBIVZV010000011.1:0-105694 GCF_044759735.1 Streptomyces sp. NPDC100445 | reverse complement strand
CCTTCCGGCCTTCCGGCCTTCCGGCCTTCCGGCCTTCCGGCCTTCCGGCCTTCCGGCCTTCCGGCCTTCCGGCCTTCCGGCCTTCCGGCCTTCCGGCCTTCCGGTCCCCTCCTGGGGGTCCCGGTCCCTCGGTCGTCCCGGTCCCCTCCTGGCGGTCCCGGTCCCTCGGCCGTCCCGGCTTGCGGTCCCTCGGCCGTCCCGGCCTTCCGGCGGTCCACGGCCGTCCCCTGCCGTCCCAGTCCTCCCCCGGCTCGTCCGCCCCGGTCGTGAGGTCGTCGTCCGGGGGCGCCGCGGGGCCGTCGCGCCGGGTCGTTTGGGGAAGTTTTTGCTTGTGGCCGGTTCCTGACGCTCCGGGCCCGAGGACGCGCCGCCGCGCGGTCTCGCGGAGGCAAAGCGCGGCCGAAATCATGGGGGAGCGGGGCGGTCCAGTGTTACGGCCACGTTGACCGGACCCCCGGGCACGACGGACGCTCGTCATATAGATGCTCGATACAACTGGTTTGCCGGTCCGCCCCTCCCGACCACGACATCGCAGGTCGGCGGGGGAGACGGCCCGCAGCCGGAGGCAGGAGGCAGCGCATGTGCGGCATCACCGGATGGATCTCCTTCGACCGTGATCTGAGCGCCGAGACCACCACATTGCATGCGATGACCGAGACGATGGCCTGCCGGGGTCCGGACGACCGCGGCACCTGGACCGAGGGCCCCGCCGCCCTGGGCCACCGCCGCCTCGCCATCATCGACCTCCCCGGCGGCCGTCAGCCGATGACCCTGGCGACCCCCGGCGGGACCCTAGCCTTGGCGTACTCCGGCGAGGCGTACAACTTCACCGAACTGCGCCGCGAACTCCAGGACCGCGGCCACCGGTTCACCACCGACTCCGACACCGAGGTCGTCCTGCACGGCTACCTCGAGTGGGGCGACGCGATCGCCGAACGGCTCAACGGCATGTACGCGTTCGCCGTGTGGGACGGCCGGCACGACAAACTCGTGATGATCCGCGACCGCATGGGCATCAAGCCGTTCTACTACCAGCCGACCGCCGACGGCGTCCTGTTCGGCTCCGAGCCCAAGGCCGTCCTCGCCAACCCGCTGGCCCGCCGCCGCGTCACCCTGGACGGCCTGCGGGAGATGTTCGTCATGGTCAAGACACCGGGACACGCCATCTGGGACGGCATGCGCGAGGTGGAGCCGGGCACCGTGGTCACCGTCGACCGCTCCGGGCTGTCCACCCGCGTGTACTGGCGCCTGGAGACCCGCCCGCACACCGACGACCGCGACACCACCGTCGCCGGGGTGCGCACGCTCCTCGACGACATCGTGCGCCGGCAGCTGGTCGCCGACGTGCCGCGCTGCACGCTGCTCTCCGGCGGACTGGACTCCTCGGCCATGACCGCGCTCGCCGCCCGCCGCCTCGGCGAGCAGGGCGAGAAGGTGCGCAGCTTCGCCGTCGACTTCGTCGGCCAGACCGACCACTTCGTCGCCGACGAACTGCGCGGCACACCCGACACGCCCTTCGTCCACGACGTGGCCCGCCTCGCCGGCACCGACCACCAGGACATCGTCCTGGACACCCAGTCCCTCGCCGACCCGGCCGTCCGCGAGCAGGTCATCCGGGCCCGCGACCTGCCGGCCGGCCTCGGCGACATGGACGCCTCGCTGCTGCTGCTCTTCCGCGCCATCCGGGAGAAGTCCACGGTGGCCCTGTCCGGTGAGTCCGCCGACGAGGTGTTCGGCGGCTACCTCCAGTTCTTCGACGAGGAGGCGCGCCGGGCCGACACCTTCCCGTGGCTGGCGACCATGGGCCGCCACTTCGGCGAGGACGCCGACGTGCTGCGCGACGACCTCACCCGGTCCCTGGACCTGAAGGGCTACGTCGCCGACGGCTACCGCACCGCCGTCGCCGGCGTCGACCGGCTCGACGGCGAGAGCGACTTCGAGTACCGCATGCGGCAGATCAGCCACCTCCACCTGACCCGCTTCGTGCGCATCCTGCTCGATCGCAAGGACCGGATGAGCATGGCCGTGGGCCTGGAGGTGCGGGTGCCGTTCTGCGACCACCGTCTGGTCGAGTACGTGTACAACGCCCCGTGGGCGCTGAAGTCCTTCGACGGCCGGGAGAAGAGCCTGCTGCGGGAGGCGACGGCGGACGTCCTGCCGCGCTCGGTGTACGACCGCGTGAAGAGCCCGTACCCGTCCACCCAGGACCCGCAGTACGCCCGAGCCCTCCAGGAACAGGCGAAGGACCTGCTCGCCCGGCCCTCCCACCCGGTCTTCGACCTGGTCGACCGCGACCGGGTCCGCAAGGCCGCCGACCGGGACACGCCGGTCAGCACCCAGGTGGCCCGGCGCGGTCTGGAACGCACCCTGGACCTGGCGCAGTGGCTGGACCTGTACTCGCCCGAGCTGGTGCTCGACTAGAGCCCGATGGCGCGGTCGGCCGCGGCCGCCGACCGCTGCCACCACGTCACCACCGGCTCCCACACGACGACATGCGGCCCGGCGCCGAGCCGGTCGGCGCGGAAGGAGCGACCGGGGTGCGCCGCCGACGCGGACACGGTGACCACGTCCACCCGGCGGGCCTCGGAGTCCGCCGGGTCGGCGACGGTGCGCACGTCGGCGTAGGCGGTGCCGCCCGCCGCGAGCCGGTAGGTGCCGGTGCCGCCCTCCGGCACCGGCAGCGCGGCCCCGTCCAGGTCGCCGAAGGTCACCGTGGGCACGCGGTCCACGACGCAGGCGCGCGCGCCGCGGTTGGTGACGCCGACCCGCAGTACGGCCGGGTCGCCGGCCACGGCCTTCGCCCGCACCGTCAGCGAACCGGCGGAGCAGGGGCCGGGCCGCACATGGGCCGAGGCGGCGAGGCCGTGCGGTGCGGCGGGGCGGTCGGGGCCGGTGGCGGCCCGGCTCTGTGGTGCGGTCAGCAGTACGGCCGCCATGGCGGCCGAGGCGGCGGGTACGGTGACGGCGGTGCGGATGCGCATGACGGGTGCCCCCTGTGCGTCGGTGTCCCGGAATGGGTGGCCGAAGCACGCCTGCCCGGTGTGACCGCCGGGACACCCCGGAGGTTGCCCCCGCCGGGCTCCTGTCACCCGTTCGCGCCGGACCGGTCCCCGTCGGTCCGTCAGTCGGCGGCGCCGGCCCCGGTGACGGTTCCCCCGGTCTCGTCCGCCGGACAGGAACTGCCGTTGGCGGGCAGCGAGCCGTACAGCAGGAAGTCGTCGATCTTGCGGTGCACGCAGGACGAGGAGGTGTACCCGGTGTGGCCCTCGCCCTTGCTGTCGAGCACCACGGCGGACGGGCCGAGCCGCCGGGCCGTCTCCACGGTCCACTGGTACGGCGTCGCCGGGTCACCGCGTGTGCCCACCAGCAGCATCTTCGCCGACTGCACGTCCCGGACCCGGCGGCGGATGAAGTCGGTGCCCCGGGGGCGGCCGTAGCAGAGCAGCACCTGGGCCAGCCGGTAGCGGCCGAAGATCGGCGAGGCCCGGTCGTACGCGGCCCGCAGCCCCGCCAGGTCCCGGGTGATCCGCGCCGCGGTGGGCCGGTCGGGGTCGTCCGCGCAATCGATCGCCACCAGCGCGGCCGGCAGGTTGTCCACCGGTACGTCCTCGACGTCGGTCAGCCCGCCGTCCGCGCGGAGCCGACCCCGGGGCCCGTCGATGCCGCCCCCCGAGAAGGCCAGCACCCGCCGGGTGTCACCGTCCTCGACCAGCGAGGCCAGCGCCCGTTCCAGCGAGGGCCACAGCTCCTTGCCGTAGAGGGCCTGCGCGACGGCGCCCACGAGGTCCTGGCCGGAGAACGAGCCGCCGAAGTCCGTGGGCACCGGGTTCCGGTCGAGCGAGCGCACCAGCCGGACCACCGCGTCCCCGGCCGCCCGCCGGTCCTGGCCGAACGGGCAGGCGAGGTCGGTCGTGCACCAGTCCAGGAAGTCGTCCAGCGCGGTCTGCTGGGCGGCGGCGCCCGCGACGCCCCGCTCCGACAGGGGCTCGGTCAGTGTGTCGACCCCGTCCAGGGCCATCCGGCCGACCTTGCCGGGGAACTGGGCGGCGTACACCGAACCGAGCCGGGTGCCGTAGGAGAAGCCGAGGTAGTTCAGCTTGTCGTCGCCGAGCGCCTGGCGGATGACGTCGAGGTCGCGGGAGGCGTTCACGGTGCCGATGTGGGGCAGCACCGGACCGGAGTGCCGCGCGCACCGGTCGGCGGTCTCCCGCAACTGCCGGAGCAGCGCCGCGGGCCGGTCGAGGCCGGTGTCCCCGGGCGGGGAGAAGGCATCCTCGCCGTCGTCGCCGCAGCTGACGGGCGAGGAGCGGCCGACGCCGCGCGGGTCGAACGTGACCACGTCGTAGCCGTTGGTCAGGTCCATGAACTTGCGCCCGTCGGCGGCCAGTTCGGGGATGCCGGCGCCGCCGGGCCCGCCGAAGTCCAGCAGCACCGAGCCCCGCGAGTGCCCGGTGGCACGGTAACGGGCCAGCGCCACGTCGAGCGTGCCGGCCCGTGGCCGCGCGTAGTCCAGGGGGACGGTGACACTGGCGCACTGGAGGTCGTCCGGCATGTCCGGCCCCTCGCAGGCCCGCCACGTCACCTGCTGCCGGTAGAACCGGGTCAGGTCGGGCTGCGGCCGGTCGGCGGCAGCCGCGGGCAGCCCGGCACCGAGCAGTGCCAGGGCGAGGGCCGAGGCACCCGCGCCGCGCCGCACGGCGGGCCGTGTGGACAGCTTGGCCAGCATCGTTCGCCTCCCGGGGCGCCCGCCGCGGACCGGCCGTTGCCCTCGGATCACCATAGGCGCGCCCCGGACGGCCCGCCTCCGCACGAGCGGGCCGGCGACCGCCGTCGTAATATCCGCGCCCCGCGCTCTCCGGCGGCCCCGAACGCCCCGCCCGCGGTTCGACAACCGGGTCACTCGATGGAGTGAAAGACGGATAAGCCATAACTCCGATGGTTCGCCCGCGTTCTCCTGGCGTGCGGGTGAACGCCCGCGACCACGTGCGGAAAGCAGGGAACCATGAGACGGGCTACCCGAAACGGTGTGTTCGCCGTCGTCGCCGCCTCCGGCGCGATGGCCGTGGCGCTGCCGGTGTCCGCCGCCTTCGCGGCCGACGGGGCCGGCGCCCGGGGCGCCGCGGCCGGCTCGCCCGGGCTGATCTCCGGCAACACCGTCCAGCTCCCCGTGCACGTGCCGGTGAACGTGTGCGGCAACACCGTGAACGTGGTGGGACTGCTCGACCCGGCCGCGGGAAACGCCTGCGCGAACGGGGCGGACGGGACGCGGAAGGGTCCGGCCGAGTCGGGCGGCGGCGCGTCTGCGCAGGGCGCCGCCACCGGCTCGCCCGGTGTGGTCTCGGGCAACGGCGTGCAGCTCCCCGTGCACCTGCCGATCAACGTCACCGGCAACAGCGTCGACGTGGTCGGCGTGGGCAATCCGGCGCTGGGCAACCACGCGGTGAACGGCCCCACCGAGCGGACCCGGCGCCCCCCGCGCACCCCGGCCCCGGAGCACCGCGCCCCGAAGCCCCCGGCCGCGCCCCCGGCGCACCGCCCCGCCCCGCACGCCCCGCGGCCGGTGGCGTCCAGCCTGGCGCACACGGGAGCGGATCTGACGGCCGCGACCGTGGCGGGGAGCGCCGCACTCGTCCTCACCGGCGCGGTGCTGTACCGCCGCTTCCGGCCGGACCGCACCGACTGACCCACCGCGCCCGCCCCGGCCCACCCGCGCACGCCCCGCCCTGGCCGCGCACGCCCCGCCGGTCCCCCCCGCCGGGGCCGTACCGTCGCCGCACCGCGGGCCCGCCGGAGCGGCCCCGAGGCCGCGCCACGACCGTGCGAACCGGTTCGCCCCCGCCCGCCCGGCTCGGGGGCGCGAGCGCATCGGTGCTCATCGGTGCTCATCGGCTGATCTTGTCGTGGCGCGGCCCCCGGTCGCTCCGGAAGGATGCTGTGCGGCAGTCCCCCGAACGAGACGGAGCGCACCCATGACCTCTGCGGCCCCCCATGACCTCGTCGTCACGCAGGCCACCCCCGCCGACTGGCCGGTGATCAGCGGATGGGCGGCGGCGGAGGGCTGGAACCCCGGACTGTCCGACGGACCCGCGTTCTTCGCCCAGGACCCCGACGGCTTCTTCCTCGGCCGGATCGACGGCGAACCGGTGTCGGCCGTCTCCGTCGTCACCTACGGCCCCGCCTACGCCTTCCTCGGCTGTTACCTCGTCCGCCCGGACCTGCGCGGCCACGGACACGGCCTCACCACCTGGAAGGCCGGCCTGGCCCACGCCGGTGACCGGACCGTCGGCCTGGACGGGGTCGTCGCCCAGCAGGACAACTACCGTCAGTCCGGCTTCCGACCCGCCCACCGCACCATCCGGTTCTCCGGCCCGGCGCCCACCGGCCCGGCACCCACCGGTGTCCGCCCGGTGACCCCCGCCGACCTGGCCGCCGTCACCGCCTACGACAGCGCCTGCGGCCCCGCTGACCGCCACCGGTTCCTCGCCGCCTGGCTCACCACCCCCGGCCACCGCGCCCTCGTACGGGAGGACGGCGGGCGCCTCACCGGCTACGGCGTGATCCGCCCCGGGCACGACGGCCTGCGCGTCGGCCCCCTGTTCGCCGACACCGCCGACGACGCCCGGGCCCTCTTCACCGCACTCACCGCCGACACCGGCGGGCGGGAGGTCGCGCTGGACGTGCCGGAGCCGAACGCGGCCGGGATCGCCCTCGCCGAGGAGGCGGGGCTGCGCCCCTCGTTCGAGACCGCCCGCATGTACACCGGTCCGGTCCGCGCCCACGCCCGGGAGCGCGTCTTCGGCGTCGCCACCCTCGAACTCGGCTGACACCCGACGCGGTAATCCCGTTGCCGGGCCCGGCCGCCCGTGCTGGGGTGGGCCGCATGGATCATCCCGCTGTGCTCGCCCGGTACGACCGTGAGATGCGCGAGAACGCCCGGCCCGACGGGCCCGGGGCCCGGATCGAGCGGGCCGGTGCCGTCGTGCGCCAGGTCGCCGACGCGCACGGCTGGAACGGCGTCCTCTGGTCCGGGCTGGACGCGGCGGGCGCCGGCCGGGCGATCCGCGACCAGATCGCCCGCTTCACGGGCCTCGGCCGGGACTTCGAGTGGAAGGTCTACGGCCACGACGGGCCGGCGGACCTCGGGGACCGCCTCCTCGCCGCCGGGTTCCGGGCCGAGCCGGAGGAGACCCTGATGGTCGGCGAGGTGTCCGGGCAGGTGGCGGCGGTGCGGCCGCCGGCCGGTGTCCGGCTGGTGCGGGCCACCGGCCCGGCCGGTGTGGACCTCGTCGTCGACGTCCACGAGAGGGCGTTCGGCACCGACGGCACCCGGTTGCGGCACCGGCTGCTCGCCCGGCTGGCCGCCGACCCCGGCACGGTCGTCGCCGTGGTCGCGCTGGCCGGGGCGGAGCCCGTCAGCGCGGCCCGCATGGAACTGGTGCCCGGCACCGGGTTCGCCGGGCTGTGGGGCGGCGGCACCGTCGAGGCCTGGCGGGGCCGGGGTCTGTACCGGGCCCTGGTCGCGCACCGGGCCCGCGTCGCCGCCGCCGAGGGCTTCCGCCACCTTCAGGTCGACGCCTCACCCATGAGCCGCCCCATCCTGGCCCGGCTCGGCTTCCACGCCCTGAGCACCACGACGCCGTACGTCTACGGAAACTGACACGCCGTCGCCCTGCGGCCGCGCGGGACGCCTCTGTTCACCGCGCCTTCATGCCATGTACCTTTCAATCAATCGGCGCGTGGAGAACCCTCGAACGGGCTCTACGCGCGCAGACCGCGCCCGCATCCCCCTCTCCCCACTCCCACGGAGGTTCGCCGGATGCCCGGAAGCAGGAGTACCCGCCGCAGACTCACCACCGCCCTGGCCGGCCTCGGCCTGCTCCTCGGCACAGCCGCCCTCCAGCTCGGCACCGGCACGCCCGCCCGAGCGGCGGCCCCGCACCGCGTGCTGTTCGACAACGCGCACGGCGAGACGGCCGGCAACGCCGACTGGATCGTCTCCACCAGCCAGCCCGACCCGCTCGGCCAGGACCCCTCCCCGTCCGCCGAGACGGACTGGACCGGCGCCCTGTCCTCGTGGGGCGTCGCGCTGGAGAAGACCGGCGAGTACAGCCTGAAGACGCTGCCGCCGGGCTCCGCCCTCAGCTACGGCGGCACGTCCGCGACGGACCTGTCCACCGTCGACACGCTGGTGCTGCCGGAACCGAACAAGCCGTTCACCGCCGCCGAGAAGACGGCGATCATGACCTTCGTGAAGAACGGCGGCGGCCTCTTCATGATCTCCGACCACACCGGGGCCGACCGCGACAACGACGGCAAGGACGCCGTCCAGATCCTCAACGACCTGATGACGAACAACGGCGTCGACTCCACCGACCCGTTCGGCTTCTCCATCGACTCGCTGAGCATCGGCTCCGACCACCCGGCCGCGATCAGCGACAGCGCCGACCCGGTCCTGCACGGTTCCTTCGGCACCGTCACCAAGAGCCTGATCGCCAGCGGGACGACCGCCACGCTCAAGCCCGCCGACAACTCCGCCGTCAAGGGCCTGCTGTACCGCACCGGCTATTCCGGCAGCACCGGCGCGTTCTTCGCGACCAGCGCCTTCGGCAGCGGCCGCGTCGCGTTCTGGGGTGACAGCTCCCCGATCGACGACGGCACCGGCCAGTCCGGCAACACCCTGTACGACGGCTGGAACGACCCCACCGCCACCGACGCGGCCCTCGCCCTCAACGCCACCGCGTGGCTCTCCGGCGCGGGCGGCGGCACCGGTGGCGGCTCGACGTCCTGCACCGCCGCCCAGCTCCTCGGCAACAGCGGCTTCGAGTCCGGCGGCACGGTGTGGAGCGCCACGAGCGGAGTCATCACCGCCTCGACGGCCGAGAAGGCCCGTTCCGGCTCGTACTACGCCTGGCTCGACGGCAACGGCACCGCCACCACCGACACGCTCGCCCAGTCGGTGACCGTCCCGGCCGGCTGCCCGGCCACGTTCGGCTTCGCCCTGCACATCGACACCGCCGAGCCCGCCGGCGGCACGGCCTACGACACCCTGAAGGTGCAGGTGGTCAGCGCGTCCGGCACGGTCCTCAGCACCTTGGCGACCTACTCCAACCTCGACGCCGCGTCCGGTTACACCCAGCGCGCCTTCGACCTCGGCGGATACGCCGGGCAGACCGTCACCCTGCGGTTCACCGGTACCGAGGGCTCCAAGTACCAGACCTCGTTCGTCGTGGACGACACCTCGCTGCGTACCGGGTGAACCGGGGTCGGGGGCGGGCTCAGCCGGCCGGCACCGTCCGCTCCGGGGTGTTCCAGCCGGAGACCCGCACCCGTGGCGCCGAGCCGCGCAGATCAGCGGTCCGGTAGGTGGCCGTGAGGGTCAGTTCCTCACCGGGCCACAGACTCGTCTCGTTGTCCGACCAGCGCACCGGGAGCACCGGCCGGTTCCGCGCGTCCACGACCCGGACGTCCGTGAACAGCGCCGGGGTCGAGCCGGTCCCGGCGTGGCGCAGGGTCACCGTGGTGGTCGAGGTGCCCCCCGCCGACCGGGTGACCGCGGCCGCCGTCACCGGCACGCCCGCCATCGAGGTGAGCCCGCGGAGGTCGGCGTAGCCGGTGGTCGGGGTGTGCCACCAGTCGATGCCGTCCCAGTCGAGGGTGTCCGGCACGGTGGAGAGCCAGTACACGTTCCGGCTCACCTCCGTGCCGCCGGCGTCGCGGAGCACCAGCCGGAGCAGGTGGGTCCGCGCGGGACCGTCCACCGAGGCCGGCAGGGTGAGCACGGTCGCGCGGGCGCCGTCGCCGTCCACGGCCGTCCCGGTCACGGTCCTGTCGTACCTGGGGGTGCCGTCCGGGTCGAACAGGGTGGCCCGGACGGTGAGGCCGTGCTCCCCGGCGTGCCGGTTGTTCACCACGACGATCGAGTGGTCGTCGTAGGAGTACTGCGCGTGCAGCGGCTCGTTCGCCTTCTTCGCCCCGAAGTAGGACCCGTTCTGGTCGAGGTAGCGGTCCGTCAGCTGCCAGTGCAGCGACGTCCAGCCGCTGTTGAACATCCAGTGCACGACCCCGGTGGCGGGCCGCTCGGCGTCGGTGGCGTTGCGTCCGTAGGCCTCGAACTGGGCCCGGACGTTCTCGTACTGGGCCAGCTGGGCCTTGCGGACGTAGTCGGTGAGGCCCGTGGGCGCGCCGTAGCGGCCGGCCAGCGCGTGGTCGTAGAGGGCGAGGGTGCCGAAGGTGGCGGACGGCGAGCGGTGGTACTGCCGGGCGTCCGGGTCCCGCCACAGGGTGTCGAGTTCGGCGGGTGTCAGCATCCGGTGCAGGGTGTCCGGGGTGGGGATGCTCGGGCCCGCGCTGGTCTCGGAGTTGAAGCCGGTGGCGCCGCCCTCGCGCTTGGCGTACCAGTAGCCGGGCGGCACCCAGTCGTACGGGCCGCTCATCTTCATCCCCGAGCGGCCCAGGCGCGGTGTGGCGCCGTCGGAGGCGGCGGGTACGACCGGGGCGGTGAAGTCGGCGGCCCCCAGGGCGTCGAGGTACTCCGTCTCGATTCTCGCGTCGGGGGCGGAGTCGCTGCCGATCAGGAAGGACAGCACGCTGGGGTGGTCGCGCAGCCGGGCGGCCTCGGCGGCCATGGACGCCGCGGCGACGCGGTGGTCGGCCGCGGTCCACTTCTTCCCCGAGCCGCTGGGATTGACGTCGCCCTCCCACTTGTCGCAGCACTCCCAGCCCGGCAGCGTGAGGACGCCGTAGCGGTCGGCCAGGTCGAAGAACTCGTCCGGCTCCAGGTGGCCCTCCAGGCGGAGCGTGTTCAGGCCCAGGTCGACGGCGTACCTCAGGCGGTCCTCGGCGTAGCCGCGGTCCCAGCGCAGGAACTCGTCCGGGGACCAGCCGCCGCCCCGCACCAGCAGCCTGCGACCGTTGACGCGGTACTGCCGGGCGCCGTCCGCGTTCAGCGGGGCCCGTACGTCCCGGATACCGAACCGCTCGTGCGCGGTGTCCGAGACCGTGCCGGCGACTGAGGCGGTGAGGTCGAGGCCGTACAGCGGCTGCCCGCCCATCCCGGCCGGCCACCACACCTTCGGCGCGGTCAGGCGCAGGCCCGGCGTGTCGTCGGGGGTGAAGGTGACGGTCCGCGTCTCGTGGGCGGCGAGCCGCACGGTCCGGGTGAGGCGCGTGCCGGCGACGCTGCCGGAGATGTCGGCGGTCACCGGCGCGGCGGAGTCGTTGCGGGCCCGCGCCCTCACCGTCAGGCGGGCCGTGGCGAGCGACGGCACGGCCAGCTCCGTCACCACGTGCGCGTCGCGCAGCGCGACCGGGCCGCCCCGGCGCACCAGGACGTCGCGGACGATGCCCATGTTCCGGTCGGGCGGCGGCTGGAGCCAGTCGAGCCAGCCCATGGTGAGGTCGCTGTCCGGGTCGTTGGGCCGGATCCGGAAGGCGACCGTGTTCGTGCCGGGGCGCACCAGCGGGGTGATGTCGAGTTCGTGGTGGGTGTAGGCGCCGGCGACGTCCGCCGCCCCGGCGACCCGATGGCCGTTGACGTGGACGTCGGCCGCCGAGACGACCCCGCTGAAGTCGAGGGAGGTGCGCCGCGTGGTGTCCTCGACGGTGAAGTCGGAGCGGTACCACCAGGGCACCTCGAAGTCGGCCCGCGGGATCCCGCGCTGGGCGGTGGAGTGGAAGGGGTCGGGGTACACGCCGTTCGCCAGCAGCGCGGCCAGCACGGTCGAGCGGGGGCCCGCCGGGTACCAGCCCGCCGTCGGGTAGCCGGGGGAGGAGACGGCCGCCGCGGAGTCGGTCACCCGCGCGGTGGAGCGGACGGCGTAGCCGGCGAGCGGCGTGGCGGTGCCGGCGGCTGCGGGCACGTGCGTGACCCGGTCGGACCGGCGGGGTTCCGTCGCGTCCCGGGGGCCGGCCCAGGCGCCGGCGGTCAGGGTGCCGGCCACGGCGAGCAGCGCGACGGCCCTGGCGAGCCGGCGGGCGGGGCGAGGGATCACGGCGGACTCCAGCCTCGTAAAGTTAGGAAACTTTACAAACGCCGGTCACGCTAGGTCGGCCCCCGGACGCTGTCAACGATCCTCGCCGTCGGTGACGTTGAACGGGTCAGGTTCCGGCCGTGCGGCGCTCGAACACCACGTCGCGGGCCGTCTCCAGGGCCGTGGCCACCGCGCCCAGCAGCACGGCGTCCGTGCCGAGCCGGCTCGGCGCTATCCGCGGGCGCAGCGGGGTGAGCGTGCGCAGCCGCTCACGGACCGGCCGCAGCAGCAGCCCGGCGCTGCGGCCGAGCCCGCCGCCGAGGACGACCAGGTCCGGGTCGAGCACGGCGGCGGCCGCCGCCACCGTGTGCGCGATCCGCTCGGCCTCCAGCTCCACGGCCCGCACGGCGGCCGGCTGTCCCTGCCGGGCCGCGTCGAACACGGCCTTCGCCGTGAGCCGGCCGTTCATGCCGAACCGCCGGGCGGACTCGACCACGGCCACCCCGGCCACCGCGTCCTCCAGCCGTTCCGGCCTCCCCCGGCCGGGCCAGGGCAGGAAGCCGATCTCGCCGGCCAGCCCGTGGGCGCCCGTGAACAGCCGTCCCTCGCTGACGACGCCCATACCGAGGCCGGTGCCGATCAGGAGGTACGCGAAGAGCCGGCTGCCCGCGCCGGCGCCGTACGCGTACTCGCCGAGCGCGGCCAGATTGGCGTCGTTGTGCACCTCCAGGGGGAGGTCCAGCTCCTCGCGGATCCGGTCCACCAGCCCGGGGCGCCCCCAGCCCGGCAACTGTGCCGCGTACCGGACCCGCCGGTGCCGCTCGTCGTACACGCCGGGCGTGCCGAGCACCCCGTGCGCCATCCGGGCCGGGTCCGCGCCCGACTCGGCGATCGCCCGGCGGGCGGTGTCGACGACCAGGGCGGCCAGCGCGGCGGAGGTGCGGGCCGGGTTGCGCACGTCGGTCCGGGCGACGACCGTGCCGTCCAGGTCGGCGACCGCCACGCGCAGCCGGGCCCGGCCGATGTCCACGCCGAGGGCGTACCCGGCGGCCGGGTCGGGGGCGTACAGCACGGCGGTGCGACCGCGTTCGGGGGAGTGCGTGCCGGCCTCGCGCACCAGCCCGGCCGACTCCAGCGAGGCCAGGGCGCTGGAGACCGTCGGCTTCGACAGGCCCGTGTCCCGGGCCAGTTGGGCCCGGGAGGCGGCCCCCAGGGCGCGCAGCCGGTCCAGGAGCAGCCGCTCGTTGGCGCTGCGCAGGCGCCGGCGGCTCCAGGGCTGTTCCTGCGGCTCCGTGACCTCGCTGGCGGGCATCGCACCATTCTCGCGCATCCCCGGCGCCTACTTGACGCCTCTCGTAAGGCTCCTTAACTTTGTCCGCCGTCGGCCCCGCCGGGTACGGCGTGGTCCCGCGGCGTCAGGAGTCCCATGTCCGGCAGCCCGCCACCCACGGGTGGTTTCGTCCGTCGCGTCGGCCTGTTCCAGGCCACGGCGATCAACATGAGCCAGATGTGCGGCATCGGGCCGTTCGTGACGATCCCGCTGATGGTCGCCGCGTTCGGCGGTCCCCAGGCGGTCACCGGGTTCGTCGCGGGCGCGATCCTTGCCCTGTGCGACGGGCTGGTCTGGGCGGAGCTGGGCGCCTCGATGCCCGGCTCCGGCGGCAGTTACGTCTATCTGCGCCAGGCCTTCCAGTACCGCACCGGACGCCTGCTGCCGTTCCTGTTCGTGTGGACGGCGATGCTGTTCATCCCGCTGATCCTGTCCACGGGCGTGGTCGGCTTCGTGCAGTACCTGGGCTACCTCGCCCCCGGCCTCGGGCCGGCCGCCGGCGACCTGACCGGCCTCGCCGTCATCGCCCTGGTCGTCCTGCTGCTCTGGCGCGGCATCGAGCGCATCGCCCGCATCACCCTCGTCATGTGGGCCGTGATGATCGCCTCGGTGCTCCTGGTGATCGCCGCCGCCGCGACCGGCTTCAGCCCGCACCGGGCCTTCGCCTACCCGGCGCACGCCTTCGACCCGACGAGCGGCCACTTCTGGCCGGGGTTCGCGGCGGGCCTGACCATCGGCGTCTACGACTACCTCGGCTACAACACCACCGCCTACCTGGGTGCCGAGATCAAGGACCCCGGCCGCACCCTGCCGCGCTCCATCGTCCTGTCCGTCCTCGGCATCATGGCGATCTACCTGCTGCTCCAGATCGGCACCCTCGGCGTCGTCGACTGGCACCGCATGACCGACCCCCACGACATCGCCTCCACCTCGGTCGCCTCCGCCGTGCTGGAGGAGACGTGGGGCAGGGGGGCCGCCGACACGGTGACGGTGCTGATCCTGGTCACCGCGTTCGCCTCCGTGTTCACCGGGCTGCTCGGCGGCTCCCGGGTGCCCTTCGACGCCGCCCGCGACGGCGTCTTCTTCCGGCCGTACGCGCGGTTGCACCCCCGGCACCGCTTCCCGCCGGTCGGTCTCGCGACGATGGGGGTGATCACCGCGGTGGGCTTCCTGATCGGCCGTCACACCGACCTGCTCACCCTGATCCAGTTGCTCACCACGGTCATGGTCGTCGTCCAGGCGCTCGCCCAGATCGTGGCGCTGGGCGTGCTGCGCCGCCGGCGGCCGGACCTGCGGCGCCCGTACCGGATGTGGCTGTACCCGCTGCCGGCCGTCGTCGCCTTCGCGGGCTGGTGCGTCGTCTACGGGTACGCCGACCGCAACTCCCCGGGCCGCCGCCCCGTCGAGTGGTCGCTGGCCTGGCTCGCCCTGGGTTGTGCGGCCTTCGTGGCCTGGGCGTGGCGGGAGCGGGTGTGGCCGTTCGGTGAGAAGGAGATCAGCGAGGAGTACGCCGCCCTGGAGGCGAGCGCCGGCTGAGGCGCCGGCCGGCGTGCGGGAGGCCGGCCCGCCGTCGCGGACCGGCCCCGTCGCACGCTTCGCCCTTTTCTCTACGGCCTGGGTCCGCTCCTCGCCGCCGTACCGGCGCAGACCAGTCCGAGGACGAGGGCCAGGGCACCGATGACGACGTTGTTGATGATCATGCCCGTGTCCGGGGCGCGGCCCACGATCCACGGCGCGATGATCATCCAGACACCCATGGCGCACATGGCCCAGCTCAGGCCGTACATGCGCTCGGGGGCCCGGGTGAATCCGAGCGCCAGCAGCCCTATCGCGATGCCCATGATCAGGTTGTGGGTCGCGAGGGCCGGCTGGTTCGCCGTGTAGTGCAGGATCCACGGGGAGGCGGCGCAGTACAGGCCGAGCAGGAACACCGGCCCGTCCACGAGCGCCACGTCACGACCGTCGAGCATGCGGGCGTAGCGCGCCTGCATCTCGGGGACATCGGGGTGGCTCCTCATGTCACCCCTGTGCGAGACGTCGGCCATGGTTCGTCTCCTTCGGCTCTGCGGCCAGACCCGCGTCTGGCGCGGTGTGCGGTTGAGCGCCGCAGAATCCAGTTTGCACTTATCTCGCGCTTATGTGTAGAGATGCCCGGGATTGTTCACACCGTCGCCGGTCTGCTCCTCCAAGCTGCTGCGCAAACGATGCAGACCCCGGCGCGCATAGCTCTTGACCGTGCCCAGCGGCCACCCGGTCCGCTCCGCGATCTGCGTCTGGGTGAGGTCCTCGTAGTAGGCGAGTCGCAGGACGCGCTGCTGGGGCGCGGGCAGCCGGGCCAGTTCGCGACCCACGAACACGCGGTCCAGGGCCGCCTCGGGGCGCTCGGCACCGAACCCGTCCGGCGGCAGCACCGCGCCCGCCGCCGCGACCAGTTCGCCGCGGCGCGTCCGGGCGGAGAGCGCGTCGGCGATCTTGCGGCGGGTGATGCCGACGATCCACCCGGCCACCGTGCCGCGGTCGGGCCGGAAGCCGGCGCGGCCCCGCCAGACACCGAGGAACACCTGCTGGGTGACGTCCTCGGCCTCGGCGGCGTCGCCCAGCGTGCGCCAGGCCAACGAGTGCACCAGCCCCGCCCAGCGGCGGTGGACCGCGGCGAGGCAGGCCTCGTCGCCCGCCACCAGGCCGCGGGCGAGTTCCTCGTCGGTGAGCGGCGCCCCGGCGGGCGGCCACGGCGGCGGGCCGGCGGACCGGTCGGCCGGGGCCGCGGTGCGGGGCGCGACGGCGGTCGAATGCGGGCTCATGGCGACGGCTCCTTCGCGTCGGACGGGACGGGGGCCCGACGGGCCGCGCCGTCCCTGCGTGCCGGTGTGCTCCGGGGCGCGCTCCGGGTGTTCATCGTGTGAGTCCGCGGACCAGCGGGACAACTTGCATCGTTTCTGCGTCGTATGGACGGCGTAGGGTCGTCCCATGACCGCGACCGACCCCGTGGGAACGCCGGGGACCGACCGGACGGCGCAGCGCGGCCGGACCGGTCGCACCCCGGCCTCCGAGCCGGGGCTGACCACCGGTGCGCTGGCCCGCCGGCTGGGCGTATCGCCCACCACCCTGCGTTCCTGGGACCGCCGGTACGGCATCGGCCCCGCCGCCCGCGCCGACGGCCGGCACCGCCGGTGGACCGCCCGGGACGTGACCATGCTGGAGGCGATGTGCCGGCTCACCGCGTCCGGGGTGCCGCCCGCCGACGCCGCCCGGGCCGCGAAGGAGCGGGCGTACCCGCCGGCACCGCGCCCCCCGGCCGCCGGCGCGCCCGCCCCCGCACCGCCCGCCGTCCCGGCCGCCCCCACGGCGACCGACGCGGACGCCCCGTCACCCGGTGCCGCCCGGCAGGAGGGCCGCGGCCTCGCCCGCGCCGCCGTCCGGCTGGACGCGGCCGCCGTCGGCGAGCGGCTGGAGGCCGCCGTGGAGCGGTACGGCGTCGTGGTGGCCTGGCAGGACGTGATGCTGCCGACCCTGCACGCGGTGGGCCGCCGGTGGGAGTCGTCGGGGGACCGGTACGTCGAGGTGGAACACCTGCTGTCCTGGCAGGTGTCCACCACCCTGCGCCGGCACACCCGGCAGCCCGTGGCGCCGGCCGACCCCACGGGCGCCGGCCCCGTCCTGCTGGCCTGCGTCCCCGGTGAGCAGCACACCCTCCCGCTGGAGGCGCTCAACGCGGCACTCAGCCGGCTCGGCGTCCCCACCCGCATGTTCGGTGCCGCGGTGCCGGCGGACGCGCTCGTCGCGGCGGTACGGCGACTCGGCCCGGTCGCCGTGGTGCTGTGGGCGCAGGCCCGCTCCACCGCGAGCCTGCCGCTCGCCGAGCACGTGGCCGCCATGGAGTGGGGCGTCAAGGGGGCCCGCGCGCAGCCGCTGGTGATGCTCGCCGGCCCCGGCTGGGCCCGGCCCGCGCCCGGGACGGTCCGGCCGGCCGCCCTGACCGAGGCCCTGGCCGCCCTGGCCGCCGCGTACGGCGCCGCCCCGCCCACCGGTCCCGCCTGAGCGGTGGCGGACCGGGCCGTGGCGGGTCAGCCGGCCCCGGCGGCGAGGTCGCGGTCGCGGGCGCGGCGGAAACGGGACAGGCCCTCGGCCAGTCCCACCACCGGGTCCGGGTAGTCGCCGGTGCGCGCCCGCTCCGCGGCGCCCAGCTTCCACGGCTCGTGCACCGCCGCGCCCGCGACCTCCCGCAGCTCCGGCACCCAGCGGCGCACGTACGCCCCGTCGGGGTCGTGCCGCCTGGCCTGGGCGACCGGGTTGAGGACCCGGTTCGGGCGGGTGTCGGTGCCGGTGCCCGCGACCCACTGCCAGTTCAGCTGGTTGTTGGCCAGGTCGCCGTCGACCAGCAGCCGCAGGAAGTGGCGGGCGCCTACACGCCAGTCGACGTACAGCGTCTTGGTGAGGAAGCTCGCCGTGAGCAGGCGGGCGCGGTTGTGCATCCACCCCTCGTGCAGCAGCTGGCGCATCGCCGCGTCGATCACCGGATAGCCGGTGCGGCCCCGGCGCCACGCCTCGATGTCGTCCCACGCCGTGCGCTCGGACCGCCAGTGGTCGTGCTTGGTGCGGTAGTCGGCGGCGGCCACGGCGGGCCGCGCGGCCAGCAACTGGCGGTGGAAGTCCCGCCAGGCGATCTGCCGGACGAACGCCTCCGCGCCCGGCCCGCCCGCCAGGCGCGCCCGCCGCACCACCTCGACCGGGGAGAGGGTGCCGAAGTGCAGGTGCGGCGAGAGCCGGGACGTCGCGTCCCCGGCCATGTCGTCGTGCCGGTCCTCGTAGGCGGCGACGCCCGAGCGCAGCCAGGCGGTGAGCCGCTTCCTGCCCGCCGTCTCACCGCCCTCGGCTAGCCCCGGCGACAGCCCCGGCAGCGCTGCCCGCGACGGCAGTTCCTCCGAGCCGATGCCCGGCGGGACGCGGACCGCGCGCGGCGCGTCCCGCACGTCCCGCACGTGCTGCGCCGACCACTGCCGGAAGTACGGCGTGAACACGGCGAAGTGGTCGGAGGAGGCCGGGGTCACCGCGCCCGGCGTCACCACGGTGGTCACCGTGTCGTGGACGTGCAGCCGCCGCCCCTCCGCCTCCAGGGCCCGCCGCAGCCGTCGTTCCCGCCGGTGGGCGTAGGCGCTCACGTCGGCCGCCAGGTGGACCTCGTCGGCGTCCGCCTCCGCCGCCACCCGGCACACCTCCTCCACCACGTCGCCGGAGCGCACCACCAGGCGCCCGCCCCGCCGGCGCAGCCCCGCGTCCAGGTCCCGCAGGCAGTCGGCCAGGAACGCCAGCCGGTTGGGGGCGGCGAAGCCCGCGCCGTCGACCCCGGTGTCCCGGACGAACAGCGGGACGACCTGACGGGCGCCCTCCAGCGCGGCCCGCAGGGGCGGATGGTCGTACAGGCGCAGGTCGGCGGTGAACAGGACGACCGAGACGTACATGGCGCGGCTCCGGAGGCGAGAGGTGCGGACGCTGGCGGTTCCGGTGCGGCGGGCGCGGCGGATGCGCCGTCAGCGGGTGACGGCGGCGGTCCGGCGGGCCGCCGCCCGCGCGATGTTGCGGGCCATCCCGCCGAACACCACGGCGTGGAAGGGTGAGACGCTCCACCAGTAGGCGTGGCCGAGCAGCCCGCGCGGATGGAACAGTGCCCGCTGGCGGTACCGGCTGCGGCCGGTGCCGTCGGGTTCCGCGTACATCTCCAGCCAGGCCAGCCCCGGCAGCCGCATCTCCGCCCGCAGCCGCAGCAGGTGGCCGGGCTCGATCTCCTCCACCCGCCAGAAGTCCAGCGAGTCACCGACCCGCAGCCGCTGGGCGTCCCGTCGGCCGCGCCGCAGCCCGACCCCGCCGACCAGCCGGTCCAGCCAGCCGCGCAGGCTCCAGGCGAGCGGGAAGGAGTACCAGCCGTTCTCCCCGCCCACGCCCTCGATCACCCGCCACAGCTCGTGCGCCGGCGCGGCCACCGCCGCGTCCCGGTGGTCGGTGTAGAGGCTGCCGCCCGCCCAGTCGGGGTCGGTGGGCAGCGGATCGCTGGGCGCGCCGGGCACCGCGGCGGACGACCAACGGGTGGTCACCCGTGCCTCGCGCACCCGGCGCAGGGCCAGCCGCACCGCCTCGTCGACGCCGAGCGGCCGCCCCGGCGGGAGGGGCACGTACCGCTCGATGTCGTGCTCGTGGCAGACCACCTCGTGGCGCAGCGACTCCGTCAGCGGGCGCGCCAGGGACGCGGGGACGGGGGTGACGAGTCCCACCCAGTGGCTGGACAGGCGGGGGGTGAGGACCGGCACGGACACGATGAGCCGCCGGGGCAGGCCGGCGGTGCGCGCGTACCGGCGCATCATGTCGCGGTACGTCAGCACGTCCGGCCCGCCGATGTCGAAGGCGCGGTTGACGTCGTCGGGCAGGGTCGCGCTGCCGACCAGCAGGCGCAGCACGTCGCGGACGGCGATGGGCTGGATCCGGGTGTGCACCCAGCTGGGTGTGATCATCACCGGCAGCCGCTCCGTGAGGTAGCGCAGCATCTCGAAGGAGGCCGAGCCCGAACCGATGATGACGGCGGCGCGCAGCACGGCGGTCGGCACGCCCGAGGCCAGCAGGATGCGGCCGACCTCCGCCCGGGACCTCAGGTGCGGGGAGAGTCGCTCCTCGGGCACACCGGCCGGGGTCAGGCCGCCGAGGTACACGATGCGGCGGACCCCGGCCGCCTTCGCCCGCTCCCCGAACACCTGGGCGGCGCGCCGGTCGGTCTTCTCGAAGCCGCTGCCGGTGCCCAGCGCGTGCACCAGGTAGTACGCCACGTCGACGTCCCGCATCGCCTCGGCGACCGAGTCGGCGTCGGTGACGTCCCCGCGCACCACCTCCGCCTCGCCCGCCCACGGGTGGTCGCGCAGTTTGCCGGGGGAGCGGGCCAGACAGCGCACCCGGTACCCGGCGGCGAGCAGTTCGGGCACCAGCCGGCCGCCGATGTAGCCCGTGGCTCCTGTCACCAGACAGCGGAGCCCGCCCGCCGAGTCGTCGTCGTTCATCGCTTCCAGGTCCTCCGTGTCGGTGGCCCCCCGGTAGATGCCTTCCCGCCGGGCCGCGTCCGCGGATGCGTGTCCTTCTATAGGCTGATCACGTGGCGACAGCGGACGACCGGGAACGGCATGCCGGACCGCCGCAGGCACCGGCCCCGGACCTGCGGTCCTTCGCCGTGCACCTGCGCCGGACGAACGGTGAGATCAACCGGCTGGTGCACACGTTCGCCGGGGCCCACGGGCTGCACGCCACCGACGTACAGGCCCTGGCGGCCGTGGTGGACGCCGAGGAGCCGATGACGCCGAGCCGTCTGCGCGCGCACCTCGGTCTCACCTCCGGGGCGGTCACCGCCTGTCCGGACCGGCTGGAACGCGCGGGCCACGTCCGCGGGGTACGGGAGAGCGCCGACCGGCGTGTGGTCCACCTGTACCACGCCGACGGCGCCCGGGCGGCGGCCCGCGCCCACTTCCGGCCGCTCGCGGAGGCGACGGAGGCCGCCCGGTCGCGGTTCGGCCCCGAGGAGCTGTCGGCGGCGCTGCGTTTCCTCGTCGCGCTCGACGAGGAACTCTCCCGCATACGCTGACCCCCCGTGACGGGCCGCGCGTGCCGGCCCGCCGGGGGCGGTCCCGCATCCGCCGACCCCGCGGGAGCGGAACCGGCAGGTGTCCGCCGTGGGATCACGGCAACCGTATGACTCGATGATCGAGACGGTCGGTCATCGAGGTATCCGCCTCCCCGAGCCAGGAGTGAGATGGCCGCCCCTTCCCTCCGCACCACCCGCCTGCTCCTCCCCTTCGCCCTGCTCGCCGTCTGGCTGGCCGTCGGCGCCTTCCTGGGCCCGTTCGCCGGCCGCCTGGGCGAGGTCTCCACCAACGACCAGGCCGCCTTCCTGCCGCGCAGCGCCGAGTCCACCCGGGTCGTCACCGAACAGCGCGCCTTCCGGCAGCGGGAGACCCTGCCCGTGATCGTCGTCTGGACCGGCGACGGGGGCGGCTCCGTGAGCCGGCAGCGGCCCGCCGCGACCGCCGCCCTCGCCTCCCTCGCCCGGACCCCCGGCGTGGCCGGCCGGACCTCACCGGCCCTGCCCGCCGCGGACGGCCGAGCCCTCCAGGGGGTCGTTCCGCTCCGCCCCGACCTGGGGAAGGAGCTGCCCGCCACGCTCGACCGCATCCGCGCCGCCGCGGACCGCGTACCGGGCACCACCGCCCAGCTGGCCGGCCCCGCCGCGACGCAGGCCGACCTCGGCCACGCCTTCTCCGGCATCGACGGCCTGCTCCTCGGCGTCGCGCTCGCCGCGGTCCTCGTCATCCTCGTGCTCGTCTACCGCAGCCTCCTGCTGCCCTTCGTCGTCATCCTGAGCGCCGTGTTCGCCCTCGGGCTGGCCTGCGCGCTCGTCTACGCCCTCGCCGACCACGGCCTGGTCCGCGTCGACGGCCAGGTGCAGGGCATCCTGTCCATCCTGGTGATCGGCGCGGCCACCGACTACGCCCTCCTCTTCAGCGCCCGCCACCGCGAGGAACTCACCCGGCACACCGACCGGTTCGCGGCCACCCGGGCGGCGCTGCGCCGGTCCTGGGCACCCATCACCGCCAGCGCCGCCACCGTCGCCCTCGGCCTGCTCGCCCTGCTCCTCAGCGACCTCACCAACAACCGGGCGCTCGGACCGGTCGGCGCCCTCGGCATCGGCTGCGCCCTCCTCAGCGCCCTCACCTTCCTGCCCGCCGTGCTCCTCCTCCTGGGACGCGGCGCCTACTGGCCCACCCGGCCCCGGGCCACCGACGGCACGGACGGCGCCCACGGACTGTGGCAGCGCGTCGCCGGCGTCGTCGACCGCGCACCGCGCACGGTGTGGGCGAGCTGCCTCGTCGCCCTGCTGGCCTGCGCCGCCTTCGCCCCCACGCTGGCCTCCAGGGGCGTCCCGCTCTCCGAGACCTTCGTCGACGACGCGCCGTCCGTCGCCGCCCAGGACACCCTCGACCGGCACTTCCCCGGCGGCTCGGGCAACCCGGCCGTGGTCATCGCCGACGCCGCGCGGCTGCCCCGGGTGCTCGCCGCTGCCCGGCACACCGACGGCGTAGCCTCCGCCGGCGCGGTGAGCGCCTCCGGCCGGCCCGGCGCCGAGCCCCTGGTGGCCGGCGGCCGCGTCCGGGTCGACGTCACCCTGCGCTCGGCGGCGGACAGCGACGACGCCACGGACACGATCGCCCGGCTGCGCGACTCGGTGCGGGCGGTCCCCGGCGCACACGCCGTGGTCGGCGGCTACACCGCCCAGCGCTACGACACCCTGCGCACCGCCGAACGCGACCGGACCCTGATCGTCCCCGTCGTCCTGGGCATCATCCTGGTGATCCTGGCGGGGCTGCTGCGCTCCCTGCTGATGCCCGTCCTGCTCGTGGCCAGCGTCGCGGTCAATTTCCTGGCCACCCTCGGGGTCTCCGCCCTGGTCTTCCATCACGTGTTCGGCTTCACCGGCACCGACCCGTCCGTCCCGCTGTACGGGTTCGTCTTCCTGGTCGCCCTCGGCGTCGACTACAACATCTTCCTCATGTCCCGGGTGCGCGAGGAGTCCCTGCGCCACGGCGTGCGGCAGGGCGTCACCCGGGGACTGGTGTCGACCGGCGGGGTGATCACCGCGGCCGGCGTGGTGCTGGCGGCGACCTTCGCCGCCCTCGGTGTCATCCCGCTGGCCTTCCTGGCCCAGATCGCGTTCATCGTCGCCTTCGGCGTCCTGCTCGACACGCTCGTGGTGCGCTCCCTGCTGGTGCCCGCCCTGGTGCGGGACATCGGCCGCCTCGCCTGGTGGCCCGGCCGGCTGAGCCGGCGGCCCGCCGCGCGCGAGGCTCCGCGGACCGAGCGGACGGTGGACGAAGTCCGGTGACATGCCCTCGCCGATCCGGGGCAACAGAAGCGGTACAACATGTACATTCCGTTCGGGTCAGCGACGCAGGAGGTGGCCGCCGTGATGAGTGCCAAGGTGTTGGAGCGTTTCCCCGCAGGGTCTCCGCGGGGATCGTGGCCGGCGGAGGAGTACGCGGCGGCCCGGCGCGCCGAGGGTGAACCGGCCACCGTGGTCATGGACCTGAAGTCGGACGCCTTCCTCGTCGTGGTCGACGGCCAGGAGGACGACGGCCGCGTCTGAGGCGGCCCTCACTCCCGGGTCAGCTCCCGCGCCCGCCGCACGAACGCGGTGTGCAGGTCCTGGGCGGCCTGCGGAACCGACTCCGCCCGCCGGCGCTGGAGCACCAGCAGCACCCGGGTGGTCCCGCCGGCGAGCGGCCGGTACGTGATCGTGCCGGACCGCTCCAGCGGGTCCCCGACGACACTGAAGTCCGGCAGCACCGTCGCCCCGAGCCCCTCCGCGACCATCAGCTTGCCCATCTCCGCACCGTCGGTCGAGTACGAGAACACCGCGCTCCGCCCCGCAAGCAGCCGGTGCACATAGCGGTGCATCACGTACCCGGCCCGCATCGCGATCAGCGGCACGCCCAGCAGGTCGTCCACCCCGATCACCGGCAGCGCCGCGAGGGGGCTGTCCGGGCGCAGGCACACCACCGGTCGCCCGCGCAGCAGTTCCGTGCCCTCCATGCCGGCCGGCACGTCGTCGCCCTCCAGATGGTTGACGAGACCGAGGTCGAAGCCGCCCTCCGCCAGCCCGCGCCGGATGTCCGTCTGCTGGGCGCCCACCACCTCCACCTGGGTCACCGGATGCGTGGCGCGGAACTCCCGCAGCACGGGGATCAGCAGCGGCACGGTCGCCGCGTTGACCGTGCCCACGCGCACCATACGGCTGATGCGGTGCTGCTCACCGGCGGCCGCCCGCAGCCGGTCGACCGCCTCCAGCACGCTCACGATGTGCGGCAGCAGCTCCCGGCCCGCCCCGCTCATCGTCGCGCCCGACCGCTTGCGCTCCAGCAGGTCGACCCCGAGCTCCCGCTCCAGGTTCCGCACGGTCTCGCTCAACGCGGGCTGCGACAACCGCAGTTCCTCGGCCGCCCGCCGCAGTGAGCCGAGTCGGGTCACGGCCGCGATGTATTCCAGCTGTTCCGTCCGCACCGCCGCAGAATGCGTGGCCGGCGACATCCTGTTCAAGGGTTCCCCTGTCACACCTTCGTTAAATTCAATGGTCCGCGATACGAGACCGGTCGGGTTTACCTTGACGGCCATATCCGGCTGCTGCCACGATCGACGGCATGACGATGCGACTGGACCTCACGCGGCGACGCCATGTCGACCTCGCGCGCGTCTCCAGCGCCTCCTGTTGCCCCGCGGTCTGATCCGCCGCGCTCTCCCCGCCCCACCGGACCTCTCCGGCACGCCCGAATTCCCGCGCCCCCTGGCGCCCGGAATTCCGCATGCCCGAAAGTCCTCGCGCATTCCCCGCAACAGGAGTTCCGCATGCCCGCAGCGCCCCTGCAATTCGCCTACTGGGTCCCCAATGTCAGCGGGGGACTCGTCACCAGCACCATCGAACAGCGCACCGACTGGGGGTACGACTACAACCGCCGGCTCGCCGTGCTCGCCGAGAACAACGGATTCGAGTACGCGCTCAGCCAGGTCCGCTACATGGCCGGTTACGGCGCCGAGTACCAGCACGAGTCCACCAGTTTCAGCCTCGCTCTGTTGCTGGCCACCGAACGGCTGAAGGTCATCGCCGCCGTCCACCCCGGCCTGTGGCACCCGGGTGTCCTCGCCAAACTCGGCGCCACCGCCGACCACCTCTCCGGCGGCCGCTTCGCCGTCAACGTCGTCTCCGGCTGGTTCAAGGACGAGTTCACGGCGCTCGGCGAGCCCTGGCTGGAGCACGACGAACGCTACCGCCGCTCCGAGGAGTTCATCACCGCCCTGCGGAAGATCTGGACCGAGGACCACACCGAACTCGCCGGTGACTTCTACCGGCTGCGCGACTTCTCCCTCAAGCCCAAACCGCTCAACACCCCCGAGCGTCCGCACCCCGAGATCTTCCAGGGCGGCAACTCCACCGCCGCCCGCCGGATGGCCGGCCGCGTCTCCGACTGGTACTTCTCCAACGGCAAGGACTTCGACGGCGTCACCGAACAGCTCCGGGACGTCCGCGCGTCCGCCGCGGAGTCCGGGCGCCCCGCACCGAGGTTCGGGCTGAACGGCTTCCTCATCGCCCGCGACACCGAGGCCGAGGCCCACGACACCCTGCGCGAGATCGTCGCCGGGGCCGACACCGAGGCCGTCGAGGGCTTCGGTGCCGCCGTACGCCAGGCCGGGCGGTCCACGTCCGACGGCAAGGGCATGTGGCAGGACTCCACGTTCGAGGACCTGGTCCAGTACAACGACGGCTTCCGCACCGGGCTCATCGGCACACCGGAGCAGATCGCCGAACGCATCGTCGCCTACAAGAGGCTCGGCGTCGACCTGTTCCTCCTCGGCTTCCTGCACTACCACGAGGAGGTCGAGTACTTCGGCGAGCGCGTGCTGCCGCTCGTACGCGAACTCGAGGCCGGAGTGCCGCACACGGCCGACGGGCCCGAGATCGTGCCCGCGCACGTCTGACCCTCCCCCCACCTTCCGCACCGCACCCCGCGAAAGAGGTCGCCGCAGCATGAGCACCGCCCCCCGCACCGACTGGACCACCGGCCCCGCCCCGCGCACCGCCGAGGAGTGGATCGCCCGCGCCACCGAGGTGGCCGCCGTCCTCGCCACCGACGCCGCCGCCCGCGACCGGGCCGGCGCCACCCCGCACGCCGAGATCCGCCTGCTGAAGGACTCCGGCCTCGTCACCCTGCTCGGCCCCACCGAGCACGGCGGCGCCGGCCAGGAGTGGCCCACCGCCTACCGCGTCGTCCGCGAGGTCGCCAAGGCCGACGGGTCGATCGGCCAGCTCCTCGGCTACCACTACCTGTGGTTCTGGGCCGCGCGCCTGGTCGGCAACCGCGAGCAGTGGGAGCAGGTGGAGGCCGAGGCCTCCCGCGACCGCTGGTTCTTCGGCGGAGCCGTCAACCCGCGCGACAAGGACGTCACCGTCACCGAGGACGGCGACGACCTGGTCTTCACCGGACGCAAGTCCTTCTCCACCGGCAGCAAGATCTCCGACGTCACCGTCCTGGAAGGCGTCCTGGACGGCACCGACCAGCACGTCTTCGCCATCGTGCCCTCCGACAGCGAGGGACTGACCTTCCACGACGACTGGGACAACATCGGCCAGCGCCTCACGGAGAGCGGCGGCGTCACCCTCGACGGCGTCCGCACCCCGTGGTCCTCGGCGGCCGGCTACGTGGACAAGCGGTTCCGGCCGCGCGTCTACAACACCCTCAACGTCCCCACCATCCAGCTCGTCTTCGTCAACTTCTACCTGGGCATCGCGGCCGGCGCGCTGGAGACGGCCGCCACCTACACCCGCACCAAGGCCCGGTCCTGGCTGCACGGCGGCCACGAGCGGGCGGTCGACGAGCCGTACGTCATCGACATCTACGGCGACCTCACCGCCAAGCTGTGGGCGGCCGAGGCGCTCGCCGACGCCGTCGCCGCCGAGGGGCAGACGCTGCACGACGACCCGGACGCGGTCACCGAACGCGCCCGCGGCGAGTTCGAGGTCCGGGTCGCCGCGGTCAAGGCCCGCGCCACCGACGTCGCCCTGGAGATCACCACCCGCATCTTCGAGGTCACCGGCGCCCGCTCCACCGCCACCACCGAGGGACTGGACCGCTTCTGGCGCAACGTCCGCACGCACACCCTGCACGACCCGGTCGCCTACAAGCGCCGCGAGGTCGGCCGCTGGGTCCTCGAAGGCGAACTGCCCGAACCCACCTGGTACTCCTGACCGACTTCCCCTCCGGGCGCCCGCACCAGCGCGGGCGCCCGGCGCACCCGAAGGAACGAGGCACCCATGGCCACCGTCCTGTCCGTCTCCGGCAGCCCCTCCGCCTCCTCGCGCACCGGCCGCCTGCTGCGCCACCTGGACCAGCGGCTCATAGCCCAGGGCCACGAGGTGATCCCGCTCGACGTGCGCACCGTGCCGGCCGAGGCCCTGCTCGGCGCCGACTTCCGGCACCCCGCCATCGTGGCGGCCACCGAGCTGTTCGCCCGCGCCGACGGCGTCGTGGTCGGCACCCCCGTCTACAAGGCGTCGTATTCCGGCGTCCTCAAGGCGCTGCTGGACCTGCTCCCGCAGCACGCCCTGGCCGGCAAGACCGTGCTGCCGCTCGCCACCGGCGGCTCCACCGCCCACGTCCTCGCCATCGACTACGCCCTGCGCCCGGTGCTGAACTCCATGGGCGCCGCGCACATCGTCCAGGGCTGGTTCACCCTCGACAAGGACATCACCGTCCGGGAGGACGGCTCGGTGGCCGTCGCGCCCGCCACCGAGGAGGCCCTCGGGCAGGTGGTGGACCAGTTCGCGGCGGCCCTGGGTCGCACCCCGGTCCTGGCGGCGGCGAGCTGACCCCCATGACCGCACACGTCATCGCCGACCAGGCGGAGGCACTCGCCGTCGCCGCGGCCCTGGCCGACGAGTTCCGCGCCGGGGCCGCCGCGCGGGACGCCGAGCGCCGGCTCCCGCGCGCCGAACTGGACCGGCTCTCCGCGTCCGGGCTGCTGGCCGTCACCGTGCCCGCCGAGCACGGCGGCGCGGACGTCGGCGCCGGGACCCTCGCGGAGATCTTCCGGCTGCTCGGCTCCGCCGACGGCAGCCTCGCCCAGATCCCGCAGAGCCACTTCGTCCACGTCAACGTCATCCGCCGTCAGGGCACCGACGAACAGCGGAAGTTCTTCTTCGCGGAACTCCTCGCCGGCCGCCGCCTCGGCAACGCCCAGTCCGAGGCCGGCACCCGGCACGTCCAGGACATCCGCACCCGTCTGGCGCCCCGGGCGGACGGGTCCTACCTCCTGCCGGGCGTCAAGCACTACAGCACCGGTGCCCTGTTCGCCGACTGGATCCCGGTACTGGCCCGCGCCGAGGACGACAAGCTGCACGTCGCCTACGTCCCCCGGGACGCCCCCGGCCTCACCGTCGTCGACGACTGGGACGGCATGGGCCAGCGGACGACCGCCAGCGGCACCGTCCGCCTCGACGGCGTCCCCGTGCCCGGGGACCGGGTCCTGCCCCACCACCTCACCTTCGAGGGACCGCAACTGCACGGCGCCGTCGCCCAGTTGCTGCACGCCGCCATCGACACCGGCATCGCCGGCGGTGCACTGGCGGAGGCGGCCCGGTTCGTCCGCACCACCAGCCGCCCCTGGTTCGAGGCCGGCGACGGCAGCGCCACCGACGACCCGCTGCTCGTGCAGCGCTTCGGCGAACTCGCCTTGGAACTGCGCTCCGCCGAGGCGCTGCTGCGAGAGGCCGCCCGTGCGGTCGACGCGGCCCGCGCCCGGCTCACCGACGACTCCGCCGCCGAGGCGTCCATCGCGGTGGCCGCCGCCAAGGTGCGGGCCGCCCGGGCCGCCGTGGAGGTGGCGAGCGCCCTGTTCGAGGTGGCCGGCACCCGCGCGGCCCTCGACTCCCTCAACCTGCACCGCCACTGGCGGGACGCCCGCACCCACACACTGCACGACCCCGTGCGCTGGAAGATCCAGCACATCGGCCGGTACGTGCTCACCGGAACCCGGCCGCCCCGGCACGGCCTGCTCTGATCGGAGACCCCCACGTGCCCCTCACCTTCCACTGGTTCCTGCCCACCAACGGCGACAGCCGCCATGTCGTCGGCGGCGGCCACGGCACCCCGGCGACCGCATCCGGCCGGGACCGGCCGCCCACGGTCGCCTACCTGAGCCAGATCGCCCGCGCCGCCGAGGACCTCGGCTTCGCCGGCGCGCTCACTCCGACCGGCGCCTGGTGCGAGGACGCGTGGCTGACCACCGCCATGGTCAGCCAGAACTCCGAACGGCTGAAGTTCCTGGTCGCCTTCCGGCCCGGCTCGGTCTCCCCGACCCTCGCCGCCCAGATGGCGTCCACGTTCCAGCGCCAGAGCGGCGGACGGCTGCTGCTGAACGTCGTCACCGGCGGCGAGAGCCACGAGCAGCGGGCCTACGGCGACTTCCTCGACAAGGACGCGCGCTATCGCCGTACCGGTGAGTTCCTGCACATCGTGCGCCAACTGTGGGAGGGCGGGAGCGTCGACCTGCACGGGAAGCACCTCCAGGTGGAGGGCGCGAAGCTGAGCCGGGTGCCCGATCCGGTGCCCGAGGTGTACTTCGGCGGCTCCTCGCCCGCCGCCGGGGAGGTCGCGGCCCGGTACGCCGACGTGTACCTCACCTGGGGGGAACCCCCGGCCCAGGTCGCCGAGAAGATCACCTGGATACGGAAGCTGGCCGCCGAGCACGGCCGTACCCTCCGTTTCGGCATCCGGCTGCACGCCATCACCCGGGACACCTCCGAGCAGGCCTGGGCGGAGGCGGACCGGCTCCTCGCCGGCTTCGACCCCGAGACGGTACGGGCCGTGCAGACCGGGCTGGCCCGCAGCGAGTCGGAGGGCCAGCGGCGCATGCTCGCCCTGCACGGCGGCAGCCGGGAGGGCCTGGAGATCCACCCCAACCTGTGGGCCGGCATCGGGCTGGTGCGCGGCGGCGCCGGCACGGCCCTGGTCGGCAGCCACGACGAGGTCGCGGAGCGCGTCAAGGAGTACCACGCCCTCGGCATCGACGAGTTCGTCCTCTCCGGCTACCCGCACCTGGAGGAGGCGTACTGGTTCGGCGAGGGCGTCCTGCCCCGGCTCGCCGCGCAGGGCCTGTGGGCACACCCGGACGCCGGCGGCCGCACCGCCACCACGGCCCAGGTACCGTTCGCGAGCTGACCGCCCCGGCGGGGCCGGCGCACGCGGTCGGCTCCGGTGTCCGTCCGCCGGTTGTGCGGGGAGTCGCGTCCGACGTGCACGACCGGCTCGCCGAACTCGTCCTGCGCGGCGGCGGGGTCCACGACGTGGTGGCTGCCGTCTCCCAGGTGTGTGTCCGCGCCCGGGGCGGTGCGCGGTGTGACGGTGCCGCCGGTGGGTGGCACGCGTGCGCTGCGCCGCCCACGGCACCGCGCCGCTCGTCGCCTCGCGCCCTGCCGGCTGGCGCACGCGGTGGGCTCCGTGTCCGTCCGCGGGTTGTGCGGGGAGTCGCGTCCGCGACGGGGGCGGTGCGCGGTGTGACGGTGCGGCCGGTGGGTGGCACGCGTGCGCTGCGCCGCCCAGGGGGACCGCGTCTCTCGTCGCCTCGCGCTCTTCCGGCTGGCGCACGCGGTCGGCTCCGGTGTCCGTCCGCCGGTCGTGCGGGGAGTCGCGTCCGCGCCCGGGGCGGTGCACGGTGTGACGGTGACGCCGGTGGGCGGCACGCGTGCGCTGCGCCGCCCACGGGGACCGCGCCGCTCGTCGCCTCGCGCCCTGCCGGCGGGCCACGCGGTCGGCTCCGTGTGCGCCCGCTGGCCGCCCCGGGGAGTCGCGTCCGCGCCCGGGGCGGTGCGCGGTGTGACGGTGCCGCCGGTGGGTGGCACGCGTGCGCTGCGCCGCCCACGGGGACCGCGCCGCTCGTCGCCTCGCGCCCTGCCGGCGGGCCATGGGGAAGGGTCGCTGCTCGCCGCCGCGGCCCCGGCGTCCCGGTCCTCCCGGGGGCGGTCGTCACCGGTGCCGGGTCCGACAGGGACGCGCACCGGTGCCTCCCGTGCCGCTCGGTCGCGCGACCGTCCCGTACCTCCCGCGAGTGGCGCCGCGCGGCCGGGCCCCGGGACGCTCCTCCTCGTCCACGGACACCGCTTCCGGGGAGATTTTCGGTGGGCGCAGCGCGCGGTGCCGGGCCCGGGGCCGCGCGCTCGTGTAGGAGGTGACTCGGAGCTCGACACGGGTCCGACGCCTAGGAGGACGTCATGAACCACTACCTGCTCAGCGTGGTCCAGCCGGCCGGCGGGACCCCGCCCGGTCCGGAGGCGCTCGCCGGGATCATGCGCGACGTCGAGGCGTTCAACGACGAACTGCGCGCCGCGGGCGCCTGGGTCTTCGCGGGCGGCCTGCACGGCCCGGAGACCGCGACCGTGCTCCGCCCGCGCGACGGTGACGTGCTCGTCGCCGACGGCCCCTACGCCGGGGGCGAGGAATACCTGGGCGGCCTGTGCCTGATCCGGGCGGCCGACCGGGACGAGGCCCTGGAGTGGGGCCGAAGGGCCGCGTTGGCCACCGGCCTGCCCATCGAGGTACGGGCCTTCGTGGCCCAGCACTGACCGCTGTGACCCTCGTCATGATGGGGCGGCGACGGAATGAACTTCAGGTCATGAAAGGTTGGCCTTTACATCCGAACCGCACCGAGCCGGCCGGACCCGGCCCCGGGCCGCCCCGGCCCGCGCATCCCAGCGAGGCACCCGTGAACCAGTCCCTGCCCGAGCAGCCCGCCGACGTCGTGGCCCGGCTGCGCGCCACCTTCCGGACCGGCCGCACCAAGTCCGTCCAGTGGCGCACCGGCCAGCTCCGTCGGCTGCGCGCGATGCTCACCGAGCGCGGTGCCGACCTCGCCGCCGCCCTCCACGCCGACCTCGGCAAGAGCTCCACCGAGGCCTACCGCACCGAGATCGACTTCACGGTCCGCGAGATCGACCACACCCTGGACCACCTCGACGAGTGGCTGCGCCCGGAGCCCGCCCCCGTCCCCGCGCACCTCGGCGCGGACACCACCGCGTGGACGCAGTACGACCCGCTCGGCGTCGTCCTCGTCATCGCCCCCTGGAACTATCCCGCGCAGCTCCTGCTCGCCCCCGTGGTGGGCGCCCTGGCCTCCGGCAACGCGGTCGTCGCCAAGCCGAGCGAACTCGCGCCGGCCACCTCCGCCGCGCTGGCCGAGCTGATACCGGCCTACCTGGACACCGACGCGGTCGCCGTCGTCGAGGGGGGCGTCCCGGAGACGACGGCCCTGCTGGCGGAGCGCTTCGACCACATCTTCTACACCGGCAACGGTGCCGTCGGCCGCGTCGTCCTGCGGGCCGCCGCCGAGCACCTCACCCCGGTCACCCTGGAACTCGGCGGCAAGTCACCGGCGTTCGTGGACCGGGGCACCGACCTCGACGTGGTCGCGGACCGGCTCGCCCGCGGCAAGTTCCTCAACGCCGGCCAGACCTGCGTCGCCCCCGACTACGTCCTGACCGGCCCGGAGACGGCCCCCGCCCTGGAGGCCGCGCTGGTCCGCGCGGTCGAGGCGCTGTTCGGCGCGGACCCCGCGCTCTCGCCGGAGTACGGCCGGATCATCAACGAGCGCCACTTCGACCGGCTGTCCGCCCTGCTCGGCTCCGGCCGCGTCGCCGTCGGCGGCACCCGCGACCGGCCGGCCAGGTACATCGCGCCCACCGTCCTCGCGGACGTCGACCCGGGCTCGCCCGTCATGCGGGAGGAGATCTTCGGCCCGATCCTCCCCCTCGTCACCGTGGCCGGTCTCGACGAGGCCATCGCTTTCATCAACGACCGCGACAAGCCGCTCGCCCTGTACGTCTTCAGCGAGTCCGGGGCGACCCGCGGGCGCATAGCCGCCGAGACCTCCTCCGGCGGCCTGGGACACGGTCTGCCCCTGGCCCACCTCACCGTCTCCGACCTGCCGTTCGGCGGGGTGGGGGAGAGCGGCATGGGCAGCTACCACGGCCGCTACTCCCTCGACACGTTCAGCCACCGCAAGGCGGTCCTGGCCAAGCCGCTCGGCTGAGACCCCGCCGGGCACGGGTGTGCGAGACTCCGCCGATGATCACGGACACGGTCACCGCGGCAGACTCCGGCACGTTCACCCTCGGCGACCTGCCCGTGAACCGCGTAGGCCTCGGTGCCATGCGGCTCACGGGCAGCGCCCCCTTCCACCTGGGCACCCCCGGCGACCGGGCGCGTTCGATCGCCGTGCTGCGCACGGCCGTCGAGCTCGGCGTGAACCACATCGACACCGCCGCCTTCTACTTCTCCTCCCTGCGCTCCGCCAACGAACTCGTCAACACCGCCCTCGCCCCGTACGCCGACGGCCTGGTCATCGCCACCAAGGTGGGACCCTTCCGCGACCAGCGGGGCGAGTGGGGGACCTCGGCCCGGCCCGACGAGCTGCGCGGCCACGTCGAGGAGAACCTGCGCCAGCTCGGCTGCGACCACCTCGACCTGGTCTACCTGCGCCGCACGGGGCAGGACTCCATAGCCGAGCACTTCGGCGCGCTCGCCGAACTGCGCGAGGCCGGCCTCATCCGCCACCTGGGCATCTCCGCCGTCGCCCCCCGGCACCTGACCGAGGCGCTGGAGATCGCGCCCGTGGCCGCCGTACAGAACCGGTACTCCCTGGACGCCGCCGGTCCCGAGGGCGACGAGCTGCTGCGGATGTGCGCGGAGCGGGGCATCGCCTTCGTCCCCTATTACGCCGTCGCCGGCAAGGGCGGCGAACGCGGTGCCGCCGAGGCACGCCAGGACGAGGAGCTGCTCGCCGTCGCCCGGGCGCACGGAGCGAGCCCCACCCAGGTCCGCATCGCCTGGACCCTGCACCGGGGCCCGCACGTCCTCGCCGTCCCCGGCACCGGCGACCCCGCCCACCTGGTGCAGAACATCGCCGCGGGCGCCCTCCGGCTGACCGGCGCGGAAGTGGCCCGGCTCGACGCCCTGCGCACGTCGGGCCACTGACCGCTCCACCGGCACCGGGGGCGCTACCGGCCCGCCGGACGGGCCCGCGTCACCGCGGGTGCGGGCCCGTCACCACGGGCCGTCCCCCGCCCGCGGTGACGCGCGTAGAACAGGGACTGGCGTCCGTCGGGTTTTACGTATAACCTCACCCGCTAACCACCCCCGCCGGAAGGTCACGATGCGCCGTATCGCCCTGGTCACCCTCGTCGTCGACGACTACGACGAGGCCGTCCGCTTCTACACCGAGGCCCTGGGCTTCCGTCTCGCCGAGGACGCCCCGCGCCCCGACGGCTCCCGTTGGGTCGTCGTGGAACCCGGCGGCGACGGCTCGGGCACCGGACTGCTCCTGGCCCGTGCCAAGGACGCCGGACAGCGGGCCCGGGTCGGCGACCAGACCGGCGGCCGTGTCGGTTTCTTCCTGCACACCGACGACTTCGCCCGCGACCACGCCCGGATGACCGCCGCGGGCGTCACCTTCCTGGAGGAGCCGCGCGAGGAGCCGTACGGCACGGTCGCGGTCTTCCGCGACCTGTACGGCAACCGCTGGGACCTGCTCCAGCCCGTCGCCTGACCGCCCGGCGACGGCCGGCACCCGCCCCGACGCTTCCGCACCCCTGTCGAACCACCTGCCGAGGAAAGCCCTGCCATGACCGCGTCCCCTGTCGACACCGAGACCCTCCGCCGGCTGCCCAAGGCCGTCCTGCACGACCACCTCGACGGCGGCCTGCGCCCCGCCACCGTCGTGGAGCTGGCGGAGGCGGTCGGCCACACCCTGCCCACCACCGACCCCGACGAGCTGGCCGCCTGGTACTTCGAGGCCGCCAACTCCGGCGACCTGGTCCGCTACATAGCCACCTTCGAGCACACCCTCGCCGTCATGCAGACCCGCGAGGGCCTGCTGCGCACCGCCGAGGAGTACGTCCTCGACCTGGCCGCCGACGGCGTGGTCTACGCCGAGGTGCGCTACGCGCCCGAGCTGAACGTCAACGGCGGCCTGACGCTGCCCGAGGTCGTGGAGACGGTCCAGGAGGGCCTGGCGGCGGGCATGGCCAAGGCCGCCGCGGCCGGCACCCCCGTCCGGGTCGGCACCCTACTGTGCGGCATGCGGATGTTCGACCGGGTCCGCGAGGCCGCCGACCTGGCGGTCGCCTACCGCGACGCGGGTGTCGTCGGCTTCGACATCGCCGGCGCCGAGGACGGCTTCCCGCCCGCCGACCACCTCGCCGCCTTCGAGCACCTGCGCCGCGAGAGCGTGCCCTTCACCATCCACGCCGGCGAGGCGCACGGCCTGCCCAGCATCCACCAGGCCCTCCAGGTGTGCGGCGCGCAGCGCATCGGTCACGGCGTACGCCTCACCGAGGACATCGTGGACGGCAAGCTCGGCCGCCTCGCCTCCTGGGTCCGCGACCGCCGGATCGCGCTGGAGATGTGTCCCACCTCCAACCTCCAGACCGGCTGTGCCACCTCCATCGCCGAGCACCCGATCACCGTCCTGAAGGACCTGGGCTTCCGGGTCACGCTGAACACCGACAACCGTCTGGTGTCGGGCACGACGATGACCCGCGAGATGTCCCTGCTGGTCGAGCAGGCCGGCTGGACCGTCGAGGACCTGCGCACGGTCACGGTGAACGCCCTGAAGAGCGCGTTCATCCCGTTCGACGAGCGCAAGGCCCTCATCGAGGACGTGGTGCTGCCGGGTTACGCCGCCGCGCTCTGAAACAGTCCCCTCAGGTAGGCGGCCTGTCCGACGTGCTGGAGATCGTCGGACAGGACGCTCACCAGGCGGGCGCCCAGCGTGACCGGGGGGTCCCAGCCCTCGTCCACGACCCGTTCCAGGTCCTTGGCGGCCAGGGAGCGCAGGGCGTCGAGGGTCTGCGCGTGGACGGCGTCGTGGTAGCCGGTGAGCAGATCGGCCGACTCCACCCGCACCTTCGCCACGTCGGCGGCACTGTGCCCGTAACCGGTGTCGTGCCGCGGCAGGCCGAGCCCGAACCGCTTCTCCCAGTCCTGGGAGAGCCACACCTGGTCGAGGCCGAACGCGTCGGCGACGTGGTCGTCCTGCACCCGGGTCAGGTGCCAGACGAGCCAGGCGATCGTGTTGGCGTCCGGGGCCGGCCGGTGGTGCAGCCCGTCCGGGCCCAGACCGTCGAGGACGGCGTGGACTTCTTCCTGGATGCGGCCGTAGCCGTCGATGAGGATGTCCTTGGCATGCATACCGTCCACCCTCGCAAATGACCGCCGTCCGCGCGTGCCGATGTCCGTTTCCGCGGCCGCGCGTGCCGCGTTCAGTACGGCGGGAGCCCGTCCCCCGGCCGGTCCGGGCCGGCCGTCTCCAGGAGGGTGAGCAGGGCGCGGGCGGCCGGGCCGGTCGCCCCCTGCGGCGGCAGCAGCGCGACCGTCTCGTACCGTGTGTCGCCCACGCCCTCCAGGGGGAGCGCGGCGAGCGCCGGCCGCTTGTGCCGGAAGTGCCGGGGGACGACGGCGATCCCGAGGTTCTCGTCCACCAGGTCCAGCAGACCGTGCACGTCGTTGACCTCCAGCGCGACCGTGCGCCGGACCCCCGCCGCGGCGAACACCGTGTCCGTGGTGCGGCGCGGCCCCCAGTCGGGCTGGAAGTCCACGAACACCTCCCCGGCGAGGTCGTCGGGGCCCAGCACGGCCGCGGCCGAGGCGAGCCGGTGGCTGGGATGGCACAGCACGGTCATCGGCTCACTGGTCAGCGGCACCGAACGGAGCTGGTCGGTGTCGGCCCGGGTGCGGTAGGCGAAGGCCAGGTCCAGCCGCCCGGCCGCGACCTCCTCGGCCAGCGCCCCCGAGCCGGCCTGCCGCAGCCGGATCTCCACGTCGGGGTGCCGGCCCCGGAAGGCGGCGAGCAGCCCCGCCACGTGCACCCCGGCGATGCACTGCTCGGTGCCGAGCGCGAGCGTGCCGCGCAGCACGCCCTGCACCGCCGCCACCGCCTCGTGCGCCGAGCGCACCTGCGCCAGGATCCGCTCCGCCTCGACCAGCAGCGCCCGCCCGGCCTCCGTCAGGGTCACCCGGCGGGTGGTGCGCACGAACAACGGCGCCCGCAGCTCCCGCTCCAGCGTCCTGATCGACGCCGACAGACCCGACTGGGACACCATCAGACGTTCGGCGGCCCGGGTGAAGTGCTGGTCCTCGGCGACCGCGACGAAATGCTGGAGATGACGCAGTTCCATGATTGAGCAGCCTAACCGCTGAATTCCATCGGATTCTCCTGTTGGACCGCTGCCCCGGCTCCGGGGAAGAGTGGAGATCGGTAGACCGTGTGCCAACCCCTCTGGAGTCGCGTTGTACACCGCACACCCCGACCGTTACGCCGACATGCCCTACCGGCGCACCGGGCGCAGCGGGCTGAAGCTGCCCGCGCTGTCGCTCGGCCTGTGGCACAACTTCGGGCCCGACCGTCCCGTGGAGACCCAGCGCGCCATCCTGCGCCGCGCCTTCGACCTGGGCGTCACCCATTTCGACCTGGCCAACAACTACGGCCCGCCGCCCGGCGCCGCCGAGTCCGCGCTCGGCGAGGCCCTCCGGGCCGACTTCGCGCCCTACCGCGACGAGCTGGTCATCTCCACCAAAGCCGGCTACCTGATGTGGCCCGGCCCGTACGGCGAATGGGGCTCGCGCAAGTACCTGCTGTCCTCGCTGGACCAGAGCCTGACCCGGCTGGGCCTGGACCACGTCGACATCTTCTACTCGCACCGCCCCGACCCGGACACCCCGCTCGAGGAGACGATGGGCGCCCTGCACACGGCGGTGCAGCAGGGCAAGGCGCTCTACGTCGGCGTCTCGAACTACTCCGCCGAGCAGACCCGCGAGGCCGCCCGCATCCTGGCCGACCTCGGCACCCCGCTCCTCATCCACCAGCCGCGCTACTCGATGCTCGACCGGCGCCCCGAGGACGAGGGCCTGCTCGACGCGCTGGACGAGATCCAGGCCGGCTCCATCGCCTACTCCCCGCTCGACCAGGGCCTGCTCACCGGCCGCTACCTCGACGGCATCCCCGAGGACTCCCGGGCCGCGAGCGACAGCCCGTTCCTCAACTCCGACGCGGTCACCGAGGACCTCGTCGGCCGGCTGCGCGCGCTGGACGAGATCGCCACCTCCCGCGGCCAGACCCTGGCCCAGCTCGCCCTCGCCTGGGTGCTGCGCGGCGGCCGGGTCACCTCCGCGCTGGTCGGCGCGAGCAGCCCGCGGCAGCTGGAGGACAGCGTCGGCGCCATCCGCAACCTGGACTTCGACGCGGAGGAGCTGGAGCGGATCGACGCGATCGTCCGCGCGTAACCCGCACCACCGACGCCGGCCCACTGTCCGCCGGGGCCCTCCCCGACCTCCCGCCCCCGGAGCCCCCGGAGGACACCCACCGCCGACAGCCCGGCTGCCCCCGGCAACCGGGCTGTCGGCAAGCCCCACCCCTCCCGCGGTCCCGCCGCCCGGTGTCCCGCCTTCGCGGCAGCCCGCCTTCGCGTTGGCCGGCCCGGGCGCCCGCGCATTCCGTTCCGCTTCACTTCGCGCCCCCGGCCCACGCCACCCCGCCCGCCCCCGCCGGCCGCGCCGCTCCCCGGCCCGCGCAGGCCGTGCCCGTACGGGCCGGGGGTGTGGTGGTACCGGGTGGGGCGCGTCGGCCGTGTCAGGGGGAGGGCGGGACGCGGTCCAGGAAGCCCAGGACCTGACGGATGCGGCCCTCGTCGTCCAGGGTGACGACGTCGAAGCCGGCGACCGGTGCGGAGCCGTCGGCCTCGTTCACCAGTTCCCAGGCGAAGCGCGCGGTGTCGTGGTGGCCGTCGACCGGTCCGAGGGGACGGAACACGAAACCGGGGAACTGCGCGTGCGCCGCCGTGATCACGGCGGCGATCCCGTCGTGCCCGCGGACGTCGGCGAGGGGGTCGGTGTAGCCGCCGTCCACGGTCCACGCGGCGGCGACCGCCTTCGCGACGGCCTCCGGCCCGGTGGCGTTCCAGGCCTCGAGGTAACGGGCGGCGGCGTTCTCGTGACGGTCGGTGTGCGTGGTCATGGCGAAGCATCCTCCATCGAGGTCGTCCGTGCTGGTCAGGTCCCGGACGCGGGGTCCGCCGCTCCGGTGTGACCACCATGCCGCGAGGCGGGGGAAGGGGTCGATTACCTCCGGGGTCATCCCAGCGTCGCCGTACAGCCCGGTTCATTCCGGCCAGAACGGACGGTGAATATGCCAACAGACTGGCCGGAAAGGAATGGTGACAGTGTTTTGGGAGTGGCGATACTCGAAGGTCAGGGGGCACTTCACCGCACAGGAGCCGCACGGGGGACGAGAGGCCGGACCGGCAGTCAGCGAGGCGACCGGGGAGTGAGACGTGCACGACGAGTTCCTGTGCCATGTCACGGCGTACGGGATCTGTGGCGGCCGGCGCATCGGCGTACCGCTCGGCACCTACCGGGCGCCGACCCTGGCGCTGGCGTTGTGGTGGCTGCGGGACCGGGCGTCCTGGATCGCGGAGCGGCTCGACCCGAGCCCGGAGGATCCCGCGTTCCCCGCGGGCGCGCTGGTGCCGGTCGCGGTGACGGTGGCCGACGTCCCCGCCCTGCTGCGCGCCTGGTGCGCCGACGACGCCCGGCAGGAGCGGGCCGCCGACGAGCTCGCGGACGGTCGGCTGCTGCGGATCGCCGCGAGCGACGACACGACGGAGTACGAGCTGCTCGCCGAGTCCGTCGACGCGCTGCGGATGCAGCGCGCCGGCCCGGGCCTCGTCCTGCCCGTCGCCTGACACGTGTCCGTGGAGCCCGACCGGCTGTACCGGCTCCGCCGCTCCGGGGGGCGACCGGGGGGACGGATCGGTGGATCGCGGCGCCCTCCTGAACGACGGCCGCGACCCGTACCGAGACCACGCGGAGCTGCGCCGACGCATCGGCTCGGTCCCGTAGGACGGCACCCCGCGCCCCTGGCTCACCGTCCGGCGGGCGGTACCCGCAGAGCGCCCCGCGGTCGTGAGGGCCCGCGGCTCTCCTCTTTCGGAGTACAGTCCCACCCCGGCCGCCGCGCGCGGCGGGGATACGCATACGGTGGACTGGCGGGCCGGGCTCGGGGTACGAGGACTGGTGCGACACCGGCCGTACCGGGCTTCCGAGAGAGACAGCATGACCGAGCACCTGGGCGGGGCAGTGATACCGACTGGCTTCGACGTACCGGTGGAGCCGTTGCGACGCGCGGCCCACTACACCGGCGAACCCGGTTGCATCGCCGACGCGCGCGCGTTCGCCGCCCGGTTCCTGGAGCAGCTGCGGACCGAGTGGTGCGCCCCGGCCGACAGCCGCGCGGACGGTGAGCTGCTCCTGGTCGTGAGCGAGCTGGTGACCAACGCGGACCGGCACAGCAGCGGTCCGTACATCCTGGAGCTGGAGGGCACCAACAGCGTGGTCGCCGTCTCCGTGTACGACAGCAGCACCGCGCTGCCCCGCCGCTACCCCAGGGACCCGCAGCGGGTCGGACGGCACGGCCTGGAGATCGTGCACGCGCTGGCCTCGGAGGTCACCGTGGAGCGCGTACCGGTGGGCAAGCGGGTCCGCGCCCGTTTCGAACTCGCGCGCTGACCGCGGAGCCGCCCCCGCCCCGGGCGGGTCAGGCGCAGCCGAGTTCGCCCAGCATGCCCTGGCGCAGCCGGGCGATGATCCGCTTGATGAGCCGGGAGACGTGCATCTGGGAGCAGCCGAGCCGCTCACCGATCTCCGCCTGGGTGGCCTCCTCGACGAACCGCAGACGCAGGATCTCCCGGTCCCGGTCGCTCAGCTCCGCCATCAGCGGGGCCAGGGCGTGGAAGTCCTCCACGAGCCGCAGCCCCTCCTCCTCCACGCCGATGAAGTCGGCGAGCACGGCCTCGCCGTCCTCGGGGCCGTCGCCGGTGAGCGCCGCGTCGAGGGAGGCGGAGTTGTAGCCGTTGGAGGCGATCTGCGCCTCGACGACCTCGGCCCGGGAGATGTTCATCAGCGTGGCCAGTTCGGCGACCGTGGGGTCCCGGTCCAGCCGGCTCGACAGCTCCTCGCGCGCCTTGGCCAGCTCCACCCGCAGCTCCTGGAGGCGGCGCGGCACGTGGACCGCCCAGGTGGTGTCACGGAAGAACCGCTTGATCTCGCCCGTGATGTAGGGCAGCGCGAAGGAGGTGAACTCGACCTCGCGGGTCAGCTCGAACCGGTCGATGGCCTTGATCAGACCGATCATGCCGGTCTGGACGACGTCCTCCATGTCGTCGCCGCGGCCCCGGAACCTGGCGGCGGCGAACCGCACCAGCGACATGTTCATCTCGATGAGGGTGTTGCGCGCGTACTGGTGCTCGCGCGTGCCCTCCTCCAGCTCGCCGAGCCGGCGGAAGAACTGGCGGGACAGGTCCCGCGCGTCGCGCGGGGCGACGGCCCCGGGGTCCGCGATCCCGGGCAGTGGTCCCTCGCCCGTCCCGTCCCGCTCGGTCCTCATGGTGACCTGTGCCTGTGACCGGATCCCGGCGGCGGTCCTCATTGCCTCTCCCACGGAAGTCAGGGTGCGACGTCTGCCTTGGCGGCCTTCTGGATGCCGGGCCCCGTCCACGAGTGTGTGGCGGAGCGGGTACCCGGTATCCGCAGGACCAAGCGTACCTGGAGCGATCTTCACCCTCCGGATACCCGCGGTCACGGCGCGCACGCGCCCGCGCGCCCGAACCGGCGGGAAACCGCCGTTCCGCGATGCCCGGACCGGCGTTCCCCTCTGGGCGGAACGCCGGCCCCTTGTCTCATCCGGCGCCGCTCCTAGGCTGACGGGATGAGCAGCGAGGTGAGCGGAGAGACCCGGAAGGCCGCCCGGCGGCCGGTGCCCCTACCGGTGCGGGGGCCGCGGCCCACGCCACGGGAGCCGCTGTGGCGCGACCTGGTCGGCGCGGTACTGCGCCGGGAACGGCGGGCCCAGCGGCGCACCCTCAGGGAGGTGGCCGACGCGGCCCGCATCTCGCTGCCGTACCTGTCCGAGATCGAACGCGGCCGCAAGGAGGCGTCCTCGGAGGTCCTCGCCGCCGCCGCCCGCGCGCTCGGCCTGGGACTGGGGGACCTGCTGTCGCTCGTCCACGGGGAGCTGACGCCGGCGGAGCCGGTCCGCCGGCCGGTCCCGGGCCACCGGCCGGCCGCCGCGCCGCACCCCTCGCGCCAGTCGCCCCCGTCGGCTCGCGCGCACCAGGGGCTCTGCCTGGCGGCCTGACCGGCGGACCGATGAGTTTCGCGGCGCGCGGCGGTCGACAGGGGTGACCGCGTTCCGCGCTTTTGGGAGGTACCCATGACCACCGACGGTTTCGTCACGTGTCTCTGGTTCGACGGCCGGGCGGAGGAGGCCGCGCACCACTACGCGTCCGTGTTCGACGACTCCCACGTGGACCGCGTCGTGCGGTGCACCGACGCCGGGCCCGGCCCGGCCGGCTCCGTGCTGACCGTGGAGTTCACCGCCAACGGCCAGCGGTTCCTCGCACTCGACGGGGGTCCCCAGTTCCGTTTCAACGAGGCGGTCTCCTTCCAGATCCTCTGCTCCGACCAGCGGGAGATCGACCACTACTGGACGAGGCTCACCGAGGACGGCGGCGAGGGCGGCCCCTGCGGCTGGCTCAAGGACCGGTTCGGCGTCTCCTGGCAGGTGGTCTACGCCCCGCTGCTCGACATGATCGGCGATCCGGACCCGGAGAAGGCCGCGCGCGCCACCCGGGCCATGATGACCATGGGGAAGCTGGACGCCGAGGCCCTGGAGAAGGCGTACGCGGGGGAGCGGCCGGACCCGGTCCCGGCTCGGCGCGCGGGTCCGGTGCCGCGTGGCTAGCGTGAACACCCGGGACACACCGCACCAGGAGGTCACGACCATGGCCGTGCAGCCCGAGGGAACGCCCTGTTGGGCGGATGCGATGTTCGGTGACATCGAGGGCGCCAAGCGCTTCTACGCCGATGTGCTCGGCTGGACCTTCGGCGAGTCGTCGTCGGAGTACGGCCACTACACGCAGGCCTACGCGAACGGCAGGGCGGTGGCCGCCGTGGTCCCGCCGATGCCCGGCCAGGACGGCCGCTCGCAGTGGTGCCTCTACTTCGCCTCGCCGGACGCCGCCGCGACCGCCGAGCGGATCCGGCATCACGGCGGCGAGGTCCTGATGGAGCCGATGCGGGTCGGCGACCTGGGCACGATGTGCCTGGGCCGGGAGCCCAGCGGGGCCGTGTTCGGCGTGTGGCAGGCCGGCCGGCACGAGGGGTTCGAGGCGACGGCCACGCCCGGCGCGTACTGCTGGGCGGAGGTCTTCACCCGGGACCCGGAGCGGACGGACGCCTTCCTGGCCGCCGTCTTCCCCTACCGGATGAAGGAGATCGACGACGACGCGGTGGACTTCCGGATGTTCGAGGTGGGTGAGGACACCGTTCTCGGCCGGATGCGGATGACCGACGACTTCCCGCCGGAGGTGCCCTCGTACATCAACGTCTACTTCACCGTGGACGACTGCGACGCGGCCGTCGCCCGGGCCACCGGGCTGGGCGCGGTCTGCCGGTTCGGCCCCATGACCAGCCCGTTCGGCCGGTTCGCCGCGCTCAGCGACCCTCAGGGCGCCAACTTCACGGTGATCGACGTCACGACCACCGAGGGCGGCATGCCGAGGACCAGGGACGTCTGACCGCACCGGTCGGCATCCCCGTACAGCGGCCTCCGCGGCCATGGCATGATCGTGCGCATGCGTGAACGTGTGGTGGCCGCGTGCGACGGGGCTTCGAAGGGCAACCCCGGACCGGCCGGATGGGCCTGGGTCGTCTCGGACGACGACGAGCGGACCCCCGCCGGATGGGCGGCGGGCCCGCTCGGCCGGGCCACCAACAACGTCGCCGAACTGACCGCCCTGGAGCGGCTGCTCGCGGCCGTCGACCCGGACGTGCCGCTGGAGATCCGGATGGACTCCCAGTACGCGATGAAGGCCGTCACCACCTGGCTGCCCGGCTGGAAGCGCAACGGCTGGAAGACCTCCGCCGGCAAGCCCGTCGCCAACCAGGACCTGGTCGTGCGCATCGACGAACTGCTCGGCGGCCGGTCCGTGGAGTTCCGCTACGTGCCCGCCCACCAGGCCGACGGCGACCCGCTGAACGACTTCGCCGACCGCGCGGCCAGCCAGGCGGCCGTCGCGCAGGAGCCGGCCGGCAGCGAGCTGGGTTCACCGGAGCCCCCGCCGTCGCCGGACACCCCGGTGAAGGCCGGAGCGCCGCGCCGGAAGACGCCCCGGCGCACCGGCGCCACCGGCGGTACCGGGTCCCCCCGCACCATCAAGGCGAAGTTCCCCGGCCGCTGTCCGTGCGGTCGGTCCTACGCGGCCGGCGAGAAGATCGCCAAGAACGCCCAGGGCTGGGGCCACCCGGAGTGCGCCACCGTCTCGTCCTGATCAGCTGTCGAACGTGTAGAACGCCGTGTGGTCCAGCAGGTCCGCGGGACGCACGGTGTTCCACGGCTTCATGGTCTCGCCCAGGTCCACCACGTCCTGTGTGCCCCCCGTCGGCAGGTAACCGCTGCCCGGGTGGCGCCGCTGCCACTCCGCCCACAGCTTGTCGACGTAGGCGTGGTGCAGCCAGAACACCGGGTCGTTGGGGGAGACGCCGGTGGCCATCTGGCCGCCGACCCAGACGTGCACCCGGTTGTGCAGGTTGACCCCGCGCCAGCCCTCCAGGTGGTTGCGGAAGCCGTCGGAGGCGCTGTTGTACGGCGCCATGTCGTACGTCGTCATGGACAGCACCGACTCGACCTCGGCGCGGGTCGGCAGTTCGCGCACGGACGTGCCCAGTGAACGGCGCAGGAAGGTGCGGCCGTCCACCCGCACCTCGATCGGCCAGTTCCCGGCCGACGCGGCGAACGGGCCGTCCATCACCCGCCCGTCGGTGCTGCGTCCGGTGCCGCCGAGGAAGTCCGGCGCCCACAGGGAGGCGCGCACCGTGCGGTCGGTGCTCCAGTCCCAGTACGGCAGGGTGACCGTCGGGTCCACGGACCGGAGCGCCTGCTCGAAGTCGAGGAGGAATCTGCGGTGCCAGGGCAGGAAGGAGGGGGAGCGGTGGCCCGTCCGCTCGCCCGTGTCGGTGTCCGCCATGATGAACTCGTTGTGCGTGCGGACGAAGTCGTCGTAGCGTCCGCTGCGCTTGAGCTCGAGGACGGCGGCGACGAACCGACGCTTCTCGTCGGCGGTCAGGGCGGCCTGGTTCTTGCGTACCGTCATGGTGCGTGGTGCTCCGGGATCGTTGCTGGGGCGGTCAGTTGGCGGGGAACGGCAGCAGCACGGCACCCTGGAGCTCGTCCACCGCGGCCCGGGCGGCGGCGCGCGGGGTGGGCACCGGGTCGTAGTGGCTGACGACGCTGATCCAGCTGCCGTCGGCGTTGCGCATCACGTGCAGCTGCACGCCGTCGACGAACACCGCGTAGCCGCCGCCGTGTTCGTGGTGGTGTCCGTCCATGGTCGACGGACGGCCCTGTATCCGGCGGCCCTTGTAGACCTCGTCGAAGGAATCGGGCGCGGTGGGCTCGTGGTGGCCGGCGGCGGACGCGGTGGGCGCGGCGAGGCCGGCGGCCGTGACGGTCGTGGCGACGGCGGCTGCCGTGGTGAGCGCACGGCGCCGGGTGATACCGGGCATGCGAGTCCTCCTCAGGAGTGGTGGGGTGTGTCGACGCATGCCTATCGGGCATTCCGGGAACGGAAGAAATCGCCCGGAACGGGTTGGCCGTGATCCGGACAATCGCTCACATGTCGTACAGAATTGAAGTAAGATGATCTTGCTGTGATCCGGTGCGGCCGTACTGCGGAACGGGCAATTCCTTGCCGGTGCGCCCCGCTTCCCGAAGATCCTTTCCGGGGGCCGCCCGTCCGAGTGGCGCGGCTCACCACGCCAGGCTGACGCGATCGCGCGGGTGGGCGGGACTGCTACGGTCCGATGCCGTTCCACCACGTCCGGTGACAGTCAGGGGTGCGCGCGTGAAGGTCGTCTGTGTCGGAGGCGGGCCCGCGGGCCTGTACCTGGCCATCCTGCTCAAGCGGCAGGACCCGTCCCACGACGTCACCGTCCACGAACGCGACCCCGAGGGCTCCACCTACGGCTGGGGCGTGACGTACTGGCGGGGACTCCTCGACCGGCTCCAGGAGCACGACCCCGAGTCGGCGCGGGTGGTCGAGGAGCACTCCGTCCGCTGGGACGAGGGGGTCGCCCACGTCCGGGACCTCGCCACCCGCCACCACGGTGACGAGGGCTTCGGCATCGGCCGGCACCGGCTGCTCGCACTCCTCGCCGGCCGGGCCCGCGCCCTCGGCGTCCGCCTGGAGTACGAGAGCGCCATCGGCGAACCGCCCGCCGGCTCCGACCTCGTCGTCGCGGCCGACGGCGTGCACAGCGCTCTGCGCACCGGGCACGCCGGGCACTTCGGCACCCGGGCCGCCTCCGGCCGCAACCACTACATCTGGCTCGGCACCACCAAGGTGTTCGACGCCTTCACCTTCGCCTTCACCGAGACCCGCCACGGCTGGATCTGGGCCTACGGCTACGGCTACGGCGACGGCCACAGCACCTGTGTCGTCGAGTGCTCGCCGGAGACGTTCACCGGCCTCGGCCTGGACCGGGCGGACCGGGCCGAGGGCCTCGTACTGCTGGAGAAGCTCTTCGCCGGCGTCCTCGACGGCCATCCCCTCGTCGCCAGGCCCGGCGCCTCCTGGCAGACGTTCCGCACCCTCACCAACCGCACCTGGCACCACGGCAACCTCGTCCTGCTCGGCGACGCCGCCCACACCACCCACTACTCCATCGGCGCCGGCACCACGCTCGCCCTGGAGGACGCGATGTGCCTGGCCGGCGCCCTGAAGGAGCACGCCGCCCTGCCCGACGCCCTCGCCGCCTACGAGAGCAGGCGCCAAGCCGAACTGCTCGCCGCGCAGAGCGCGGCCCGCTACAGCGCCCAGTGGTACGAGAACCTGCCGCGCTACATCCACCTGCCCCCGCACCGGATGTTCGCCCTGCTCGGTCAGCGCCACTCACCCCTGCTGCCGTACGTGCCGCCGCAGCTGTACTACGGCCTGGACCGGGCGGCCGGACGGCTGGAGGCGCTCCGCCGGCTCAAGCGCTGGCTCGGCCCCCGCGCCGCCCGCGCCCTGCACGCCCGCTCCGCGGCCCGCCGCGACTGACCCCGCACGGACCCGGGCTCCCCGCGGGACCGACGGAAGGGCGTTGGTGAACAGCCATTCACCCGATAAGGTGAATTGTTATTCACCGCATCGCCGTGCCGTCCCGCAGGAGCCCCGATGGAGCAGCCAGCCGACATACCCACGCCGCCCGGCACCGGCACGCCGCCCCGGGCGCGCGACCGGTTCACCATCCCGGTGCTCGCGTCGGGCGGCATCCTCATGGCGGTCATGCAGACCGTGGTCGTCCCCCTCCTGCCGGACCTGCCCCGGCTCACCGGGTCGTCGCCGGCCGCCGTCTCCTGGATGGTCACCGCGACCCTGCTCTCCGGCGCCGTCCTCACCCCGGTCCTCGGCCGGGCCGGCGACATGTACGGCAAGCGCCGGGTGCTCACCGGCGCGCTCGCCCTGATGACCGTCGGCTCGGTGATGTGCGCGCTCTCCTCCGACATCCGCGTACTCATCGCCGCCCGCGCGCTCCAGGGTGCCGCCGCCTCCGTCGTCCCGCTCTCCATCAGCATCCTGCGCGACGAACTCCCGCCCGAACGCCGGGGATCGGCGGTGGCGCTGATGAGCTCCACCGTCGGCATCGGCGCCGCCCTCGGCCTGCCGCTCGCCGCGCTGGTCGTGCAGTACGCCGACTGGCACACCATGTTCTGGCTGACCAGCGCGCTCGGCGCGCTCGGTGTCACGGCGACCTGGTGGGCGGTGCGCGAGTCGCCGGTGCGCGAGCCGGGCCGCTTCGACGTCCTCGGCGCGCTGGGACTGGCCGCCGGACTGGTCTGCCTGCTGCTGGGCGTCTCCCAGGGCGGCACCTGGGGCTGGGGGAGCGGGCGGGTCCTCGGGCTGTTCCTCGCGGCCGTCGCCGTCCTCGCCCTGTGGTGGCGCCAGCAGCTGCGCGGCGCCCGGCCACTGGTCGACCTGCGCCTGGTCACCCGCCCCCGGGTGGGCCTGTCGCACGTGGCGGCCCTGCTGACCGGGTTCGCCTTCTACGCCAACTCGCTGGTCACGGCCCAGCTGGTGCAGACCCCCCAGGGCACCGGCTACGGCCTCGGCCTGTCCATCGTCGCGACCGGGCTGTGCCTCCTGCCCGGCGGCGTCACCATGCTGCTGTTCTCCCCGCTGTCGGCCCGCATCTCGGCCACGCGCGGCCCCCGTGTCACCCTCGCCCTGGGCGCCGCCGTCATCGCCTGCGGGTACGCGCTGCGCATCGCCGACAGCCGCGACCTGTGGATGATCATCCTGGGGGCCACCGTGGTCGCGACCGGCACCACCCTCGCCTACTCCGCGCTGCCGACCCTGATCCTGCGCGCCGTCCCCGCCGCGCAGACCGCCTCCGCCAACGGCGTCAACGTCCTCATGCGCACCATCGGACAGGCCGTCTCCAGCGCGGCCGTCGCCGCCGTCCTCGTCCACCACACCAGCCCCCTCGACGGCGTGCCCGTGCCCACCCTGCACGGCTACCTGCTCGCCTTCGCGATGGCCGGCGCCATCGCGCTCGCCGCCTGCGCGGCGGCCCTGACCATCCCGGGCGACGAGCCCGCCGACGGCGGCCGGCGCGCCCGCGGGGCCACCCGGGGCGCGCGCGACGGGGCGATGGAGGGAGCATGAGAGGCATGACCGCACCGGCCGGCCGCGAGGCCGCCCCCGCACGCCGGGACGCCGAGGCCACCAGGGCCGCCATCCTGAAGGCCGCCCGCCACCTCCTGGCCCGGCACGCCCACGCCGACATCACCCTGCGGGCCGTCGCCGAGCGGGCCGGCGTCAGCGCGCCCCTGATCCTGAAGTACTTCGGCAACAAGGACGCCCTCTTCGCCCGGGTGATGTCCTTCGACACCGACGCCGACGCCCTGCTGGACGCCCCGCTGCCCGACCTGGGCCGGCACATGGTCCGGCACGTGCTGTCCAGCCAGCGCGACCGCGGCGCCGACCCGCTGCTGCGCATCGCCTTCGCCCCGCTCCACGGCGACCACGGCGACATCCTGCGCGCCAACTTCCGCGCCCAGGTCACCGAACGGCTCGCCGCCCGGCTCACCGGCCCCGACGCGGGCCTGCGCGCCGAACTCGCCGTCGCCGCGCTCGTCGGCCTCGGCGTCATGTACGGCATCGCCCGCGGCCCGCACCTGCGCGGGACCGACGCCGACACCGTCGCCGACCGCTACGGGCCCGCCGTCCAGGCGCAGCTGACGCCCGGCCGCTGAACTTCGGCGGGCCCCGCGCCGGAGCGGCCGGTTCCGCGGGGCGCCGTGCCGGGTGACAGACTGGGCCCATGGACGAACGCGTAATCGGCAGGTCGGGTCAGTGGGCATCGGTGGTCGGACTCGGCACGTGGCAGCTGGGCGCCGACTGGGGCGACGTGGACGACAAGGAGGCCCTGTCCGTCCTGGAGGCGGCGGCCGAGTCGGGTGTCACGTTCTTCGACACGGCCGACGTGTACGGCGACGGGCGCAGCGAGGAGACCATCGCCTCGTTCCTGCGCGGCCGTCCCGACCTGCACGTGCTGGTGGCCACCAAGATGGGGCGCCGGGTCGAGCAGGTCCCCGAGAACTACGTCCTGGACAACTTCCGCGCCTGGAACGACCGGTCGCGCCGCAACCTGGGCGTCGACCGGATCGACCTGGTCCAGCTGCACTGCCCGCCCGCCGCGGTCTACTCCTCGGACGCGGTGTTCGACGCCCTGGACACCCTGGTCGAGGAGGAGCGCGTCGCCGCGTACGGCGTCAGCGTGGAGACCTGCGCGGAGGCGCTCGCCGCGATCGCCCGCCCGAACGTGGCGAGCGTGCAGATCATCCTCAACCCGTTCCGCATGAAGCCCCTGCGTGAGGTGGTGCCCGCCGCCCGCGAGGCCGGCGTCGGCATCATCGCGCGCGTGCCCCTCGCCTCCGGCCTGCTGTCCGGCAAGTACACGCGGGACACCGTGTTCGCGGCCAACGACCACCGCTCCTTCAACCGCCACGGCGAGGCCTTCGACCAGGGCGAGACCTTCTCCGGCGTCGACTACGCCACCGGCGTGGAGGCCGCCGCAGAGTTCGCCGCGCTCGCCCCCGAGGGGTACACCCCGGCCCAGCTGGCCCTGCGCTGGATCATCGAGCAGGACGGCGTCACCACGGTGATCCCCGGGGCGCGCAACCCGGAGCAGGCCCGCGCCAACGCCGCCGCGGCCAAGCTGTCGCCGCTGCCGCGGGAGACGTCCGCCGCGATCCGGGAGCTGTACGAGCGCCGCGTCAAGGACCAGGTGGAACACCGCTGGTAGGCGCCGGTGCGCCGACCGTTTGAACGAACGGCCGTCCGGTTACACGCACCGCATGACGGAGGCAGGACGACGCACAGGCCGCGACGAGACCGAGGAGGAGCGGGCGGATCGCAAATGGGGTGAACTCATCCAGGAGGTCCGCGTCGCCCAGACGGGCGTGCAGATCCTGTTCGGCTTCCTGCTGACCGTCGTCTTCCAGCCGAAGTACGTACGGCTCACCGACACCGACCAGGTCATCTACATCGTGACCGTCGTCCTGGGCGCCTGCGCCACCGGAGCCCTCATCGGACCCGTCTCCCTGCACCGCCTGGTCTCCGGCCGCCGCGTCAAGCCGCAGGCCGTACGACTGGCCTCCCGGCTGACGTTCGTCGGCCTGTTGCTGCTGCTGGCCACGATGACGTCGTCGCTGCTGCTGATCCTCCGGGTGGCCACGCACGACGCCTACGTGCCGTACCTGGTCACCGGCGTCGTCGCCTGGTACCTGGTCTGCTGGTACGGCCTGCCGCTGTGGGCCCGCAGCAAGCACACGGACCGCTCGGACGACCAGGACGACTGAGCACGGTCCCGTCGGACCCGGAGCGAGTCCGGACGGCACCGGCTGTCCCGACGCATCACGCGCTCGGCGGATCCGGCTCGCGATCGATCCTTTCGGCGCCGGCCAGCAGCACCGGGTGCAGTCGGCGTGCGGCGCTGAACAGCTCGATGCCCAGGAGCCGTCCGTGCGAGTCGTAGTCGAGTATCGCCGAGTCGTCCCAGGCGGGCACCTGCCGGACGGCCTGCCCGGGGGCGATGCTGTCGACGAGGTAGATGTACGCCATGTCCGACGACGCGTCGTGCTCGACCCGCATGACCGGCCTTCCCCGTTCTTCGCCGACCCCGGGTGTCAGGGCCTGCTCTCCCGGAGAGCCTACCGATCCGGAGATCGCCTCGACAGACCCCGCGACGGGCCGTGCGAGCGTGCGCGAACAGGCCGGGGGCCGCGGGTCCGGCGTGGCGCCGGACCCGACCGCGGGCACCGGTACGGCTATTCGGCCGCGGAGAGGATCTCCTCCAGCAGTTCGTCCACCGCGACGCGCTCTTGGCCCGGCGGGACGACCTGGTACGTCTCCCGGAGGAAGGAGGCGATGCCGGGCGCCCAGGCGAACACCACCGCGTGGTGCCGGCCGCCGTCCGGCCGCGCGTCCCCGAGGAACTCCAGGCGCAGTTCGTGCCACGGGCCGGTGGCCTCCGGCCGCATCCGCACGTCGCCGACCCCGACCGGTCTGACCAGGGCGTCCGAGAGCATCTGCCGGTCCAGCCGCCAGCAGGCCAGCACATGACCGTCGTGCGCGAAGGCGGCGGTGACGGCGAACGGGTCGTCGGCGTCGTAGCTGAGGTGGGCCAGCACCGGACACCGGCCGGTACCGTGCGCAAGGAGCTGCACCACCAGGGTCTTGTGCACGAACGAGTTCACGCGGGGGCCTCCGGGACGATCGGCGTAGAGCCCTCTAGTACCCCGGTAGCGCACGAGATGCTCATCCGAGCGACTGATTCCCTGAGTGGTGCGCGCCACGGCCGGCCGGAACGTCCCGGCGGCGGTCAGGCGAACGCCTCCCGCAGGGCCGGCAGCAGGGTCTTCGCCGACCAGTCGATGAACTCCGGCTGGGAGTCGCCGCCGATCTGCACCAGGGCCACCTCTCCGAACCCGGCCTCCGCGTAGGGCCGTACCGCCTCGACGAACGCCTCCGGGTCGTCGCCGCACGGGATGGCGGAGGCGACGTCGTCCTCGGTGACGAACTGGGTCGCGGCCTCGAAGGAGTCGGGGTGCGGCAGCTCGGCGTTCACCTTCCAGCCCAGGCCGAACCAGCGGAACTGCGAGTGGGCCCGCTTGACGGCCCTGTCGCGGTCGGTGTCGAAGCAGACCGGGAGCTGGCCGACCCGGGGCTTGCCGCTGCCGCCGTGCCGGTCGAACGCCTCCAGCAGGCCCGGCTTCGGCTCGGTCGCGATGACCAGGTCGGCGAGGTGTCCGGCGAGCCTGCACGAGCGTTCGCCGGAGACGGCGAGACCGATCGGCGGCGCCTCGTCCGGCAGGTCCCACAGCCGGGCCGACTCCACGTCGTAGTGCTGCCCGTGATGCGTGACGTGGCCGCCCTCGAACAGCGCGCGGATGATCTGCACGGCCTCCTCGAGCATCTCGTGGCGTACGTCCACCGGCGGCCAGCCGCCGCCCACGACGTGCTCGTTGAGGTTCTCGCCGGAGCCGAGGCCGAGCCGGAACCTGCCCTCGGACAGCAGCTGCACCGTCGCCGCCTTCTGCGCCACGATCGCCGGGTGGTAGCGCAGGATGGGACAGGTGACGTAGGTCATCAGCGGGATCCGCGAGGTGGCCTGGGCGGCGGCGCCCAGCACGCTCCACGCGTACGAGGCGTGTCCCTGGGAGCGCAGCCACGGGAAGTAGTGGTCCGACGTCACGGAGAAGTCGAAGCCGGCCTCCTCGGCCCGCACCAGGTGGTTCACCAGGTCACGGGGGCCGGCCTGCTCGGTCATCATCGTGTATCCGATTTGCACCATGGGGAGCGAGTCCCCGGCTCGGCCGCCGGAAAACGGCCGGCGGCCACCCGGTCAGTCCTTCGGCGGACGGAAGGTCCCGAGAAAGGTCCGCAGCGCCAGCCGGCCGGCCGCGTTCCCCCAGGCCCCCGCCGGGGTGGTGAAGCGCAGCGAGAAACCCCGCTCCCCGCCCAGCAGGCACCCGCGCCCGAAGGTGTGGACGCGTGAGCCGCCCGAGCCGGACAGCCACTCCAGGTCGGCGGCCCTGCGCCCCTGGTAGGTGGTGGCGCGGACGGCACCGAGGCGGTGGTAGCCGGGCAGCCTCGCCAGGCCGGGCTCGACGTCGTCCCGCCAGACGGCGACCGGGTCGGGGCCGACGCGGTCGCTGTAGGTCACGGCGAGGGCGGTCCGGTCACCGCCGCGGCCGAAGGTGACCCGGTAGGCGGCGCCGGCACCCCGGGAGGTGACCAGCCGCCGCCAGCCGTCGGGCAGCGCCACCGAGAAGCCCTCCGGTGCGGTGTAGGGGTGGTAGCCGGCCGGCAGGGCGGGGGAGGCGGACGGAGCCGGGGCGGGCGTGGCGGCGCCACCGGTGCGCCGGTCGGGGGGGCCGGCCGGGGCGGTGGCGCGGCGCGCCGGCCCGGCGGTGTCCGCGCCCGGCAGCGCGCCGGCCGCCGTCAGCACCGCGGCGGTGACGGCGGTCACCGCGAGGGCGAGCACCGCGCCGACGGTGGCGAGCCGCCGGCCGCGCCCGGGGCCGTCGGCGGCCCGGTCCGCGCCGGGCGCCCCGGGCGTCGGCGGGCGGTGCTCCGGGCCCGTCCCCGGGTCGCTCCCCGACTCCCCGTCCTCGGCCAGCGCCCGGGTCAGGGCCTCCCGGACCACCGGCCGGGTCAGCCGCTCCCGCGCGTCCTTGCGCAGCAGTCCCTGCACGGCCCGGGTGAGCGGGCCGGCCCGCAGCGGGGCGCGCAACGGCAGCCGCTCGACGGCCCGCAGGGTGGCGCCGGGCCGGCCGCGGTCCCGGAACGGCGGCCGGCCCTCGACCATCGTGTACAGCAGCGCCCCCAGCGCCCACAGGTCGGCGGCGGGGCCGGGGCGTTCGTCGCGGGCCTGCTCCGGCGAGGCGTAGGAGGGTGCCGTCAGCCGGGGCGCCGGGGTCGCGCCCGCCAGTCCGAACCCGGTGACGACGGCGGGGCCGCCGTCCCGCACGAACACCTGGCCGGGGCTCAGTTCCCCGTGGGTGATGCCCTCGTCGTGCGCCGCCCGCAGCACGTCCAGCAGTTCCAGGCCGGTGCGCGCGGCGCGCACGGGGGACAGGGGGCCCTCCCGGGCGAGGAGTGCGGCGAGCGGTGTGCCGTCGATCCACTCGGTGACCGTCCACAGGGTGCCGGCCTCCACCACGGCGTCGACGACCGCGGCGACCTGGCCGGGACGGAGCAGCCGCATGGCCTCGGAGGTACGCACCACCCGGGCCGTGACCCGGCGCGCGGTGTCCTCGGCGACGGGGCTCGGCAGGGCCGTCTGCGTCACCAGGCGGGGCCGCTGGGCGGCCGTGTCCTCGGCGTACCACCAGAGGCGGTTCGTCTCGCGGGCGAAGACCTCCATGAGCCGGTACCGCCCGGCGATCCACTCGTGTGCGGAGACGTGCGCCTCGACCATGGTCATCCCTCGCTGAAGCCCCTGCCGCCTGTCTCCCAGAGGTACGCGGGGCGCGCGGGGGTGCGTTCAGCGAATCCTCGATTCACGCCCCCTTTCTGCCTTTCGTTCATGGGTTCGAAGGTGCGTGCGGCGCCGGAAACGGCCACCCGTCCCGGCGCCGGCGGTGTCACAGCAGCCCGAAGCGCTCCGCCCAGCCGAGCAGTTCCCGGGGTGCGGTGTTGCCCCCGCACACCACCAGCCCGATGCGGGCGCCGGCGCCGGCCCGAGCCGCCACCTGCCGGGCCGCCGGCAGCAGACAGCCCGCGGCCGGCTCCGCCCACACCTTGGCGTGGTCGGCGAGGTCCAGGCAGCCCCGCACCGCGTCCCGGTCCGGCACCACCAGGACGTCCTCGACGAGAGCCGACACGTGGTCGTACGTCAGCTGGGCGACCGCGGGCGCGCTCAGGGTGGTGACCAGGGAGGACAACGGCACCGGTACCGGGCCGCCCGCCCTGAGCGCGCCGGACATCGCCTCCGCGCCCTCGGTCTCCACGCCCCACACCCGCACCCCTGGGCGCCGGGCGCGCAGCGCCACCGCGACCCCCGCGATCAGACCGCCACCGCCCACACTGACCACGACGTCCGTCAGCTCGCCCGCGTCCTCGGCCAGTTCCAGCCCCACGGTGCCCTGCCCGGCGATCACCACCGGGTCGTCGAACGGGTGGACCAGGGTGAGCCCCTCGTCCCGCAACCGGGTCACCAACTCGAAGGCGCTGTCCATGCCGTCGGTGAGCCGCACCGACGCCCCGGCCTCCTCGGCGAGCGCGAGGGAGCGCGCGGGCGCGGTCCGCGGCATCACCACGGTCGCCTTCACGTCGAGGGCCGCCGCCATCACGGCCAGCGCGACACCGTGGTTGCCGCCGCTGACCGCGACCACGCCGGCCGCCCGTTCCGCCTCGCTGAGCGAGAGCAGTCTCGCCGTGGCGCCGCGCGCCTTGAACGAGCCCGTCCGCTGGAGCAGTTCCAGCTTGGCGGTGACCGGGACGCCGAGCAGCGCGCCCAGACCGGGACTCGGGACCGTCGGTGTCCTGACGACGTGTCCGGTGATCCGCTGTGCCGCGGCTTCGATGTCCGAGATGCCGATCACGGTGCTCCGTCCTTCCGGCGCGGATCGCCGGTCGCGCCGCAAGCACCTTCACCCGCGGGGGCGTCCCAGGTCAACGCCGTACCGGAGGGTGGTCACCTAACACGGTCCGCCAGGAGGTCCACCAGCCGTGCCAGTTCCCCGGCGGGGCCGGTGGCCAGCGGGCCGTCGGCGAGCAGCCGTCGTGCGGTGGCCGTGTGGGCGCGGGCCTCGGCCAGGGCCGCCGCCCGGCCGCCCGCGGCCTCGACCAGCGCGGCGGCCTCCTCGGCCCGCCCGGGGCGGTCCAGCAGCGCGGGCAGCCGCCGGGCCGCCGGGGAAGCGAGCGCGGCCAGTACCGGAAAGGTCTTCTTGCGCTCCCGCAAGTCTGCGCCGACCGGCTTGCCGGTGACGGCCGGATCGCCCCAGATGCCCAGCACGTCGTCGACCAGCTGGAAGGCGACCCCGAGGTGCCGCCCGGCCCGGTCCAGGGCGCCGACCGTGGCACCGGGCGCCCCGGCGAGCGCGGCGCCCAGCGCGGCGGCACAGCCCAGCAGCGCGCCGGTCTTGCCCTCCGCCATCGCCCGGTACTCCGCCACCGTGACCCGTTCGGGCCCGGTCCACGGCCGGGTGGCGAACAGCAGGTCGTCGGCCTGCCCGCGCACCAGGTCGGCGAGGGCCGAGGACAGCAGCCGTACCGCCCCGGGGCCCTCGGGAGCCGCGGCGAGGACGTCCACGGCCAGCGCGAACAGCGCGTCCCCGGCCAGTACGGCCGGACCCGTGCCGTACGCCCGCCACACGGTGGGGCGGCCACGCCGCACCGCGTCCCCGTCCATGACGTCGTCGTGCAACAGCGAGAAGGCGTGCACCAGCTCCACGGCGACCGCCGCCGGCACCCCGGCCCGCCCGTCGGCGCCGGCGGCCTCGGCGCCCAGCACGGCCAGCGCCTGCCGCACGCCCTTGCCGCCGTCGGCGTCGGCGGGCGCCCCGCCCACGTCGCACCAGCCGAAGGAGTACGCCGCCATCTCGGCCACCCACGGGTGCAGCCGCCCCACCGCCCGCTCCAGCGCGGGCCGTACGAGGTCCCGGCAGCGCGTCAGGGTGAGGTGGGCCGGGTCCTGCACCCGCGAACCGAGCGCCGTCACCGGGCGGCCTCCGCCTCGACGCCGAACTCCCGCTGGGCCCGGGCCACCATCTCCCGGGCGTGCCGCAGCCCGCTGCGCTCCAGCGTGCGGGCCAGGGAGGCGAGTTCGGCGGCCGTCTCGGCGCGGTCGCGGCCGAGGCGGGCGAGGGACTTGGCGAGGCCGAGCCGGGACAGCGCCTCGCCGCGCGGCTCGCTCATCGTGCGGAACTCGGTGAGCGCCAGCTGATAGCGGTCCCGGGCCTCGGCGTACCGCCCGGCGCGGTAGTGGACGTTGCCCTGCATCTTGTGGTTGTAGGCGAGCGCGCTGGACAGGTTCATCTCGCGGCACGTGGCCTCCGCCTCGGCCAGCAGCTCCAAGGCGCGCTCGGTGGCGCCGTCGCGCACGGAGAGGACGTCCGCGAGTCCGCGCAGCGCCCAGGCGTACCCGCGCCGGTCCTCGGCCCGGCCGGCTATCTCGGCGGCCTCTTCGAACAAGGCGTACGCCCGGTCGAAGTCGCCGGTGTTGCGGTGCATCTGGGCGATGCCCTCCAGCGCCCACACCGTGTGCCGGGCCTCTCCCCGCTTGCGGGCCTCGGCCAGCAGCTGTTCGTGCAGCCGGCCGACCGCCGCGTAGTCGCCCTGGATGCGGCCGGTCTCCGCGAGCCCGGCCAGCGAGTAGCCGCGTACGACGACGTCCCCGCCGCGCTCGCCGAGGTCGGCGGCGAGCTTCAGCAGCCGCCAGGCGAGTGGGAACGCCCCGCGCTGGCGGGCCAGGGTGCCGCCGCTCCACAGCGCCCACGCCATCGCCGCGGTGTCGCCGGCCTCCCGGGCGGTGCGGTAACTCGCCTTCCAGGCCCGGTCGGCGTCCCGTACGTGGCCGAGCCTGCGGTGGGCCTCGGCGACGGCGAGCCCGCAGCGCGCCGCCTCGCCGGGCAGTCCGGCCCGCTCGGCCTCGCGCAGCCGCTCGGTGGCCTCGGCCAGCACGTCGACCAGCGAGGAGTTCACGGACAGGGTGGTCAGGGCGCCCTGGTACTCCGGGGCGAAAGCCTTGCCGTACATGCGTACCCTTCTATGCACGGAGTGTATACACGGCGTGCATAGCCTCTCGGAAAAATGCCCCGGCCCGAGGGCCGGGGCTCGGTCTGTTGTCGATCAAGACGCCGGTACGGCGCCACCGGTTGCCCGGCGGCGCGGCTCACTTGTGAAGGTTCAGTGCTGCTGGGCCTTCTGGGGCGTCAGCTCGCTCGGCCGGACCACCACGTACCCCTCGCCCTGGAGCATCAGCTGCACGGCCTCGCCGGAACCGCCGCGCAGCATCGAGCCGATGGACTGCGAACGGTGCAGCGAGGTCTGGAGGTGCGCGGTCCAGCCCACCACCGCGTCCGTGTCGACGTAGACCGGCGCCTGGGCCGTCACGGGTATCACCAGCGGGTTGCCGTCGCAGACCAGACCGAGCCGGCCCTGCCCGCTGAAGACGCTGTTGAACAGGCCGCCGCCGGCGATGCCCGACCCCTTCACCGTCCTGATCTCGTACGACAACGAGGCGTCGAAACAGAGCACGTTGCGGCCGTTGACCGTGAACTGGTCACCGGCCTCGACCTCGACGACGAAACAGTTCTGCGCCTCGTGCGCGAACCAGGCCTCGCCCTGGCCGCGCACCGCCATGAGGGGCAGTCCCTCGCCGGTGACCGCCCGCTTGAGCATGCCGCCGACGCCCTGCCCCTTGCGCTCGAACCGCAGGTCGCCGCGGTAGGCGATCATCGCGCCCTGCCGGGCGTGCATCTCACCGTTCACCGCGTACCCGAGGCACTTGGCGTTCTCTACGTACATCCCCGGCTCCACGGCCGGCTGCACCACGTGCTGACTGGAGAAAAGATCACCCTTCATGCGGGGCATGGTGTCCCGGACGGCGGTGTTCCGCCAAGATCACGGACAGTACCGGTTCGGCCACGCCGGGGCGGTCACGGCTTCGCCGCCCCCGTCCTGCCGCAGAACGCCGCGTCCAGGGCGCCCGCCAGCGCGTCGAGCACCTTGCCGTTGTTCGAGGTGTTGGCCATCGCGGTGAGGCTGCGCCCGCCGTCCTTCGTGGCGAACGCGTACGTGTAGTAACCCTGTACGACCCCCGTGTGCCCGTACACCGACACCCCGCAGGACAGCTCGCGCCGCCGCAGTCCGAGCCCGTACGCCGTCCTGGCGTCGACCCGGGTGAACCGCTCCATCTCGGCGAGCCGCGCGGCGGACATCAGCCGGCCGCCCAGCAGCGCGCCGTAGAACGTGTCGAGGTCCCGCGCGCTGGAGATGACCGCCCCCGCGCTCTGCGCCCAGGACACCGTCTGGGCGGTCGAGTCGACCGGCGCGGCACCCGCCGTGTCCTGGGTCAGGTAGCCGCGGGCGTACCGTCCCGGGATCGTGGTGCGCGGATGCACGTAGAACGTGTCGGTCAGCCCCAGCGGGCCGATGACGCGGTCCTGGTACGCCGTCGCCACGGACCGCCCCGTGAGCTTCTCGATGAGCAGGCCGGCGACGACGAAGTTGGTGTTGGAGTACGAGTAGGCGGCGCCCGGCGCGTTGGTGCGGGGCTTCTTGAGGGAGAGGGCGACCAGCTCGCGGTAGGTGAAGACCTTGTTCCGCACCGCCTCGAAGCCGGAGACGCTGTGCGCGAACATGTCGTTGGTGTAGTCGTACAGCCCGCTGCGGTGGCTCAGCACCTGACGGACCGTGATGCGGTCGTCGGGCAGCAGCCTCGGCAGGTACCGGTTGACCGGCGCGTCGAGCGAGAGCCGGTGCTCGTCCACGAGCTGGAGCAGCACGACGGCCGAGAACGTCTTGGTGACGCTGCCGATCCGGAACCGGTCCTCGGTGCTGACGGCCCGCCCGGTGGCCCGGTCGGCGACCCCGTGCGTGACCCGGTACGTCCGCCCGTGGTCGTCGATCCTGGCCAGCGCGCCCGGCGCTCCCCGGTCCACCGCCGACCGCAGCACCGCGGCCAGTCCGGCCGTGTCCGGCGCCGGGAGCGCCGCCGGCGCGGGGGTGCCGCGCTCCCCGGCCACGGCCTGGACCGGAACCGCGAGGAGGGACAGCGCGACCGCCCCGAGAACCGCTCCCCGTCCCACCGCTGCTGAGACCATCCGGTACCCACTCCCTAGGTTCGGTCGCCGATGCGATATCGGTCACATTCCGCCCTGGGAACCTAGGGGATCGAGGCAACGTCTCCCCGGTCGACACACAGTTGCGTGGTCCAGTGATCACTCTATGGCGCCCATTTGCAAAGGATTGCCATAGAAGTTCGCGAAATCGATCATTCCGGCTTTACGTGCACATGACTGATCGGACAGGGTAACCCTCCGGGGGCGCCAGAGCCCCCATGGCGTCATATCGCGCCATTTCTCAAGGCGGTTGGTGTCCCCGACCGCCTTCGAACGAAGGAACCCTGATCAGATTGCGTAGAGCGCACATACGCTCCGGGGCGATCGCCATCGCGGTGGCGACCGCCGCCACGGGCCTGGCCGGTACGGCCTTCGCGGGTCCCTCCGTGGAGCGGACCGCCGCCTCCACCGCCTCCGACGCCACCGCGGTGGTGCGGGCGGCGCGCACCGCGGCCTTCACGCACGCCTCGGCGACCGGTGTCTCCAAGGGCGACGTACTGCACGCCCAGGACGTCATGATCGACCCCGAGGGTGCCCGGCACGTCCGCTTCGTCCGCACGCACGGCGACCTCCCGGTCCTCGGTGGCGACCTGATCGTCCACCTCGACCACAAGCTCGGCTACACCGGCGTGACCCGCGCGGCCGACCACACCGTCGAGCCGGCCGCCAAGGCCCGGCTGACCCCGGCCCAGGCCGTCGCCAAGGCCGCCGAGGCCGCCAAGGGCGACGCGCGCGGCGCCCAGCTCGTGGTGGACGCCCGGGGCGGCGCCTCCGCGCTCGCCTACCAGGTCACCGTCGCCACGGACGACAACACCCACACGGTCGTCGTGGACGCGGTCAGCGGCAAGGTGCGCAGCAACACGCCCGTCCGGGACGAGTTCCTGTCGCCGAAGCTGGTCGACACCCTGCGCCGGCGCGGCGAGACCGCCGACCCGGCCACCGGCGCCGGCTCCGCCTCCGGCGCCTCCGGCCTCCTCGGCTCGGGCGCCTCCGGCGTCACGCACTACCCGTCGGCCGCCAAGGGCACCGGCAAGACGCTGTTCGTGGGCACCGTCGGTCTGACCACCACGCAGACCTCGCGCGGCCACTTCCAGCTCAAGGACCCGAACCGGTACGGCACCGAGACGCGGGACGCCAAGGGCTCGGAGACGGAGAAGTTCAGCGCCGGCACCAAGTTCACCAACACGACCGACGTGTGGGGCAACGGCAGGACCACCAGCCGGGTCAGCGCCGCCGCGGACGCCCAGTTCGGCATCACCAAGACGCTGGACTTCTACAAGTCCACGTTCGGCCGCAAGGGCATCGCCAACAACAGCAAGCCCGCCCAGGCGATGGTCCACTGGGGCAAGAAGGTCGCCAACGCCTTCTGGGACCCGGACTGCAACTGCATGCTGTACGGCGACGGCGACGGCGACGTGTTCAAGAAGCCGCTCGTCGTCCTCGACGTCACCGGTCACGAGCTGACCCACGGCGTGGTCGAGGCGACCGCCAACCTCCAGCCGACCTTCGTCGACACGCTGGGCAACCAGTACGGCGAGCCCGGCTCGCTGAACGAGTCGCTCGCGGACATCTTCGGCTCGAACGTCGAGTTCTACGCCAAGAACGCCAAGGACACGCCGGACTACCTCATCGGCGAGAAGCTGGGCCTCGCCCAGAAGTTCCTGCGCCGCTTGGACCACCCGTCGCTCGACAAGCTCGAGGGCACGATCGACTACTGGAAGCCGGAGGTGTACGGCACCGAGGTGCACGCCGGTTCGGGTGTCTCCTCGCACGCCTACTACCTCCTCGCCGAGGGCAGCGGCAAGAAGACGATCGGCGGCGTCGCCTACAACTCGCCGACGTACCACAACGTCACGGTCAAGGGGATCGGCCGCACCAAGGCGACCGCCATCTACTACCGGGCGCTCACCCGCTACATGGTCTCCGACACCGACTTCCACCAGGCGCGCCTCGCGACGCTGAAGGCGGCCAAGGACCTGTACGGCGCGAACAGCACCGAGTACAAGACGGTGGACAAGTCGTGGTCGGCGGTCAACGTCACCGCGGCCAACACGCCGGCCGCCCGCCACTGACGGACGGCAGCGACACCGTAGGACCGGATGCCCCGCCCCGCGCGGGGCATCCGTGCGTCCGGCCGCGCCGGTGGGCAGGTGCCCGCCGGGCCGGTCGGCGGTGGGGGAGAAGTCGTCGCCGGTGGTGGGCGGGGCCGTCGACGGCTACCGCTGTTCCCGCTCGGTCCGGGTGAGCGCGTACTCGGCCTCACCGTGTGCGGAGCCCTCGATGGCCTCCGGCCACTCCCCGGTGAAGTTCCGGACGAAGGACAGTCCCGACTTCTCCATGACGCGGCGGGAACGGGTGTTGCCGGCCATCGTGTTGGCCGTGACCCGTTCGACCTCCAGGTCCGTGAACCCCTTGTGGATCAGGGCCCGGGACCCCTCGGCGGCATGACCGTGCCCCCACGCCGCCCGGTTCAAGCGGTAGCCGAGCTCGACGACGGCGGGGCTGTGCTCGTCCGTCGGCCGGAACTCGAACTGTCCAGGGCGAGCAGGAGGCCGGTGTCCGCCGGCGTGAACGCGCGCAGGACGAGCCGGCCGGTCTCCAGGAAGTGGGTCGTGCCGCGATCCTCACCACGTGCCGGCCGGGCCCGCCACCGGGTTTTCCGGCCGACGCCCGCCGGTGGTGTCCACGCCGTGCGAGCCGCGGATCGCTGGACGAAGTGCGGTGCCGAGACGATCGACCGCTAGGACCGCTCCGGGACAGGCCACCTGATGGCCACCGCCTTCGACGGCGGTGCCGGTTCCGGGGCGCACGCCGGGATCCGGCGGCGCGCGGCGGTCAGCGCCGCCTCGACGTCCCGAGTACCGGTCGACACGCACAAGGTGTAGGCGACGTCCTCCATACGCTGGCGCACCCGAGTGCTGTCCGCGTCGGCCGCGTGCAGGACCGAAAGGGCTTCGTACTCTTCGACGAGGTCGCGCAGCAGAGCGGGGTGAGCCATCAACATGGGAGTTCTCCTTCCGCGGCACGGCGGACGGCCGGCGAGCGGCGGGGCTCAGTACCCGATTGTCCCTCCGTTGTCCCCCCTCCGCCACACGACCGGCCCTTGGCCGCGGTGCTGCCGGGTCGCCTCGCGGCCCGGTTCCCGCTGCGCCAATGGGGGCGGTTCGTGCCCACCGCAGTACGGCGCGCGGCTGCGGTGGCATGGAAAGGAGAGCCGGCTCCCGAGTCGAACCCCGGGACAGCCGAGCGTGGTGCGGACCGATCGAAAGGCGAGATCTTGGACTCCAACGTTCAGCCGGCGCAGCTGTCCGGGAGACGTGTTCTGGTCACCGGCGCGGCGCGCGGCCTCGGCGCGTCCATCGCCCGCTGCCTCGCGCAGGCCGGAGGGAGCGTGTGCCTGAGCGACGTACGCCGGGAACAGGGCGAGAAGCTCTGCGCCGCCCTGACCGTGGAAGGTCACGACGTACGCTTCGTCGAGTTGGACGTCCGCGACGCGGATGCGGTCGCCACCGTGATCGAGGAGCTCGAGCAGGGCGGGTGGCCCTTGGACATCCTGGTCAACAACGCCGCCGTCGACGTCACGAAGGCCATCGAGCACCTGACCGCCGACGAGGTCACCCATGTGGTCACCACGAACCTGCTGGGCCCGATGTACCTGTGCCTGGCCGTCTACCGGCGCATGGTCGCGCGCGGCGGGGGACACATCGTCAACATCCTGTCCACGGCGTCCAATCGGACCTGGACCGAGGCCGGCCCGTACGCCGCCAGCAAGACGGGGCTGCGGGCCTTCACCCACACCCTCTTCCAGGAGGCCCAGCGGGACTGCCCCGGCATCGGCATCACGGGGGTCGTCGCCGGCGGTATGGAGACGCCCTTCATCACGGAGCGCTTCCCCGACGCGGACACCTCCAAGCTCCAGCACCCTGACGTGGTGGCCGGCGCGGTCCTGAGCGCCCTGTCCGTACCGGCCACCAGCTCCATGGCCGAGGTGGTCGTCGTACCCCGCAACGAGCCGTCCTGGCCCTGACCACCGCACCGGGCGTGGACCACCTACGGTGACGTGTCGGCGGCCTCGTTCCTCGAGTCCGACCGCGGGACCGTGGTCCCGCGCGGCTGGAGATCGCGGCCGGCGAGTACGCCTGCACCACGCAGGACCTCGCCGACCTCGTCGAAGCTCCCGCCGTGGACTGCCTCCAGGCCGATGTCACCCGGTGCGGCGGCATCACCGGTGTCCTGGAGGCGGCGGGCCCGGCCGCGGCCCGGCACCTGGATCCCGAGCCCTACCGCGTGTACGGGACACCGACCGCCTGACCGGGCTCGCGTCCGAGGGGGGCGCCGGGGAGCGGGGTCAGTAACGCAAGGCGGAGCCGACGTCCGCCTTCACCCCGTTGGTCAGCTTGCGGTGGCTGGCGGCCGTGGCGTTGCCGGAGGCGCCGGCGGCCACCTTGTCGAGGGTCACCACCGTCACGTCCAGCAGGTTGCCGTTCTTGTCCGTGAAGTTGATCTGGACCGCGAAGGACTTGGCGGAGTTCGCGGTGTTCTTCGCGGTCACCTTGACCATGGCCTTGCCGTCACCGCCCGTGGTGACGGTACCGAGCGTCACATCGTCCTTGGCCTTCACCCCGCCCTTGGCCTCGTCGAGTCTGCGCTTGGCCTCCGCCGATGCCGACGCCAGCGCGTCGCCTCCCCGGGAGGAGAGGGAAGCCGCGGCGGAAGAGGCCGCCGAGGCCGCCTTGCTGGCGGCGCCGGACGAAGTCCCGGAGCTGTCGGAGCAGCCGGCTGCCGCGACCGCGACGACCGAGGCCAGTACCGCGCCCACCGCACCCCGTGCCCAGTAGTGGTCTGCCATGCCGCGCCTCCCATGATCACGCTACGAAGTGTCCCTCCCAGTGAAGGGGGCGCGGCCGCGTACCGCACGCGGGGTAGGACACCCGGCCCGCACAGGCACCCGAACGGCCGCCGATCGCGCCTCCCGGGCCCGAAGCAGTACCGGCGCGGCGCGGCCTTGGGCCGGCCGCAGGACCACAACGCCGGGTGGCCCCGTCCGGCGGAGTCCGCGCAACACTGGGAACCAGGGCCGATGGGCCCTGTTCCCTGGACCTCGGCAGCGGAATGATCGCAAGGAGACCCGAACACGCGACGAGGAGCGACCGATGGCGGAGCGCGAGCAGGCCGGGCCCGACGATCCGATCCGGGTCTTCCTCCTCGACGATCACGAGGTGGTCCGGCGGGGGGCGCACGACCTGCTGGACGACGAGCCGGACATCACGGTGGTCGGCGAGGCGGCCACCGTCGAGCAGGCCCTGGTCCGCGTCCCCGCGCTCCGTCCCGACGTGGCGGTCCTGGACGTCCGGCTGCCGGACGGCGACGGTGTGACCGTGTGCCGGGAGCTGCGGTCCAGCATGCCGGAGCTGGCGTGCCTGATGCTGACGTCGTTCGACGACGAGGAGGCCCTGCTCGACTCGATCATGGCGGGCGCGTCCGGGTACGTCCTCAAGCAGATCCAGGGATCGGACCTCGTCACGGCCGTGCGCACGGTCGCCCGGGGGCAGTCGCTGCTGGACCCGAGCGCCACCACCCGGCTCATGGCCAGGCTGCGGGGCGGGCAGCAGCGGGAGGTCGAGCCGGAGGCGCTGCCCGGACTGACCGAGCGGGAGCGGGAGATCCTGGCCCTCATCGGCGATGGCCTCACCAACCGGCAGATCGGCCGGCGGCTGTACCTGGCCGAGAAGACGGTGAAGAACCACATCTCCCGTCTGCTCGCCAAACTCGGCGTCGAACGACGTGTCCAGGCCGCCGTCATCGCCACCCAGGCCCAGGACCGCCTCCGCGCCCAGGGCCGCTGAGGACCGCACACAAGCCGCAGCAGGGGAGCCTCACGGGTCACGCGCCCGTGAGCGGGTGCCCGGTGACCATCTCCGCCTCGATCCGCACGAATGTGCCCGCCCGTCCGGGCATCCAGGAGTCGGGCCCGCGCTCCCGGAGGCGAGCGCGCTCGGCGGCGTCCGTCACCACCGTGGCCCGGCCGGTGACGACGACACTCCAGCCGGACCGGGTGACGGCGTCGAACTCGTCCGCCTCGAAAGCGACCACCGTACCGTCGACCGCGCGGACCAGGCCCGAGGCGCCGGCAGTCCGCAGCACCACGGAGGAATCCGCGTCCAGGCAGCAGCCGACCGGGAGCACGGCCGGCAGGGCCCGCTCGGTGTGGACGACGCGGCCGACCGGCGCCTCGCCCAGCAGGCGCAGGCAGTCCTGCCGGTCGAGTGGGTGGAGATCGCCGTCGTGAAGCACGGGGCCACCCTCCGCCGCGCCGCTTCCGGACGACAGGGCCGATCGGCCCTGTGGGGCACGACGGACCGGACCGTCCCCGTCACGTTCCCGCGGAGACGTGACGGTCCGGCCGGGCGGGCGGCGCATTGTCGGCCGTCCCGGCATCCGTCCCCACCGACGCCCGCGGGCATCCCGTACTGTCCTGTCGTCCGGCCCGTTCTACCGTGAGAGACGGGGCGGGGCGGGTCCAGCAGGGCAGGGGGGGCGGGAGGAACCGGTGGGAAGCTCCGAGAGCGCCGACGCGGCGCGGGTCGTGCGACTGCCGCAGCTGCGGCTGGACGAGCTGCTGGCGGAGCTGGAGGCACGCCTGGACGCGGCCCGCCGCACCCAGGACAGGGTGCACAGCCTGCTGGAGGCGGTGCTCTCCGTCGGCCGGGAACTGGAGCTGGAGCAGGCGCTGCGCGGCATCGTGGAGGCCGCGGCCGTCCTGGTCGACGCCGAGTACGCGGCGCTCGGCGTGATCGGCTCCGGCGGCGAGCGCCTCTCGGCGTTCATCACCCACGGGATCGGCGAGGCGGAGACCGCCCGCATCGGCCCGTACCCGCAGGGCCACGGCATCCTCGGTGAACTGATCCGCCACCCCGAGCCGCTGCGGCTGGCGAAGCTCTCCGCGCACGCGGCCTCGTACGGCTTCCCGCCCGGCCATCCACCGATGAACAGTTTCCTCGGCGTGCCGATCCGGGTGCGCGGTCAGGTCTTCGGCAACCTCTACCTGACCGAGAAGCGCGGCGGACGGCAGTTCGACGAGGACGACGAGTCGTTGCTGTCCACGTTGGCCGTGGCGGCGGGCGTGGCGATCGACAACGCCCGTCTGTACGAGGAGTCGAAGCTGCGGGAGCGCTGGCTGATGGCGAGCGCGGAGATCAGTACCGGTCTGATGTCGGGCGCGGGCCAGCACGAGGTGCTGGGGCTGATCGCGGAGCGGGCGCGGGACATCACCGGCTCGGCGCTCGCCGCCGTGGCGACCCCGGTGAGGAACACCGCCACCCTCGCGGTGGAGCTGGCCATCGGCCGGCAGGAGGACGCGCACCGCGGACTCGTCCTGCCGGTCGAGGGCACCCTGACCGGGCAGGCCTTCGCGCTCGGCGCACCCGTCAGCAGCCCGGACGTCTCGCACGACGACCGGATCACCGCGGGCCCCCCGAGGTTCGCCGGCCTGGGCCCGGCCATCGCCGTGCCGATCGGCCGGGAGGACCGCGTGCGCGGTGTGGTCCTGCTCGCCCGGGACACGGGCGCGAGTGCCTTCTCCGAGCGGGAGACGGACCTGCTGAAGGGCTTCGCCGCACAGGCCGCCGTCGCGATGGAACTCGCCGAGCGCCGCCGGGACGCTGAACAGATCGCGCTGCTGGAGGACCGCGACCGGATCGCCCGGGACCTGCACGACCTGGCCATCCAACGGCTGTTCGCCACGGGTATGACCTTGCAGAGCGCGGGCCGCTTCATCCAGCACCCGCAGGCCTCGGACCGGGTGCGGCGGGCCGTCGACGACCTCGATCGGACCATCAAGATCATCCGGTCGACGATCTTCGGCCTCCGTACGCACGACGACGGTTCCGCCCCCGGCCTCAGGGCCCGTGCGGTACGCGTGGCCGGCGAGGCGGCACCGCTGCTGGGCTTCACGCCCAGTGTCCGCATGGAGGGCCTGCTCGACACCCACGTGCCGCAGGAGACCGCCGACCACGTCGTGGCCGTCCTGTCCGAGTCCCTGACCAACGTCGCCCGCCACGCCCACGCCGACCGCGCCGACGTCGTGCTGGAGACCGACGGCCACCAGGTGCGGCTGACGGTCACCGACAACGGCGTCGGCATCCCACCCGAAGGGCGTCGCAGCGGACTGCGCAACATGACCGAACGAGCGCGCGACCTCGGCGGCGACATGGAGATCGACCGCGCCGAGGGCGGAGGAGCCAAGCTGGTCTGGCACGCACCCCTGAAAGAGCCGACGGCCCCCTCGCGGAACTAGTCGGGCATGCCGCGACCACTCACTCCCGTTCCCCTGCCTGGCCGCACAGGGCCGTTCGGGCCTTCGCGGGGGACCTGCGGGCCCTGCTCCGTGCCGGCCGTGGCAGGAAGGCTGGAGGTGATCCCGACAGCTGGAGGTGGACACCATGTCCCGCACCGTCACCGTGGGCCTCGACGGCTCCCCGGAGAGCAGGGCCGCCGCCGAGTGGGCGGCCCGCGAGGCGGCCCTGCGTGAGGTGCCGTTGCGGCTGGTGTACGTGAGGGAACCGGCCCCGGCGTGGACGGCGCAGGTCCCGCCGCCGGACGCGGAGCAGGGCACCGCGGTCGGGGACGGGGGCGGCGGCCCGCGCGAGGCGGCCGACGGTCGTCCGCGGGGCCCGGGTGGCCGTGCGCCACCAGGGCGTCGGCCCGTGCGTCCACGCGGGCCCCGACAGGATCGGTCATGGTGGACGGAGAAGGCGACGGCTCGCAGCCGAGGATCGAGGAGTCATGGCCGAACAGAGTGGACCGGACCCCAAGCCGCCGACGGCCGACCAGCCGCCCCAGGGGGACCTCGGACGCCGGATCGAGCGGCGGCGGCGCGAACTGGGCCTGTCGGTGGAGGACCTGGCTCACCGCGCCGGAATGGCGGCCCGTTACATCGCGCACCTGGAGAGACACAGCACGGCCGCGCCGGAAGCCGCCACGTTGCTGCGACTGGCCGGGGCGCTGGGGACCAGCCCCGGCGAACTCACCGGTGGCAACGTCGATCTGCCGCCGGGGACCGGGCGGGCCGGCGGGGCGCCTCGGGTGACGGAACTGGGCGAAGGGGACTGCCGGCGGCTGCTGTCGACACACGGTGTGGGCCGGATCGCGGTCTCCACCGACGCGGCCCCCCTGATCGTCCCTGTCAACTACAGCGTCGTCGACGACACCGTCGTCTTCCGGACCGAGCCGGGCACGGTCTCCCTCCAGGGGCTCGACCGGGAGGTGGCCTTCGAGGTCGACCGCGTGGACGACGCGCTCAGCCAGGGCTGGAGCGTCGTGGTGCGGGGCGTCGCCGAGGAGGTGACCGATCCCGACGCCGTACGCCGCCTCACCGGACAGGCCTACAGCGCGCCGTGGGCCGGCGGCGAACGGGACGTGTGGGTACGCATCACGCCGACCGCGCTGACCGGACGCCGCATCGACACCTGACGACCACGGCCGGGGAGGACCACGGCGGGGGAGGACCACGGCGGGGGAGGCCCCCCAGCGCCCCCGCGGGCCCCGGTCACGGCTCGGCCGGCGCCACGAGCGACGTCATCGGTCCGGTCCCGGCGATGGGTGGCGAGCCGATGATCAGGAATGTGCAGGGGGGAACGCGGACCCAAATTGTTCAGCCACTTGCAATCACTCTCCGTAATTTATCCGCTGCTCATGGTAGTCATTCGGTGTCCGGCGGTCACCGATCCCGGGCCGCCGTCCCCGGGTCGTGCTGGCAGTGGTCCGGCGGTGAAATCGCCAGCCAGCCGAGGAGTCGCATGTCCGAGCAGGACGCAGTCGAGATCGAAACAGCCTCCGGCAGGGTCTCCGGACTGAGGGCGGAGGACCACGTCCGGTTCCTCGGCATCCCCTACGCCGCCGCGCCGGTCGGCGAACTCCGCTTCGCCGCGCCCCGACCGCCCGCGCCCTGGACGGGCGTACGCGCCGCGCACGCCTTCGGTCCGACAGCGCCCAAGCCCCCGCTGGGCGGCCGGCTGGGCGAGATCGTCTCCGATCCGGACGTGGAAGGCCCCGACTGCCTGAACCTGAACGTCTGGACGCCCGATCCCGCGGAATCCGGGCTGCCGGTGCTGGTCTGGATCCACGGCGGCGGGTTCACCACCGGTTCCTCGGCGGTGCCCTCCTACGACGGCGCGACGTTCGCCCGTGACGGTGTGGTGTGCGTCAGCCTCAACTACCGGCTCGGTGTGTACGGTTTCGGCTACCTGCCGGACGCTCCCGCACCGGCCAACCGCGGTCTGCTGGACCAGATCGCCGCGCTGCGATGGGTCCAGGACAACATCGCCGCCTTCGGCGGGGACCCGGGCAGGGTGACCGTGGCCGGTGAGTCCGCCGGCGCGATGAGCATCCTCGCGCTGATGTCCCGCGACGACGGGCTGTTCCACAGGGCCATCGTGCAGAGCGGCACCGCCCACCTCGGCCAGACCCCCCAGGACGCGGCCAAGGTGCTCAAGCATGTCGCCGACGAACTCAAGGTCGAGCCCACCGCCCGGGCGCTGGGAGGTGTGGACACCGACGCCCTGCTCGCCGCGCAGAACCTGGTCAGCGGCAACATCAGCGTCAGCCCGAACAAGGCCAAGTACGGCGAGAGCACCATGGCCGCCTGCGGACTGGCGTTCATGCCGGTCGTCGACGGCGACGTCCTGCCCCGCCGCCCCATCGACGCCCTCGCCGACGGTGCGGGCAGTACCGTCGAGCTGCTGATGGGCACCACCACCGAGGAGTTCCGCCTCTTCGTCCTCACCCAGCCCCTCCTGGTGAACCTCGACAGCAAGATCATGTACAACGCGCACCTGGCCGCCTACAGCGTTCCCAGCGGCACGTGGGACGAGTACGCCAAGGGCGGCAGCGCCACCTACCCCCGGGCCAAGGCGTACGACGTGGCCTGCGCCGTGTTCACCGAGCGCATGTTCCGCATCCCCACCTACCGCATCGCCGAGGCCCGAGCCCGAGTGGACGCGGCCCCCACCCACCTGTACGAGTTCGGCTGGCGCTCGCGGGTCGCGCCCAACGACCGGCAGGTCGGCGTCGGCGCCTGCCACAGCCTGGACCTGCCGTTCGCCTGGGACACCCTGGACCTGGCCGACAGTCAGAAGTTCACCGGCCCCAACCCTCCGCAAGCCCTGGCCGACACCCTCCACCGGGCGTGGGCCGACTTCGCCCAGGGCGCGGACGTGCCCTGGGCCGCCTACGACACCGACAACCGCCCGGTCATGGCCTACGCCCACGACAACGACGACACCGCTCACCACGTCGTCCAGGACCCCCGCGGCAGCGAGCGCAAATGGTGGGACGGACACCCCGCGACCGCGTGACGGGCGAGCCGACCGGCACCCGGCGACCGCTCACCCGTCGGCGGCGTGCCGCCGACGGGCAGGTCCGCGCGGACGTCCGGTCGTCCCCGCCTCGCCGCGGCCGCTACCTCGTGCCGTTGTGGTCGGCGAGGGACGGCGGCTGGACGTGCGGATGGGTGGTGCGGTCCGTCTCGTCCTGCACGAGCAGGGAGAGGAGGGCGGCGACGGACAGGCCGGCTTCCGCCGGGTGCCGCAGCACCCGGTCCGGTTCGATGCGGTAGGTGTTCGTGCGTCCGTCGCGGGTGTGGGAGAGGTAACCGTCCTGTTCGAGGTCGGAGATGATCCGCTGTACCGCGCGCTCGGTCAGCCGGCAGCGAACGGCGATGTCGCGGATGCGGATGTTCGGGTTGTCAGCGATGGCTGCCAACACGCGCGCGTGATTGGTGATGAACGTCCATCCGGTGTGGGACTCGGGCACTCCGACCATGCCCACATTTTAGGCAGCGTCATTGCCGGAACCCAAATACATGACATACTTTTCGCGCATCAGATGACGTGTTCCGGATCGGAGCGCCACAGGAAGGGTCCGTAACGGTGTGCTTGGACGAAGTCGTCGCCGTGAGCAAGGGCGGCAGGGGTGAACAGTCACCTGGCTCGGACGGTGGTGTCCGAGCCGAGCAGCGCGTGGCGGTCGCGCAGTACGCGTGGCGCGGCGTATGGACCGTCGTCGCACACGGCCCCTGCGACGAGCAGACGGTCACCCCGCTGGCGCACGCGCTGGACACCGCGGCCAAGAACCACGCGACGGTCGTCCTGGACGCCTCCGGCATCACCTTCGCGGACTCGGCGCTGCTGAACCTGCTGATCCTCACGCACCGGGCGACCGACCTGCGTGTGGTGGCGCCGGGGCCCCAGCTTCGGCGGCTGCTGGAGATCACCGGGGTCGACACCGTCCTGCGGATACGGGCGACGGTCGACGACGCCGTTTCCGCCGAGTGACCCCGAACCGCTGACCCGAGGCGCCCCGGCTCACCCGTAAGGGTGGCCATGTCGGGACATCGCCCGTCACGGGCAGGGAGGCGATACACCTCTCCTGCCGTTCCGTGTGGCAACGAGTGGTACCGGCGCACCGGCCGCTACCGAGCCGGAAGCAGCCGGTCACTGTCCCCGTTCCGTGCCTCGGCCACCCCGCGCGTACGGAGCTGATCCCCTGTCCGGCGTGCCCGGGCGCGCCCCTCGGGCACGACCGGGCGCGGTTGCGCGGACCGGCGGGCGGATCAGGAGCCGTTGAGCTGGGATGCCTTGGGCACCTTGTTCTTCACCTCGGCGCCCGCGCTCTTCCCGGCGTCCTTCACCTGGTTGATGATGTCGTCGTAGCTGTTGACGGTGCCGTCGGTGGACTTGCCCTTGCGCAGTTTGGCGGGCAGCGCCTTCAGCGACGCGATGCCCGCGCTGAGCGGGGCCAGCGCCTTGGAGAGGGCGGGATCGCCCTGGGCGTTGCGGACGGCCGCCTTGAGCCGGTTGTAGGCGAACGCCCCGGCGACGGCGGCCTTGACCAGCGCCAGCCGACGGCCGTGTGCGCCCTTCTTGAACTTGCCTGCCTTGTACGGCTTGACGATCCACTGGTAGGTGGCGCCGGCGGCCAGGGCCGCGTCCGCCACGAAGCGTGTCTTGGCGAACTTGCGTTTCTCCGTGGAGGTGCTCGGGCTGGGTACGGGATCGGCGGCCGCGACGGTGGCGACGTTCCGCGCCGTGTGCTGGGGGGCGGCATAGGCCGTCGACCCCGCGAGCAGGGCGCAGCACAAGGTGAGCGCCACGGTCAGGCGCCGGATCGGTACGGGCATGGGTCTTCTCCCCGCGATAGAGGACACAGCACGCCCCGGCGGGATCGGTCACCGCCGAAGCGGATGGCTCCCCACCAGGCTCACCCGTGCACGCGGAGTACGCCACTCGATCGGGTGATCGGCGCCACCCGATGTGCCGCGGAGGTGGGAAACCCCCAGGTGAAGAGCGGCCGTCATCGGGGGGCGCGAGCCAGGTGTGCGCGCCGTGCACACCTGACGGGTCGTCATATCACCATTGCTCTTGGATCGTCGTGGCCGTGCGCTCCCGTGCCCGATAGTGGGCACCAGCACCACGAGAACAGGCGACGAGGAGGCCCAGGGATGACACGCCCGATCACGGCAGGGGTGGACGGTACGGAGGAGAGTCTGGCCGCGCTGGACTGGGCGGCCCGGGAGGCCGTCCGCCGGGGGGTTCCGCTGCGCGTGGTCCACGCGTGGCGGTACGCCGAGACGCTCGCCGACGCCGACCGGGACACCCAGCACGGGTGGGTGTCCCAGGGTGTCTCCGAGGCCGTGCGCGTCGTCACCGGGCGGCACCCGGACCTGACGGTGGACGTCGCCGTGGTGGAGGGCGGGCCCGCTCAGGCGCTGGCCGGCGCGGCGGCCGACGCCGAGATGCTGGTGCTGGGTTCGCGCGGGCACGGACCCGTGGTCGGCTTCCTGCTCGGCTCGGTCGGCCAGCAGGTCATCGCGGAGGCGGCCCGGCCCGTGGTGCTGGTACGCGCGAAGGACGAGGCGGCGGCCGAGGCGGCCGGACGGGACGTCCTGGTCGGCCAGCAGGGCTCGCCGGAGGACAGCGCGGCGGCACTGCGGTTCGCCTTCGAGACGGCCGCGGCCCGCGGCGCGACCGTCCGGGCCGTCCGGGCGTGGACGTTGCCGCCGGTGTTCGCCTACAGCCCCGGCTCGCTCCGGCTGCTGGACGACGCGGGCGGTCTCGAACCGTACGAGCGGCAGTCGCTGGCCGAGGCCGTGCGGCCCTGGCGGGAGCGGTTCCCCGACGTGCCGGTGGCGGAGCACGTCGAGATGGGCAGCGCGGGCCAGGTGCTGCTGTCGCTGGCCGGGCGGGCGCAACTGGTCGTCGTCGGGCGCCGGGCACACCGCACGGCCGTCGGCGCCCGGATCGGCTCGGTCGCGCACGGCGTGCTGCACCACGCGGACTGCCCGGTGGCCGTCGTGCCGCACGTCTGAGCCGCGGGACGGGCTACGCGGGTTCCGTCGGCTCCAGGGTGGTCCGCGCCTTCGGCAGCACCCGCTCGATGTAGTCCGTGACGGCGGTGTCCAGGCCTATGTCGTGCTGGGCGCGCTCGGACAGGTACCAGCGGTGTTCGAGGAGTTCGTGGTAGATCTCGGCCGGGTCCATGGAGCCGCGCAACTCGGGCGGCACCGCCCGCACGGTCGGCCGGAACACGTCCCGCACCCAGCGGTGCGCCAGCACCTCCGGGCGGGCGGCGAGCGGGTCGGCCGGGGCGTAGTCGTCCTGGGTGGCCATCCAGCTCTCCAGGTCGTTCAGCAGCCGCCGCGCCTGGTTCTCCTCGGCGTCCAGCCCCGTCAGCCGCAGCAGCTGCCGCTGGTGGTGGCCGGCGTCGACGACCTTCGGCACGAAGGTGACGGTGTCGCCGGTGGGGGAGTGCTCGATCTGCATCTCGGCCACGTCGAAACCGAGGTCGTTCAGGCGGCGGATGCGGCGCTCGATGTAGTGGTACTTGCCCGCCGGGTACACCGAGGTGCGGGTCAGCTCCTGCCACAGCCCCTGGTAGCGGGTGACGATCTCGTGGCCGAAGTCGACCGGGTCGACGGAGGGGTGGAGCGCGCCGGACGCCTCCAGGTCCAGCAGCTCGCCGCTGATGTTGACCCGCGCCAGGTCGAGGTCGTACTCCCGCTGACCCGGACTGAGTCGGGGGTGCAGGTCGCCGGTCTCGGCGTCGACCAGGTAGGCCGCGTAGGCGCCGGCGTCCCGCCGGAACAGGGTGTTGGACAGCGAGCAGTCGCCCCAGGCGAACCCGGCGAGGTGGAGCCGCACCAGCAGGACGGCGAGGGCGTCCATCAGCCGGTGCATGGTCGCCGGGCGCATCGTCGTCTCGAACATCGACCGGTACGGCAGCGAGCCGCGCAGGTGCCGGGTGACCAGCACCGGTTCCAGCGGCGCGCCGGAGCGGCCGGCCCGCCCGGTGACGACGGCCAGCGGGTCGACGGCGGGGATGCCCAGCCGGTCCAGGTCGCGCAGCAGCTCGTACTCGCGCAGCGCGGGCCGTTCGGCGAGTTCCTTGACGGCGATCACCTCGTCGCCGGCGCGCGCGTACCGCACGACGTGCCGGGAGATGCCGCGGGGGAGCGGCACGAGGTACTCCTCGGGCCACTCCTCCAGCGGCGTGTCCCAGGGCAGGGCTAGCAGCAGCGCGGGGTGCTCCGGGTTCGTGGCGTTGATCTGCAAGGCCATGGCACGAACCTTACGGCCTCGTACGCCTGTTCCCCGAGGCGTGGGCCGCGGCCCGCTCGGCGGCGGCCCGCACCGGTCCGCGGTGCGCGGGACCGTGCCCGGGCAGCAGCGTGTCGCCGTCGAGCGCGGCGATCAGCTCCAGGGAGGCGACCGCCCGGGCGCGCTCGTGGTGGAAGAAGCCCGGCAGCAGTTGCGGGCCCTTGATCCGCGAGGTGGCGTGCCCGGTGACCAGGGCGTCCCCGGAGATGACGATGCCCGCTCCGGGCAGGTGGTAGACGCAGTGGCCGTCCGTGTGGCCGGGGGTGTGGACCGGGACCGGCCGGCCCGGAAGGTCGAGCGGGCCCTCGGCCGGGAACGGTTCGGGCGCGGTGACGGGGTGCTGCTCGGTGCCGCCGACGCGCACGACGTGCGCCGCCCAGGGCAGGACGCCGGGCCGCCACGCGTTGCGGACCACGTCGGCCAGGGTCGCCTGCTGGAGGAAGTCCCGCCGGGCGTGCGGGACCTCGGCGGGGTGCAGCAGGACCGGCGTGCCGTGGGTGGCGCGCAGGTGCTCGGCGGAGCCCAGGTGGTCGTTGTGGGCGTGGGTGATCAGGACGGCCGTGACCGCCTCCGGTGAACCGCCCACCTCCGCCAGGGACTCCAGCAGACCCTGCCGGTCCCCGGGGTAGCCGGTGTCGACGAGGGTGAGGGCGTCACCGTCCTTGAGGATGACCCAGTTGGTGTGGTGGCCGTGCACCAGGTAGGTGCCTTCGGCGACTTGGCGTACGTAGGCCGGCATGTTCTCCCCGAGCGCTGGGCGGTGGTGGTCGGGGACAGCCAACCAGACGGGGGGACGGTCGCGGACCGAGGACCCGGACGCGCCGGGTCCCGGGGGAGGTCAGCGCACGCCGTGCGGCCGGAACTGGATGCTGACGCGCGGCCCGGCGGCCCGGGTGCTCTTGGGCACGCAGTGCTCCCAGGTGCGCTGGCAGGAACCGCCCATCACGATGAGGTCGCCGTGGCCGAGGGGCCGCCGCAGCGTGCCGCCACCTCCGCCGACCGGGCGCAGCAGCAGCTCCCGGGGCGCGCCGACGGAGAGGATCGCGACCATGGTGTCCTGGCGTCCGCCCCGGCCGATCCGGTCGCCGTGCCAGGCCACGCTGTCCCGGCCGTCGCGGTAGAGGCACAGCCCGGCCGTGGTGAAGGGCTCGCCCAGTTCCTCGGCGTAGTGCCGGGAAAGGGCTGCGCGGGCGTCGTGAAGGACCGGGTGGGGGAGCGGGTCCGCCGCGCCGTAGAAGGCCAGCAGGCGGGGCACGGCCACCACGTGGTCGTACATCGCCCGGCGCTCCGCCCGCCACGGGACGTCCGCCGCCAGCCGCCCGAACAGGGCGTCGGCCCCGCTCAGCCAGCCGGGCAGCACGTCGATCCAGGCGCCGGCGCCCAGCTCGGTGCGGCGCAGCCCGTCGAGCGGGCCGAGCCGCAGCTCGTCGGTCTGGTCGAACAGGGAGCCCTGGAGGTGCGTGGCCATGGGTCCAGCGTACTCCGTAATCGAAAATACGTTCCCATTCGATCACCCCGTCCGGCGGTGACCTGCCGGAAGCCCTTTCGATACATCGATGCATCCGATACATTCATGTATCGAACGGAGGTCGGTCACCCATGGAGAACGCCACCCCGGGGCGCGTCACCCGGCGCCGGGGCCGCACCCGCGCCAGACTGCTCGACGCCGCGTTCCGGGTGTTCGCCGCCAAGGGCTTCGGACGGGTCTCCATCGAGGAGGTCTGCGAGGCGGCCGGGTACAGCCGGGGCGCCTTCTACTCGAACTTCGCCACCCTCGACGAGCTGTTCTTCGCCCTCTACCGGGAACGCGCCGACCTCATCGCCTCCCAGGTGGCCGACGCCCTGGCCCAGGACGGACCCGACCTGGACGTACCCGCCTCCGTGGACCGGGTCACCGAGGCGCTCCTGCTCGACGTGGACTGGCTGCTGGTCAAGACCGACTTCCTGGTGCACGCGGCCCGGGACCCGGCGGTCGCCCGCACCCTCCTCGACCACCGGGCCCGGCTCAGGCGGGCCGTCGCCGACCGGCTCCGGCGGGCCCGGGGCCACACCGCGCTCCCCGCCGCCCTGGGCGACGTGGACGGCGCCGCGCACGCCGTGGTCGCCGCGTACGACGGCGTCACCACCCAGCTCCTGCTGGACCGGGACGCCGAGGCGGCCCGGGTCTGGCTCAAGCAACTCCTCACCGCACTGCTCACGGACGGCAGCCGCACCCCCGTCTGAACCCCGGCACCGGCCGGCCCCGAGCACCGTCAGGAAGGACACAGTCGTCATGGACGCGGACGTCATCGTCGTCGGAGCGGGCCTGGCCGGCCTGGTCGCGGCACACGAACTCACCAGCCGGGGCCGCCGGGTGGCCCTGGTCGACCAGGAGAACGCCGCCAACCTCGGCGGCCAGGCGTTCTGGTCCTTCGGCGGGCTCTTCCTCGTCGACTCGCCCGAGCAGCGCCGGCTCGGCATCAAGGACTCCCTCGACCTCGCCTGGAACGACTGGCGCGGCAGCGCCCGGTTCGACCGGCTCGACGACGAGGACACCTGGGCGGCGCGCTGGGCCCGCGCCTACGTCGAGTTCGCGGCCGGCGAGAAGCGGTCCTGGCTGAAGGGGCACGGCATGGAGCTGCTGCCCACCGTCGGCTGGGCCGAGCGCGGCGACCTGCGGGCCGACGGCCACGGCAACTCCGTACCGCGCTTCCACATCGCCTGGGGCACCGGCACCGGCGTGGTCGAACCCTTCGTGCGGTACGCCCGGCAGGCGGCCCGCGACGGACTGCTGACCTTCCACCACCGCCACCGGGTGGACGAGCTGGTCGTCGAGGGCGGCACGGCGCGCGGGGTGCGGGGGACCGTGCTCACCCCCGACGACTCCCCGCGCGGCGTCGCCTCCGGCCGCGAACGGGCCGGCGACTTCGAACTGACCGCCCAGGCCGTCGTCGTCACCACCGGCGGGATCGGCGCGAACCACGACATCATCCGCCGGTACTGGCCCGAGCGGCTCGGCACACCCCCCGCCCGGATGGTCACCGGCGTCCCGGCCCACGTCGACGGCCGCATGCTCGACATCAGCGCCGCGGCCGGCGTACGCCTCGTGAACCGCGACCGCATGTGGCACTACACCGAGGGCCTGGAGAACTGGGACCCGGTCTGGCCCGGCCACGGCATCCGCATCCTGCCCGGCCCCTCCTCCGTCTGGCTCGACGCCCTCGGCCGCCGGCTGCCCGACCCCTGCCTGCCCGGCTACGACACCCTCGGCACCCTCAGGCACCTGCGCACCACCGGGGACATCGCCGCGCACGACCACTCCTGGTTCGTCCTCACCCGGAAGATCATCGAGAAGGAGTTCGCGCTCTCCGGGTCCGAGCAGAACCCCGACATCACCGCCGGGGACCGCAAGGCCGTGCTGCGCGACCGGCTGCTCGGCAAGGGCGCCCCCGGACCGGTGCGGGCCTTCCTCGACCACGGCGCCGACTTCGTCACCGCCCGGACCCTCGAACAGCTCGTCACCAAGATGAACGCCCTCACCGGCGAGGACCTGCTGGACGCGGCCGAGGTGCGCCGTCAGATCGAGGCCCGCGACCTCCAGATCGCCAACCCCTACAGCAAGGACGCCCAGGTCCAGGGCATCCGCAATGCCCGCCGCTACATCGGTGACCGGCTCGGCCGGGTCGCCGCCCCGCACCGCATCCTCGACCCGGACGCGGGCCCCCTCATCGGGGTCCGGCTGCACGTGCTGACCCGCAAGACCCTCGGCGGCATCCAGACCGACCTCGACTCCCGCGCCCTCGGTACCGACGGCACGCCCATCGGCGGGCTCTACGCGGCGGGTGAGGTGGCCGGGTTCGGCGGCGGCGGCGTCCACGGCTACAACGCCCTGGAGGGCACCTTCCTCGGCGGCTGCCTGTTCTCGGGCCGGGCGGCGGGCCGGCACGCCGCCTCGCTCACCGCCTGAACCGTCAGTCGCGCAGCAGGTCCAGCAGGACGTGCGCGTGGCTCCTGTCCGGCGCCTTCGACGCCGTCAGCAGCGTCACCGGCCCCCCGCGGGCCGCCTCCCGGAGGCCGTCGAGCAGCGCGGCGGCCTCCGGGGCGCCCAGCTCCGCCTCGTACCGGCGGCGGAACTCCTCGTACCCGCCCTCGCCGGCGTGGTACCAGCGGCGCAGCTCGGTGGACGGGGTCAGTGGCTTGGCCCACCGGTCCACGTGCGCCGCGTCCTTGGCGAGGCCGCGCGGCCACAACCGGTCGACCAGCACGCGCAGGCCGTCGTCCGGCTCGGGCGGTTCGTAGATCCGGCGCAGGCGGACGCTCACGCTGGGGCCCCTCTCGGGTCGTGGACGCTCCCGCGAGCGTACTGCGGCACGCCCCGCCCACCGCTCCGCGACGCGGCACGACTTGACCGGAACAAGGGGGAGACCAGGGCCCCGTCCAACCTAGTCTGGCGGCCGAACGATCACCGGCCACCCCGGAGGAGCACACATGACGCCACCGCGCAGACGACCCGCCCGACGCCGTACCGCCGCCCTCGCCACCGTCCCCCTCGCCGTCGCGGCCCTCATCGGCGCCGCCGGACCCGCCGCCCCGGGCACCACCGGCGCGCCCGGCGCGGGCGACCCGTACTTCCCGCTGAGCGGCAACGGCGGCTACCACGTCCGCCACTACGGCCTGACACTCCGGTACGACACCGCCTCCCGCCGGCTCGACGCCACCGCCGTCCTCACCGCCCGCGCCACCCAGCGGCTCACCCGCTTCGACCTCGACCTGTCGGGCCTGACCGTCACCTCCGTCGCCGTCGACCACGCCCCGGCGGCGTTCCGGCGCGACGGCCAGGAACTCGTCGTCACCCCGCGCCACGCCCCGCGCCGGGGCCGGGAGTTCCGCGTCACGGTCGCCTACCACGGCACCCCGCGGCCGGTCACCGACCCCGACGGCTCCGCCGACGGCTGGATCCCCACCGACGACGGCGCGTTCGTCGCGGGCGAGCCGCAGGGCGCGATGACCTGGTTCCCGGCCGACAACCACCCCAAGGACAAGGCGTCGTACGACTTCACCATCACCGTGCCGCGGGGCCGCACCGCCGTCGCCAACGGTGTCCTGCTCGGGCAGCGCACCGCCCACGGCCGGACCACCTTCCGCTGGCGCGAGACCCGGCCCATGGCCGCCTACCTGGCCACCGCCACCATCGGGAAGTTCCAGGTCGAGCGGTACACCACCCGCGACGGCGTCCAGGTGTACAACGCCGTGGACCCGCGGGAGGCGCGGGCCGCCGCTCCCGTCCTCAAGAAGCTGCCCTCCGTACTGGAGTGGGAGAGTGGGCTGTTCGGGCCCTACCCGTACCGGGCCGCGGGCTCGATCGTCGACCACGCGCCCGACGTCGGCTACGCGCTGGAGACCCAGACCCGGCCGCTCTACGACTCCGCGCCCGACCTCGCCACCCTCGTCCACGAGAGCGCCCACCAGTGGTTCGGCGACTCCGTCTCCCTGACCGGCTGGAAGGACATCTGGCTCAACGAGGGGTTCGCCACCTACGCCGAGTGGCTCTACACCGAGCAGCACGGCGGCCGCACCGCCCAGCGGGCCTTCGACGCCCTCTACGCCCGCCCCGCGGGCGACGCCCTGTGGGCCTACCCGCCGGGCGACCCCGGCGGCGGCGCCCGCCTCTTCGGCACCCCCGTCTACGCGCGCGGCGCCATGGCGCTGCACGAACTGCGCCGGGCCGTCGGCGACCGGGACTTCCTGCGCGTGCTGCGCGCCTGGGCCGGGCGGCACCGCGACGGGCACGGCACGACGGCCCAGTTCGTGAGGCTTGCCGAGCGGACCTCGGGGAAGAGGCTGGAAGGGCTGTTCCACACCTGGCTGTACACGCGGGGGAAGCCGGACAGCGCCTGAACCCTGACCACTTCCACACAACCGGCGAGCAAGATCGACCCATGATCCGACGCAGAACCGCTGTCGCCGTCCTCGCCTCCCCGCTGCTGCTCACCGGCTGCGGCGGCGGAGCCGAGGCGACCGAGCGCCGGGCGCCGTCCCGCCGTCCGGCGCCGGCGCCCGCCCACCCGACGTCCACGCGTCCGGCCCCGAAGGGCATACCGGGGCTCGGTCCCGCACGCTCGGCGCAGATACCGGCGCGCTGCGCGCAGGCCGTCGTCGTCACCGGGCGCGGCAAGGACTCCCCGCACTGCACCGTCGTACTGCACCGGCGCACCCGGGACGGCTGGGAGGCGGGCCCCGCCTGGCCCGCCCACAACGCCCTGCACGGCTGGAGCGGCCACCACATCTCCGGTGACCTGCGCTCCCCGCTCGGTGTCTACACCCTCTCCGACGCGGGCGGCCTGCTCCCCGACCCCGGCAGCAGACTCCCGTACCACCACTCCGACGGCTTCCGCTCGCCCGGCACCGGCTTCAAGGGCGAACCGCTGGAGGGCTCCTTCGACTACGTCGTCGCCATCGACTACAACCGCCGGCCCGGCACCTCCCCGCTGGACTGGACGCGGCCCCTCGGCCCGGAACGCGGCGGCGGGGTCTGGCTGCACGTCGACCACGGCGGCCCCACCCACGGCTGCGTCAGCATCGCCAAGGCCCACCTGAAGACCCTGCTGCGCACCCTCGACCCGCACCGGCACCCGGTCGTCGCGATGGGGTACGCCGACTGGCTCGCCCGCTGAACGGCCTAGGATCCGAACTCGTGTGCGCACATGTGCTGGTCGCCGAGGACGACGAGAAACAGGCCGAACTCATCCGCCGCTCCCTGCTGGCCGAGGGGCACACCGCCACGGTGGTGCACGACGGCGCGACGGCGCTCGACGCGGCCCGCCGGCTGCGGCCCGACCTCCTCGTCCTCGACCTGATGCTGCCGGTCGTCGACGGCTTCGGCGTCTGCCGGGCGCTGCGCGGCGGCGCCGGCCCGGACATCCCCGTGGTGATGCTGACCGCCCGCTCCGCCGAGGACGACGTCCTGCTCGGCCTCGACCTCGGCGCGGACGACTACATGACCAAGCCGTACAGTCCGCGCGAGCTGATGGCCCGTATCCGCACCGTCCTGCGCCGCGGCGGACGCGGCGTCGGCGCCGGGCGCGAGGACCCCGTGGTGGGTGCCGCCGGGATCAGCGTCGACCCGGTGCGGCACGAGGTGCGGCGCGACGGCACGCCGGTGGAGTGCACGCCGGCCGAGTTCCAGATCCTGCTGGCCATGGCCGGTGAGCCGGAGCGGGTGTTCACCCGGCGTCAACTGCTGCACTGCACCCGCGGTTTCGACCGAGCGTCCACCGAACGGGCCGTCGACGTGCACATCATGAACCTGCGCCGCAAGATCGAGGCGGATCCGCGCCGTCCGACCCGCCTGGTGACCGTGTTCGGCGTCGGCTACAAGCTGACCGGCGCCCGCACGTGAGGCCGCCGGGCCGTACCGCTGAGGTGCGGGCGCTTCCGGTGCGGCGCCGGATCCCGCTGCGCAAGCGGCTGCTGGTGCGGCTGCTGTTCGGCTCCGCCCTGATCGCCGTCTGCTCGGTGGCCGCCACCGCCTGGCTCGCCGTGACCACCACCACGAGCGCGCTGAAGGAGGAGCAGGGCCAGGACCTGGCCGCCGACAACCGCATCCTCGCCCGGCTCAGCGGCTACGCCGCCACCCACCCGGACTGGGCCGGCGTGCGGCGCACCGTCCACGACCTGGCCGACCGGACCGGCCGCCGGATCGCGCTGACCACCGCCGACCGCACCCTCGTCGCGGACTCCGCGCCCCGCGGCACCCCGCTGCCGCCCCGGCCCGCCGCCACCGTCGACCCGCTGCGCACCGACACATACACCGAGACCGGCGCTCAGCTCAGCGGCATCGACCCGCGCGTCGTCGGCCCGTACCGGCTCCCGCCCGCCGAACGGCGCAAGCTGGACGCGCTGGCGGCCGTCCGCACCCGCTGCTACGCGCGGTACGGCCTCCGGGCCACCGTCGTCCGCACGGCGAGCGGGCGGCCGGTGGTCACCGCCGGGGACGGCACCGACCCCGCCGGATACGGGGCGACGGGCTGCGAGGACGGCCGGCTCAACACGCCCACCCCCACGGAGGAGCGGGCCCTGGACGGACTGGCGGAGCTCGCCCGCCCCTGTCTGCGCAAGGCCGGCGTGGAAACGGGCGGCCGGCCCTTCCCCACCTTCGACCCCGGCGGCAAGGACCCCCTCGGCGACCGCTACCTCCTCGCCAAGTACACAGCGGCGGGCAAGGGCGCCGACGCGCGGGCGGCGCAGAGCTGCGTCCGGACCGCCCGCCGCACCCAGCTGGAGCCCTACGCCGCCCCGCCGGCCGAGCTGTTCCTCGGCATCGGGGACCAGAACCCGGCCCGCTTCGACATGTCACCGGCCAACAAGGCCAAGGTGGTGGGCGTGGCCGGGCTGGTCCTCGCCGTCACCGTCGCCGTGACGGCCGTGGTCGCCGTCCGCCTGGTACGGCCCCTGCGCGCGCTGACCGCCGCCGCGCAGCAGCCGCCCGAGCTGCACGTGCGGGTGCCGGTGACCACCCGGGACGAGACCGGCATCCTCGCCGAGGCGTTCAACGGCCTCACGGAGCGCCGCGAGCGGCTGGAGGCCCAGCGCAGGGCCATGGTCAGCGACATCGCCCACGAGCTGCGCAGCCCGCTCACCAACATCCGCGGCTGGCTGGAGGTGGTGCGCGACGGGGTCGTGGACCCCGACCCGCCACTGCTGGACTCCCTGCACGAGGAAGCGCTCGTCCTCCAGCGGATCATCGACGACCTCCAGGACCTCGCCGCGGCGGACGCCGGCACCCTGCGCCTGCACCGGGAGCCGCTGCGCCCCGGTGACCTGCTCGACCAGGTCGCCGCCGCGCACCGGGTCGCCGCCGGCGCCGCCGGGGTCGCGCTGCGCACCGACGCCGGCACCGACGCCACCGCCTGGCTGGACGCCGACCCGGTACGGATGCGGCAGGCGCTCGGGAACCTGGTCTCCAACGCGCTGCGGCACACCCCCGCCGGCGGCGCCGTCACGCTCGCCGCCCGCCGGGACGGCGACGACGTCGTCCTCACCGTCACCGACACCGGCCACGGCATCCCGCCGGAGGACCTGCCACGCGTTTTCGACCGGTTCTGGCGCGCCGAGAAGTCCCGCAGCCGCCGCACCGGCGGCAGCGGCCTGGGCCTCGCCATCGTCCGTGACCTGGCCGCCGCGCACGGCGGCACCGCCGGGGCCGAGAGCGGGCCCGGCGCGGGATCGGTGTTCACCCTGCGGCTGCCGGGCGCGCCGCCACCGGGCGACACGGCCTGACGGGCGGACGCCCCCGGTCCGATTCCCGGCGTGCGCCAGGGGTACTCCGGTCGCGGCGCCGCGCAGCCGAGGGAGGTCATGCCATGAGCACAGCGGACGACCTGCCGGTCGTGTCCACGCTCACCGAGGTGGCCCGCCTGGTGGAACGGCACCGGGACCTGTACGTGCGCTGGTCCCGGGGACCCGCCACCGACCTCGACCGCGTCTCCAGCACCGACGAGCTGACCGGCGTGCCCATGCCCGGGCTGTCCGCCAACCCGCTCGACGTCGAGGCCTGGTGGGAGGACCGGTCCCGGGAGCTGTGGGTGGCGCGCCGCCTGTACGACTACGCGCACCTGCCGCACGAGAAGGGCCCCGGCGTCCGTCCCTGGGTCCTCAAGGGCCGGGAGACTGGCCGGGGCCCTGACAACGAACCGCTCGTGGCCGATGTCGAGCCGCTGTGCTGGATCGCGGGCGAGGTGATCGACGAGGCGAAGGCCGAGGTGGCCCGGCAGGAGCGGGCGTGGGGCACGCTGCGCCGCGGGAGCCGTTGACCCGGCCGCGGGGGCCCGCCAGGCCCCCGCTGTCGTCGCCGGTCACCCCGAGCGGGGCCGGGAGCGGGCGCGGCGCCGCAGCGCCCGGCGCTCCAGCTCCGTCGTACCACCCCAGACGCCGATGGTCTGGTCCGTCTCCAGCGCCCACCCGAGGCACTGCTCCCGGACCGGGCACTGCCCGCACACGGCCTTCGCCTGCTGGGTCTGGACCTGTGCCGGACCGGTCGTGCCGATCGGGAAGAACAGGTCGGGGTCCTCTTGACGGCACGCGGCATGGTCGCGCCAGTTGTCCATCACAATCTCCTGGAGGAAGTCGAAGTCGTCCGTGCCTGTCGAAAGTGTGCTGGGGTGCGGGTGACCGGTCGCGACGGCGTGAAACGGCACAACTGGAGGAGATCGGGCGGTGGGTGCGATCCGGGCGCCCGGTGCGCGGTGCGCGGTCGGCATTCCCGTCGTCCGATGCGGCGGCGGGGCAGGGGAGTTGACGGCGTCGGTGCCGGCGGGGTGAACCCCGGGTCGCGCGCGCGTAGTTCGGGATCGGGCACGGCCCGCTGCCGCGCCCGGGTCGGCCGCGGCGGCGCCGGCCGGGTGCCGCGCCGCACCCGCGGCACCGTGTCCCGCACTCGCCCGAGGGCGCCGGTGACCGGTGAACCGGAGGCGGTACCGCGGGTGTCAGCGGCGGCGCAGCGCCCCGGCCGCGGCGGCCGTCACCGCGTCGGCGAGGGCGGCCAGGGCCGGCGAGTCGAGCTTCCACTGCTGCCAGTACAGGGACAGGTCCATCCACTCGCCGGGGGCGAGCACGACCAGCCGGCCCTCCTGAAGCAGCGGGCCGGCCTGAGCCTCGGGGACCATGCCCCAGCCGAGTCCCGCGGCGACCGCGTCGAGGAACCCCTCCGAGGTCGGCACGAGGTGCCGGTGGGGACCGGCCGACGTCCGGCCCAGCCGGCGGAGGAAACCGTCCTGGAAGTCGTCCTTGCGGTCGAACACCACGACGGGCGCCCGGGGCAGCGCCTCGGCCAGGGGCGGCCCGTCCAGGTGGGCGGCGGCGAAGCCGGGGGCGGCCACGGGCAGGTAGCGCATCCGCCCCAGCGGGCGGACCGTGCAGCCGGGCACCGGGTCGGGGGAGGAGGTCACCGCCGCCATCACCAGCCCCTCGCGCAGCAGGGCCGCCGTGTGGTCCTCGTCCTCCCGGTGCAGTTCGTAGCACAGGCCCGCGACCCGGGACAGCGCCGGCAGGAACCAGGTCGCCAGCGAGTCGGCGTTCACCGCGACCGACACCCGCGTCGGCTCCCCGGTGCCGTCCAGCCCCAGTTCGCCCCACGCGTCCCGCTCCAGCCGGGCGAGCTGCCGGGCGAACCGCACCAGCACCGCGCCGGACTCCGTGGGCCGTACCGGCTTGGTGCGCTGGAGCAGGACCCGGCCGGTGCGCTGCTCCAGCGCCTTGACCCGCTGGCTGACCGCCGACGGTGTCACGCGCAGGGCGGCCGCGGCCGCGTCGAAGGTGCCCTCGTCGACCACGGCCAGCAGGGTGCGCACCTGGTCCAGGGGCAGCTCGTTCATCACGACAGCTAAGGGTACGTAAGAATCTTTAGCTGTACTTGCCGCCGGGCCGTGCCTAGCGTCGAGGGCATGAACCACGCCCTGACCGCCGCGGCCGCCGGATTCGGCACCGGCCTCTCCCTGATCGTCGCCATCGGCGCCCAGAACGCCTTCGTCCTCCGGCAGGGGGTGCGCCGCGACGCCGTTCTCACCGTGGTCGGCATCTGCGCCCTGTCGGACGCGGTGCTGATCGCCCTCGGGGTCGGCGGGGTGGGCGCGGTCGTGGTGGCCTGGTCGGGCGCCCTGCGCGCGGTGGGGATCGTGGGCGGGGCCTTCCTGCTCTGCTACGGCGCCCTGGCGGCCCGCCGGGTGCTCAGGGCGGGGGCCGGGCTGCGGGTGGCGGGCGAGGCGGTGGGCTCGCGGCGCCGGGCGGTGCTCACCTGCCTGGCCATGACCTGGCTCAACCCGCACGTCTACCTGGACACGGTCTTCCTGCTCGGCTCGCTGGCCGCCGACCGCGGCCCGCTGCGCTGGACGTTCGGGCTCGGCGCGGCCCTCGCCAGCGTGGTCTGGTTCGCCGCGCTCGGTTTCGGGGCGCGGCTGCTCGGGCGGGTGCTGGCCCGGCCGGGCGCCTGGCGGGTACTCGACGGCCTGGTCGCCGCCACCATGCTGATCCTGGGCGCCTCCCTGGTCCTGGGCTCCTGAGTCATATCCGGTCGTGGTGCACGGCTCTCCCTGGAATAGTCAGGCTCTCGAAGCAAGAAGATGTAGCGAGCAACCAGGACAGCCGTGGACACGAGTGAGAGCAGTACCGCAACCGACGCCGGGGCGCCGGCGGAGCAGGAGCCGTCCCGGGGCGGCTGGCGCCGCTGGGCGATGGACACCCGCCCGCTGCGGATCCCCGCCTACCGGCGCCTGTGGTCGTCGACCATCGTCACCGCCGTCGGCAGCCAGCTCACCGCCGTCGCCGTGCCCAAGCAGATCTACGACATCACCCACTCCTCGGCCTGGGTCGGCTACGCGAGCCTCGCGGGACTCGTGCCCATGGTGGCGTTCGCGCTGTGGGGCGGGGCGGTCGCCGACACGGTGGACCGCCGCAAGCTGCTGCTCGTCACCAACACCGGCATCGCCGTCACGTCGCTGCTGTTCTGGGCGCAGGCCGCCACGGGCCTCGGCTCCGTCGTGGTCCTGATGGTGCTGCTCGCCCTCCAGCAGGCGTTCTTCGGCCTGAACTCCCCGGCCCGCAGCGCCTCCATAGCCCGGCTGGTCCCCGCCGAGCAGCTGCCCGCCGCCAACGCCCTCGGCTCCACGGTGATGCAGACGGGGCTGGTCGCGGGCCCCCTGCTCGCCGGCGCGCTGATCCCGGTCGTCGGACTGCCCGTGCTCTACCTCGTCGACGCGCTCGCCCTGTGCGTGACCGTCTGGGCCGTCTTCCGGCTGCCCGCGCTGCCGCCGCTGGGCGGGCCCGCCGCCCGCCGGGCCGGGGTGCGCGAGATAGCGGCCGGGTTCCGGTACATCGCCCTGCACAAGGTGCTGCTGCTGTCCTTCCTCGCCGACATCGTCGCGATGGTCCTCGGCATGCCCCGCGCCCTCTTCCCCCAGCTGGCCGCGCAGACGTACGGCTCGTACGGCGAGGGCCTCGCGCTCGGTGTGCTGTTCGCGGGCATCCCGGTCGGCGCGGTGCTCGGCGGCCTCTTCTCCGGCGTCTTCTCGCGGGCCCGCCGGCACGGCTGGATGGTCATCGGCGCGGTCGTCGGCTGGGGCGTGGCCATCGCCGGGTTCGGGCTGAGCGGCAACCTCTGGGTCGCCATGGCCTTCCTCGCCGTGGCCGGGGTCGCCGACATGGTCTCCATGGTGTTCCGCGGCGCCATCCTGCTGTCCGCCGCGACCGACGAGATGCGCGGACGGATGCAGGGGGTCTTCACGGTGGTCGTGGCGGGCGGCCCGCGCCTGGCCGACGTGCTGCACGGCACGGCCGGCTCGGCGTTCGGCCCGCGCGCCGCGGTCGCGGGCGGCGGCGTGCTGGTCGTCGTCGTGATGCTGGCGCTCGCGGCCGCCGTCCCGGCGCTGCGCCGCTACCGCGTCTGACGGGCCCGCCCGCGATCCGGCGGACCGGCCCCGGGAAGCGACCGGCGCACCGCCGCGGCCGGTCCGCCGGTCGCTTCCCGGGGTCGGCTACAGCGGGCCCCGCCGGCGGGTCGTGTACTGGTCCATCAGCTTCCCGCGGGTCGTCTCCAGCCGGTGGGCGAGGATCTCGGCCACCGTCCGCACCAGCGAGAGCCCGAGCAGCGGATCCTCCACGCACAGCGCGAGCACCGAGGGGCCGTCGAACTCGTAGGCGCGCACGTTGCTGAACGCCACCGCGCCGAAGTCCCACTGGTACGGCGGGAACAGCCAGGACCAGCCGAGCATGTCGCCGGCGCCGAGCGTGGCCACGGTCACCCGCTGCCGGGTGGTCACCTGCTGGTCGAGGTGGACCGCGCCCGAGCGCACCACCCAGAACCGGTCGGCGGTGCCGCCCGCCTCGAAGATGCGGCTGTCCTCCGGGAAGGACACCTCCTTGGCCAGCTCCATCAGTCGCTCGCGCTGGGCCTGGGGGAGGGCGGTCAGCAGTTTGATCGCTTTGGTCATGCGCGGGGCTCCTCGCCGGCGGCGGTGGCGGTTCGGGTGATGTCGCCAAGCCCATTTCAGCCGCTGCCACAGCGCCGGGCACCTCGAAGCGGGGCGTGTCGGCGTTTTCCGGCGCCCGTCCGGGCAGCAAGAAGCCCTGGCTGGACGGGGGAGACCAGCCAGGGCCGTATGCGGTGACACGGGAAGGGCGGAAGGACGGTTCCGCGCCACTCCGGCATCACGTATGTATGAATAATAAACCATCTCGGGTGCCTGTGTCGCACCCCATCCGGGTCAGGTGACCCGCTTCACTCCGTCGTCCCCGACGCGGCCGCGCCCGGGTTCACGATCTCGTCCAGCACCCGCAGCACCGCCGCGTACGTCTCCGCCCGGACCGCCGCCTCCCGCGCGCCCTCCGGGTCGGTGGCCGTCAGCCCCTGGGCCCGCTCCCGCCAGGCCCGCTCCTCCTCGCCCGCACAGTCCCGGCCCCGCCGGATCCGCCGCAACAACTCGTCCGCGTCCACCACATCCGTCATGCCGACCGGATACCCGCGCCGCGCGGGGTGATGACAGGACGGTGACGGGTGTTTGACGACGCCCGGAAGGGTCAGCCGAAAAGGGAACGACAGCTGTGGAACGGGTACGAACCTGGAGGAAAAGGATGCTCGACCAGCACCGCACCGCCGCCTCCGTCGCCCTGGCGGAACCGCCCCCACGACTGCCCTGCCGCGCGGCCGACGCCCGCCGGGCCGTGGAGCGCGCGGTGACCGAACGCTGCCGTGCCCGCTCCCTGCACTGCCCGCCGCGCGCGCTGGCGGACGCCGTCCTGGTCACCTCGGAGCTCGCCACCAACGCCCTGGTGCACGGCGGCGGCATCACCGGCTTCGACGTCGACGTGGACCCCGCAGGGGTCCGGGTCTCGGTCAGCGACCGCAGCGACGCCTTCCCCATGACCCGCCCGGCCGCCGACCGGCGGGAGGGCGCCCGGCCCGGCGGCCACGGCTGGCCCCTGGTCCGCCGGCTGGCCCGGGACGTCCGGGTGGCGGAGCTGCCCCGCGGCGGCAAGCGCATCACGGCCGTCGTGCCGCTCCATTGAAGTGGTTTGCGAAGTTCCGCTCAGCGGCGTTTGCCCGTGAGGGCGGGGGGCAGACGGAATCTCGTGCTTCGGACTGGAGGCGCGCGCCCGGCGGGTAGCACGACCGCCCCGGGCCCGCTTCCGGCGGGCCGGCGGCTCACCCGTGGGGACCCCTGACACCACCGTTCGGGCCAGGACCCGGAACCAGGTTCCGGCGCAGAGCCCTGAAACCCCGTTCAGGAGCGATTCCGCATGCTGACCGACATGTCGACAAGCCGTCCCGGTACGACGGCCACCACCAACGCCCCCGCGACGTCCGGCCGGCGCAGCCATGACGACGCCCCCGAGACCGCGGACCTCTTCACCCGGCTGGCGGAACTGGACGACGGCCCCGAGCGCGACGCCGTACGGGACGAACTCGTCACCGCGTGGCTGCCCATGGCCCACCGCATCGCCGGCCGGTTCCGCGACCGCGGGGAGTCCGTCGAGGACCTGCGCCAGGTGGCCGCGCTCGGCCTGGTCAAGGCGATCGACCGGTTCGACCCCTCCCGCGGAGCCTTCGAGAGCTACGCGGTGCCGACCATCACCGGCGAGGTGAAGCGGCACTTCCGCGACCGGATGTGGGCCCTGAGGGTGCCGCGCCGGGTGCAGGAGCTGCGCAACCGGGTGCGGGTGGCCCGCCGCGAACTCACCCAGCATCCCGGCAGCCCCGAGCCCACCGTCGCAGCCATCGCCGCCCACACCGGGCTCACCGAGGACGAGGTGACCGCGGGCATGGAGGCGCTGGAGAGCTTCTCCACCCTTTCGCTGGACGCCGAGCTGTCCGCCGCCGAGGACGGCTACAGCCTCGCCGACACGCTCGGTGCGACCGAGACCTCCTACGACGTCGTCGTCGACCGGGAGGCCGCCAAGGAGGGGCTGCGCCGACTGCCCGAACGCGAGCGGGCCATCCTCTACATGCGATTCTTCGAGGACATGACGCAGAGCCGCATCGCCGACCAGCTCGGCATCTCGCAGATGCACGTCTCCCGGCTGATCAGCCGCAGCTGCGCCCGCGTCCGCGACGAGGTGCTCGGCAACCGTCGCCCCGGCGGCGAGCCGCGGTGAGGGGTCACCGGCCCGGCGCCGCCGGACCGCCGGTGACCCCCAGCGGCCGCGCCAGGCCGGAGACCGCCTCGTCCAGGCGCTGGAGGTGGCGCAGCACCCGGTCGGTCACCCGGCCGTAGCGCGGGGTGCGCAGGGTTCCCGGCTCCAGCATCGACGCGATGCTGGAGCCGGTCCGCATCTCCGCCGTGGACCTGGGGTCCCTCCCGTGTGCGGCGAGGGCCCCGATGTTGTGCACGATCCGCCCGCACGCCCCGCGCAGCCGCGGGTCCGCCGCGATCGACGGATGCGTCGGCAGCAGCTCCGCCGTGGCCGCCAGCGAACGCGCGTGGTACGCGCAGGTCTCCAGCAGTGCGACGACGTACCGGGCGGTGTCCCGCCGGGAGCGCAGCGGGGTGATCGGGTGGGTCAGCGGCTGGATGGCCGCGCGCAGGTCGGCCAGTGCCTGGTCCAGCTCGCGCGCCCGCTCCACCAGATCGCCGCCGGTCCCGCCGCTGAGCTGGTCGACGGCGGCCTGCGTGACGTCGGCCAGCCGGTCCAGGACGGCGACCAGCAGCTCGTTGGTCCGGCGGTCGGTGTGCACGGGCAGCACCAGCGCCGCCGCGATCACCCCGCAGGCCGCGCCGAGCGCCGTCTCCTCCACCCGCAGCACCAGCACCGCCGTGCTGTAGGTGTTCAGCAGCGTGTACAGCAGGCCCAGCATGGCCGTCACGAAGAACGACATCAGCGTGTACGACAGGGGCGCCGAGTAGAACATCGCGAAGATGAACAGCAGCACCAGCGCGAACGCCGTCCACGTGTGGTGCCCGACCAGGGCGGCGAGTCCGATGCCGGCCACGACGCCGAGCACCGTGCCCAGCAGCCGCCGGTAGCCCTTCACCAGGATCTCCCCGGTGGAGGCGGTGTTCAGGAACACGATCCAACAGGTCAGCACCGCCCAGTACCAGCGCTGGCTGGACAGCAGCTCGCCGCCGGTGATGGCCAGCGCCGAACCGACGGCGACCTGGACCGCGGCCCGGGTGGTGGGCCGCCTCAGGCCGGTCGGCCCGGCCTCCTCCCGCTCGGCCTCCTCGCTCACCTCGATGGCGGCGTCCTCCGCGTCCAGCTCCTCGCGGGAGCGGATGGTCGCCGGGCTGTCGTCGGCGTCGTCCTGCGGGCCGTCCAGGGCGAGCCGCAGGCCCAGCGCGGCGCGGGCGGCCTCCCCGAGCCCGCGGAAGGCGTCCTGCACGGCCGGTGACGCCACCGGCAGGTTCTCCTCGTCGCGGTAGCCGAGCAGCCGGTTGCGCACGTGGGCGAGCGCGGTTCCCGCGGCCTCCCCGGCGGGCCGCAGCATCAGCAGCCGCAGCGCGCCCAGGTCCCGGCGCAGCGCGGCCGTCGCCTCGTCCCGTACCGGCAGCGTGCCCGCGGAGGGCACGGGCGCGCCGGGCAGGTGCAGGGTGAGCGTGTCGGTGCGTTCGGCGCTGCGCGCGGTGAGCAGCAGCAGCCCGAGCCGCTCGGCCGCGATCTCGGCGTCGGCGATCCGGCGCTGGAGCAGCCGGGCCACCGCCGCGTCGGAGGTGCCGTCCTCCAGCCGGCCCTGGATCAGCAGTGCCGTCTCGTGCAGCCGCGCGGTGCCGGTGCGCAGGTCGTCCAGGACCTTCTCCACCGCGTCGGGTCCGGCGTCCAGCAGCTCGGTCTGGGTGGCGACGAGCTGGGCCAGGCGGGCCCGGAAGGCCCGCCGCAGCCGGTCCAGGGTGCCCGCCGGGGTCTGCGGCAGCAGCACGAACCGGGCGGTCGCGCTGCACGCGAAGGCCACGCAGAGGACGCCGGACAGCTGGGGCAGCGTGGCGACGGTGGCGTGTACGAACAGGGAGAGGAAGTAGATCTGGAAGCCGATCAGCCCCAGGGCGGTGCCGCGGTCGCCGAACCGGCGGCCGTAGACGGCGCTGAAGATGAGGGCGACGAAGAACAGATCACCGGCGAGGACCCGCTGGTCGAGCAGTGCGCCCAGCGCCACCGAGGCCAGGGCGACCGGCAGGCCGAGCGCCAGGGTGACGGCCTGCGGGCCGCGCTGCTTCTCCCGGATGGCGAAGGTGGCGACCATCGACGCCATCGCGCCGGCCACCAGCTGCGGCACCGGCACCCGCAGCGCGGCGAGCACCGCGAGGGTGAGCGCGATGGCGGCGACCGTGCGCAGCCCGGCGGTCAGCCGCAGCAGCCCGGGATCCGACGCCGCGAGCCGGTCCCACACGCGTACCCGTCCCGACCGTCCCGCTGCCCTCACGCCGCCGCGCTCTCTCCCTGCCAGAAAATGATCTCCGACCCAGCATCGCACGTGGCGCCGGGCTACTCGCCCCCGGCCAGGGTCGCGGCCACCAGGGCGTTGGCGTGTCCGTGCCCCATGCCGTGCTCGGCCTTGAGCCAGGCCACCAGCTCCATGTGCCGGGTGAGCGGCGAGCAACGGATGAGTGCCTGCCACTCGCCGACCGGCCGGCCGTACTTCTCCTCGATCGAGGGGAAGTAGCTCGCGGGGCCCTTCACGGTCTTCTCGGTCATGCCGGGACGCTCCGTCCGTGTGCTGCGTTCTGCGGTCACCGGGGAGGACCGCCGGTACGGCCGGAACCGATCGGCGATCCCCCGGTGATCCACGTCACATCACGGCTGGGCGAGGGCCCCGCCCTCCACCCGGGCCCGGACCTGCTCCGGCGTCAGGTAGGCGTCGGTGAACTCGAAGTCCTTCAGCCGGGCGGGCTTGCGGGCCTGGAAACCGGTGCGCACGAAGTCGTCGCCGGCGACCGCGTTCAGCAGCCAGTTGGTCATCACCCGGGTCTTGGCGACGTTGGTGCGCAGCGCCGACCAGTGGTAGCCGCGGGCCACCGCCTGCGCGGGCACCCCGCGCAGCTCGATGCCCAGCGGCTTGGACACCGCGTCCTTGCCGCCGAGGTCGACGACCAGGCCCAGGTCCTTGTGCTCGTACGGCTGGAGGGGGCGGCCCTGGAGCGCCGCGATGACGTTGTCGGCGACCTTCCGGCCCTGCCGCATGGCGTGCTGCGCGGTCGGCGGGCAGACCGAGCCCTCCTGGCCCTTCGCCAGATCCGGGACGGCGGCGGAGTCGCCGAGCGCGAACACGCCGTCGTGGCCCGGCAGGCACATCTCCGCGGTGACCGCCAGCCGGCCGCGGACCGTCTCCGCGCCCAGCGTGGACATCAGCGGACTGGCCACCACGCCCGCCGTCCAGATCAGGGTGTGCGTCGGCACGACCCGGCCGTCGGTGAAGGTGACCTCCTCCGGGCCGGCCTTGGCGATCGACACTCCGAGCGAGACCTCGATGCCGCGCCGCTTGAGGATCTCCTGCGCGCTGCGGCCGAGCTTGTCGCCCAGCTCCGGCATGAGCTTGGGCGCGATGTCGATCAGGTGCCACTTGATCAGGCCCGGGTCCAGGCGCGGATAGCGCTGTACGGCGGCGTGCGTGAGCCGCTGGAGGCAGGCCGCGGTCTCGGTGCCGGCGTACCCGCCGCCGACGACCACGAACTGGAGCCGCGCGGCCCGTTCGGCCGGGTCGTCGCTGGCGTCGGCGAGGTCGAGCTGCGTGATGACGTGGTCGCGGATGTAGGCGGCCTCGGCGAGCGTCTTCATGCCGAAGGCGTGGTCGGTCAGGCCCGGGATGTCGAAGGTGCGGGTCACGCTGCCCGGCGCCAGCACGATGTAGTCGTAGGGCTCGTTGACGATCTTGTCGGTGATGGTGCGGACGACGCACACCTTGGCCTGCGGGTCCACCCCGATCGCACCGCCCGGGATGATCCGCGTGCGGTACTTGCTGCTGCGCCGCAGCGACAGGGCGATCGACTGCGGCGTGAGCACGCCGGAGGCGACCTGGGGCAGCAGCGGCAGGTAGAGCTGGTAGGCGAACGGCGTCACCAGGGTGACGTCGGCCTCGCCGGGGGTGAGTTTCCGCTCCAGGCGGCGGACGCACTCCACTCCGGCGAAGCCTGCTCCCACCACCAGGATCCTGGGTCGTGTCACGGTGTTCATCCCTTTCTGCGGCTCCGGGCGGTCCGACTCGACGCCGTTCGCCCGCCCCGGATCGCTGTGCACCGACTCCGATCCCACCGTGCCTCCAGCCGTTCCGCCAGCTGGGTACGGCAGGCAGACGAACGCGTGGGGATCAACGTGCCCCCGCACGGGACGGAGTAACCGGATGGCGTACACCTACACGTCGCACACCCGCTCACCAGGGCAGGAAGACGTGGATGTCCTTGCCGCCCTCGTGCACGACGACGCTCACCTGCGTGCACAGGGTGTGCACCAGGTGCCAGCCGATGCCCCCGCCGCCCGTCCGCGGGTGGAAGGGCCTCGGCTCCGGCTTGGTGGTGTTCGTGTCGCGCATCGTCACGTGCACCCCGTCGAAGGTGCGGCGCATCCGCAGGTCGAACGGGCCGGGCGCGTACTGGATCACGTTCGCGGCCAGCTCCGTCACGACCAGCAGGATGTCGTCCCAGTACTCGGGCGCGCCCGGTGGCACGCCCGCGGCGAGCGCACCGAGGTACGTCTCCGCCGCCACCCGGGCCTCCGTGACGTTGCGCAGCTCACCCGGGAAGGAGAACGTACGCTCGTACGTCTCCTCCGAGGGCGGTGTGTCGTCCCAACGCGGCTCCGTCGCCATCTCGCATTCCCCGGTCCGGGTGTAAGGGGCCGACCCGGCCTCTTCCGACCAGGACGGTCGTCGTTGCTGATCTCTGCCTGCGCTGCGGGTTCCCCGAGCCGCGCCGGCTATCCGTCCCCCCTCGGCACAGCCGTCCCCACGGTGCGCCCGCTCAGCGGAAGACGTCGTCCGACTCGTCCCAGTCCGCGGTCTCCAGCGGGCTCCGCCGCCCCCGGGCGCGCGCCTGGTACATCGCCTCGATCTCGGCGGCGTAGTGCCGCACGACGGCGGCCCGGCGCAGCTTCAGGGACGGGGTGAGCAGCCCGTTGCCCGGCCCGAACGGTTCCTGGAGGACCCGGTGGACCCGGATCGACTCGGCCCGGGACACCGCGCTGTTGGCGGAGGCGACGGCCCGCGTGATCTCCTCGCGCAGCGCGTTCTCCTCCCGCGCCTCCCGGCCCGCGACGTCCCCCTGGATCCGCAGGGCGGCCCGCCAGTGCGCGAGGAACTCCGGGTCGAGGGTGATGAGGGCGCCGACGCAGGGCCGGTCGTCACCGATCACCACCGCCTGGTGCACCAGCGGGTGCCGGCGCAGCCGCTGCTCCAGCAGGGCGGGGGCCACGCTCTTGCCGCCGCTGGTGACGATGATGTCCTTCTTGCGTCCGGTGATCGTCAGATAGCCCTCGGGGTCCAGCCGTCCCAGGTCGCCGGTGGCCAGCCAGCCACCGCGCAGCACGGCACGGGTCGCCGCCTCGTCGCCGATGTAGCCCTGGAACACCGACGGCCCGCGCACCAGGATCTCCCCGTCGTCCGCGACCCGGACCTCGGTCCCCGGCAGGGGCCGGCCCACCGTCCCGGACCGCTCACGGCCCAGCGGCTGCATGGTGATCCCGCCGCAGGACTCGGTGAGGCCGTACCCGTCGTGGACGTACACGCCGATGCCCTCGTAGAACAGGGACAGCCCCCGGTCGAGCGAGGAGCCCCCGGAGGTGCCGCGCACCACCCGGCCGCCGAGCGCCGCGCGCAGCCGCCGGTAGACCGTCCGCTCGTACACGGCGTGCTGGAGCCGCAGCTCCAGCGCGGGGCCCGGCCCGGTGCCCAGCCGCCGGCGCTCCTCGGCCGCGGCGAAGTCCCGCGCGGTCCGCGCGGCCCGCTCGAACAGGGCGCGCCGGCCCTCCCGTTCCGCGGCCCGCAGGAAGTTCTTGTACACCTTCTCGAACAGCGACGGCACGCCGTAGAGGTACGTCGGCCGGAACGTGGCCAGCGCCGACGCCAGCGCCGGCTCGGTCAGCTCCGGCTCGTGCCCCAGCAGGATCCCGCCGCGCACGCACGTCAGCATGATCATGATCCCGTAGACGTGGGAGAACGGCAGGAAGGCCAGGACGGCCCCCTGTTCGCCCGGGGCGGCGGCGGTGTGTCCCCAGCCGGCCAGCAGGGTGTCGCACGGGTAGGCGAGGCCGCGGTGGCTCAGCGCGCAGCCCATCGGACGGCCCGAGGTGCCGGAGGTGTAGACGACGGCCGCCGTGGCGTCGGGGAGCACGATCCGGCGCAGCGACGCCACGGTCGTGTACGGCACCGTCGCGCCGCGCTCGGCCAGCGCGGGCAGCGCACCCGCGTCCAGCTGCCAGACGTGCCGAAGCAGCGGCAGCCGGGCGCACACCGTGCCTACGGTCATGACGCCCTGCTCGTCCTCCACGACCACGGCCACGCAGCCGGCGTCCCGCAGGATCCACTCGACCTGGTCGCGCGAGGCGGCCGGATGGATCGGCACGATCTCGGCGGCCACCGCCCACAACGCGTGGGCGAACACCGTCCACTCGTACCGGGTGCGGGCCATCAGGGCCACCCGGTGGCCCGGGGCGACGCCCGCGGCGATCAGGCCCTTGGCCACGTCGACCACCTGGTCGCGGACCTCGGCCGCCGTCAGCGACTCCCATCCGGCGGCGGGATCCGCGCGGTGCGCGAGCATCGGCAGCCGGGGATTGCGCTCCGCCGTCTCGAAGACGCTGTCGACGAGACCGCCGGTGAACGGCGGGGTGACGGTTGGAGCGAGGGCGACGTTCCGCATGCGCTGCTCCTGGGATACGCGGGGCCACTCCGCCGACCGGCTCGGTGTCGGCGGTGCTCGAATGTAGCCCAGGCGAGCGCGTCCGGTGACGGGAACGGTCAACTCGTGATCGGCTGATGATCCGGTCGTGTTCTGGGCACCGTGTTCTGGGGACTCGTACGGCATGAGCCATGTGAACCCCGATCCGGAACCCGAGCGCACGACCGGACTGGAACCGGGCGGAGGGGTCCCGCCCGGTGAGACTCCGCCCGCCGAGAGCAGCATGCCGGAGGCCGGGCCGCGCGAGCCGCACGTCCAGCGCAGAGGCTGGGCCAAGGCCCCGTTGACCCTGATCCTCGTGCTGGTCGTGCTGGTCGCGGCCTTCTTCCTGGTCTACGCCCTGGTGCTGATCCTCTGACCGGCGCCCTCAGCCCTGGGTGCGGCGCACGCACTCGGTGACGACGTCCCGCAGGCTACCGGTGCGCTCCAGCAGCCGCCGCTGCTCGCGGGCGCCGTTGCCGTGCCGCAGCAGACCGGCGACGGCCTCCTCGGCGCGGGCCGCGTCCCCGCTGCCGGCGAGCGCGTCGCCGGTGTGCTCCAGCAGCGAGCGCAGCACCTCGGCGGCGGGCCGCGGCCGGAGCGTCACCGGGTCGAGCAGTTCGTGGTCCAGGCCGAAGCGGGCGGCCTGCCAGTCGGCGAGCCGCAGCAGGCTCACACTGTGGTCGAGCGGCGGCCGGCCGGCCCGCCAGTCCCGCGCGGCGGTCTCCACCAGGCCCCGGGTCAGCGTGGCGATCAGCACGGTCGTCTCCGCGTTCAGGCAGACGTCCGACACGCGGATCTCCACCGTCGGGTAGGCCGCGGACAGCCGCGCGCTGAAGTACACCATCCCCTCGTCGAGCAGCGCACCGGTCGCCACCATGTCCGCCACCCGCCGGTGGTACCGCTCGGGCGTGTCGAACAGCTCGGTCGGCCCGGCCGACGGCCAGCGCTCCCACACCCGGCTGCGGTAGCTGTGGTACTCGGTGTCCCGGCCCTGCCAGAAGGGCGAATTGGCGCTGATCGCGCGGAAGACCGGCAGCCACGGCCGGATCCGGTCGAGCACCGCCACGCCCTCCTCGTCGGACTCCACCGACACATGGACGTGACAGCCGCACACCAGCTGCTCCCGGGTCGGCACCCCGTACCGTTCGGCCAGCCACCGGTAGCGCTCGTTCATGCTGAGGGACGGGCTCACCGGCAGGGGGGAGCTGGCCAGCGCCGCGACCCCGCAGCCGATCTGTCCCGCGTGCCCGGCCGCCTCCTTGCGGCAGCGCACGATCTCGTCGCCGAGAGCCGCCATGTCCGACTGCGGATGCGTGGCGAACTCCAGCATCTGCCCGAACAGTTCCTTCTCGAAGACGTCCTGGTCCGGATCGTCCTGGGCGGCGCGGGCGAGCACGGGCGCCGCGAGCGCCTTGGGGTCGCCGCTGTCCGGGTCGACCAGGAGGAGCTCCTCCTCCACTCCGACGGTGCGCACGAGGTGCCGCCCTTCTCTTGGTGCCGCAAGGGGCAGTCATGGGTCCGTACGAACCCCGACTGCCCCCACGGACGGCCGCGACACCTGCGGCGCGCTCAGCCCGCCGGGACCAGCCAGACGGTGGCGAGCGGTGGCAGCGTCAGCTCCAGGAACCCGTCCCCGGGCTTGACCGGGTCATCGGTGCCGACCCCGCCGCCGCCGTAACCGGTGGCGTCGGTGTTCAGCACCTGCCGCCAGGCGGGGACCTCGTCGGGCACCCACAGGCGGTAGCCGTGCCGGACGACGGGGGAGAAGTTCGACACGCTCAGCAGGGGGGCACCGTCCCCGGCGAACCGTAGGAACGCCAGGACGTTGTCGTCCGCCGCGTCGCACAGCACCCACCGGAAGCCGCCCGGGTCGGTGTCCCGCTGCCACAGCGCCGGGGTCCGCCGGTACACCGTGTTCAGGTCCCGCACCAGGTCGCGCACACCGCGGTGGTCGCCGGCGGAGTGGTAGTCGTCGGCGAGCAGCCACCACTCGGGGCCGTGCGCCTCGGACCACTCGGCGCCCTGCGCGAACTCCTGCCCCATGAACAGCAGTTGCTTGCCCGGGTGGGCCCACATGAAGCCGAGGTAGGCGCGGTGGTTGGCGCGCCGCTGCCACCAGTCGCCCGGCATCTTCGACACCAGCGCCTGCTTGCCGTGGACGACCTCGTCGTGGGAGATGGGCAGGACGTAGTTCTCGCTGTAGGCGTACACCATCGAGAAGGTCATCTCGTTGTGGTGGTACCTGCGGTGCACCGGCTCCTTCTGAATGTACTCCAGCGAGTCGTGCATCCAGCCCATGTTCCACTTCAGCCCGAAGCCGAGGCCGCCGCTGTCGGTGGGCCGGGTCACCCCCTCCCAGGCGGTCGATTCCTCGGCGATGGTCACCACGCCCGGGCAGCGCCGGTACACGGTGGCGTTCATCTCCTGGAGGAAGGCGACCGCGTCCAGGTCCTCCCGCCCGCCGAAGACGTTCGGCTCCCACTGGCCGGAATCACGCGAGTAGTCGAGGTAGAGCATCGAGGCCACGGCGTCCACGCGCAGCCCGTCGATGTGGAACTCCTCGCACCAGTAGACCGCGTTGGCGACGAGGAAGTTGCGCACCTCGGTCCGCCCGAAGTCGAACTCGTACGTGCCCCAGTCCGGGTGCTCGGCCCGCCGGGAGTCCCCGGGTTCGTACAGCGGCTCCCCGTCGAACCGGGCCAGCGCCCAGTCGTCCTTGGGGAAGTGCGCCGGCACCCAGTCCATGATCACACCGAGGCCGGCCCGGTGACAGGCGTCCACGAAGTACCGGAAGTCGTCCGGTGGACCCAGCCGGGGCGTCGGGGCGTAGTACGAGGTGACCTGGTAGCCCCAGGAGCCGCTGAAGGGGTATCCGGCCACCGGCATCAGCTCGACGTGCGTGAAGCCCATGTCCCGCGCGTAGGCGGGGAGTTCCTCCGCCAACTGCCGGTAGGTCAGCCCGGGCCGCCAGGACGGCAGGTGCACCTCGTACACCGAGAACGGGGCCTGGTGCACGGGCACGTCACCGCGGTGCGCCATCCACTCGGCGTCGCCCCACTCGTACCGCGAGGACGTCACCACCGACGCGGTGTCCGGCGGCACCTCCGTGAGGCGCGCCATCGGGTCCGCCTTCAGGAACCGGTGACCGTACCGGGAGGTGATCTCGAACTTGTACCGGGTGCCCTCGCCGATGCCGGGCAGGAACAGCTCCCACACCCCGGACGCGCCGAGCGACCGCATCGGGTACTGCGTGCCGTCCCAGTACGTGAAGTCACCGGCCACCCGCACCCCCTGGGCGTTCGGCGCCCACACGGTGAAGCGGGTGCCGGCCACGCCCTGGTGGACCATCGGCTCGGCCCCGAGCGCCCGCCACAGCTCTTCGTGCCGGCCCTCCCGGAGCAGGTGCAGGTCCAGTTCGCCGAGCGCGGGCAGGAAGCGGTACGGGTCGTGCACCTCCCGCTCGCCGTCGTCGTACTCCACCAGCAGCGTGTACGACGGGACGGCCGAGCCGGGGAGGACGGCCGCGAAGAGGCCGTCGCCCTCGGACACCAGCGCGGTGCGCACGCCGTCCACCAGCACGCCCACCGCCCGGGCGTTCGGGCGCAGCGCCCGGACGAGGACGCCGCCCGGCACCGGGTGGGCGCCCAGCAGGGCGTGCGGATCGTGGTGCGCCCCGGCCAGCAGCCGGCCCCGGTCGGTCGGGTCCAGCGCGTGGGGAAGCGTCTCGTCCCGGACGGTGTCCGGGACGGCAGCGGGCGGCGGCGGGCCCGCGGCCTCGGGAGGTGTCGTGTCACGCAGTGCCATGGGTCAGCCTCCCCACACGGCGAGCCGCTTGATCGCCGCCATCGGTACCGGCAGCCAGTCCGGTCGGTGTCTTGCCTCGTACAGCACCTCGTACACCGCCCTGTCCGTCTCGTGCGCGCGCAGCAGCGCGTGCTTCTTGCGTGGATCCCAGCCCGCGCGGGCCGCGTAGCCCGCGCAGAACGCCTCCCGGCAGCGGCGCGCCCACTCGGGTCGCCAGGGGCGGCGCTGCCGGGCCGCGTAGTCGAAGGAGCGCAGCATCCCGGCGACGTCGCGCACCGGGGACTGCGGGGCCCGCCGCTCGGTGAGCGGGCGGGAGGGTTCTCCCTCGAAGTCGATGACGAACCAGTCGCGGCCGGCCCGCAGCACCTGTCCGAGGTGCAGGTCGCCGTGGATGCGCTGAGCGGGCGGCCCGGTGTCGCACGTGGCGAGCGCCCCGAACGCGGCCCGCAGCCCGGGGACGAAGGGCGCCAGCGCGGGCACGGCGTGCGCGGCGGCGTCCAGCCGCGCGCACATCGCCTCGGCCGTACGGCCGTTCTCGGCCGGCCCGGGCGACGGGAACGCCCCGGCGAGCGCCAGGTGCACCTCGGCCATGGCCCGGCCGAGCGCGCGGGCCTCGGCGGTGAAGTCGTCGCCGGCGGCGAGCGCGCGCAGCGCCAGCGTCCAGCCGTCCGTCGCGTCCGGCAGGAACGGCTGGAGCACCCCGAGGGTGGCCGGGCGTGGGGCGGTCGTGGTGAACCAGGCCACCGGCGGGGGCACCCGCGTGCAGCCCTGCCCGGCCAGCGCGGCCGACACCTCCAGGTCCGGGTTGACGCCCGGCTGGATCCGGCGGAACACCTTCAGGATGTAGGCGTCGCCGTAGACGATCGAGGAGTTGGACTGCTCGGCGTCCAGCAGCCGTGGCGGCAATCCGCCGGGCAGGTGCGCGGCCGGGTCGGACTCGAACCGCAGCGGGCCCGCCGTACCCGGCTGCCGCAGCCGCTCCAGCAGCAGGTGGGCGGCGCGCGGGTCGTGCAGCGCGTCGTAGACGGCGAGTCCGGCCAGCGGGCCCTCCACCGCCCGTCCGATGAACGCCCGCTCGAGGCGGGGGGCGAGGTGCGGGCGCAGGCCCAGCAGGAGCTGGTAGCAGTCACCGGGCGGGGGGGTGCCGCCGGGGGCCGGCACCGGCGCGTGCGAGGCGTGCACCAGCAGGTGCAGACACCCCGGGAACAGCTCCGTCACGGACAGCACCGACAGGTCGGTGACGGGCCGGTCCTTGCCCGCGAACCAGCGTTGCCTCGGCAACCACTCGCGCAGCAGCGCGCCCAGCGAGACCAGGGGGCCGTCGACGCCGACGGCGGTCCTCGGTCGGGGAGTGATGGTCTTCGGCATGGTGACGCGTCCTTTCCTCGGCGCCGGATCAGCGGCGGCGGCCGATGCGGGATGCGACTCGGGTGAGCCGGAACCAGTAGAAGCCGTGGCCCTGGAGGGTGAGCAGGTACGGCAGTTCACCGATGGCGGGGAAACGCACCCCGCCGATCAGCTCGACCGGGTGCCGGCCGTCGTAGGCCCGCAGGTCGAGTTCGGTGGGCTGGGCGAAGCGGGAGAAGTTGTTCACACACAGCACCAGGTCGTCGCCGTACTCCCGCAGGAACGCCAACACCGCCGGGTTGGACGAGGGCAGTTCGGTGTAGGAGCCGAGTCCGAAGGCGGGGTTCTGCTTGCGGATCTCGATCATGCGGCGGGTCCAGTGCAGCAGGCTGGACGGCGACGACATGGAGGCCTCGACGTTGGTGACCTGGTAGCCGTGGACCGGGTCCATGATCGTGGGGAGGTAGAGGCGGCCGGGATCGCAGGAGGAGAAGCCGGCGTTGCGGTCGGGGGTCCACTGCATGGGGGTGCGGACGGCGTCGCGGTCGCCGAGCCAGATGTTGTCGCCCATGCCGATCTCGTCGCCGTAGTAGAGGATCGGCGAGCCGGGCAGGGACAGCAGTAGGGCGGTGAACAGCTCGATCTGGTTGCGGTCGTTGTCGAGCAGGGGCGCGAGGCGCCGGCGGATGCCGATGTTGGCGCGCATCCGCGGGTCCTTGGCGTACTCGGCCCACATGTAGTCGCGTTCCTCGTCGGTGACCATCTCCAGGGTCAGCTCGTCGTGGTTGCGCAGGAAGATGCCCCACTGGCAGCCGGAGGGGATCGCGGGCGTCTTGGCGAGGATCTCGGAGACCGGGTAGCGCGACTCGCGGCGCACGGCCATGAAGATGCGCGGCATGACGGGGAAGTGGAACGCCATGTGGCACTCGTCGCCGCCGGCCGCGTAGTCACCGAAGTAGTCGACGACGTCCTCGGGCCACTGGTTCGCCTCCGCCAGCAGCACGGTGTCCGGGTACATCGCGTCGATCTCGCGGCGCACCCGACGCAGGAACGCGTGGGTGGCGGGCAGGTTCTCGCAGTTGGTGCCCTCCTCGGCGTAGAGGTAGGGCACCGCGTCCAGCCGGAACCCGTCGATGCCGAGGTCCAGCCAGAAGCGCAGGGCGGCCAGGACCTCCTCCTGCACGGCCGGGTTCTCGTAGTTGAGGTCCGGCTGGTGGGAGAAGAAGCGGTGGAAGTAGTACTGGCCGCGCACCGGGTCGAAGGTCCAGTTGGAGACCTCGGTGTCGACGAAGATGATGCGGGCGTCCTGGTACTGCTTGTCGTCGTCGGCCCACATGTAGTAGTCGCCGTAGGGGCCCTCGGGGTTCTTGCGGGACTCCTGGAACCACGGGTGCTCGTCGCTGGTGTGGTTCATGACGAAGTCGATGATCACGCGCATGCCGCGCTGGTGCGCGGCGTCCACGAACTCCACGAAGTCGGCGAGGTCACCGAACTCGGGCAGCACCGACGTGTAGTCCGACACGTCGTAACCGCCGTCCTTCAGCGGGGACTTGAAGAACGGCGGCAGCCACAGGCAGTCCACGCCGAGCCACTGGAGGTAGTCGAGCTTGGCGGTGAGTCCCTTCAGGTCGCCGACGCCGTCGCCGTTGCTGTCGTGGAAGGAGCGGACCAGCACCTCGTAGAAGACGGCGCGTTTGAACCACTCCGGATCCCGGTCCTTGGCGGGCGTGTCCTCGAAGGTGTCCGGTACGGGATCGTTGACGGTCATGACGCTGCGGGCCCTCCGATCTGGGGCGTCGATCGCCCGACGTGGAGCACGTGCGCCGGCGTCCGGCCGGGCGTGAGACGCACGTAGTTGGTCCTGCCCCAGCGGTACGTCTCGCCCGTCAGTTCGTCGTGCACGGACAGGGCGGCGTTCCGGTCCAGGCCGAGTTGCGGCATGTCCAACGAGACCGTGGCCTCCTGGGTGTGGTGCGGGTCGAGGTTGACGACCACGATGACCGTGTCCGCCCCCGTGCTCTTGCTGTAGGCGAGCACGGCGTCGTTGTCGGTCGGATGGAAGCGGAGATTGCGCAGTCGCCGCAGCGCGGGATGGCGGCGTCGTACGGCGTTGAGGCGGGTGATCAGGGGGGCGATGGTGCGGCCCTCGCGTGCGGCGGCCTCCCAGTCGCGGGGGCGCAGCTGGTACTT